>CAJXMR010000056.1 GCA_913056305.1 uncultured Ralstonia sp.
CGCGCCGGCCAGGATGGCTTCGAAGCCGCTGGCTTCGGGCGCGGTCGAGCCGCCCACATCCAGCGCATGCACCACGGCGCCGAGCCGGGCGAGGCCGTGGTTGTCGTCCAGCCCGAAGCTCGCCAGCAGCACCTCGAACGACACGCGCTCGCCGACGTGCGTGAAGGTGGCGCCATCAAAGTCGAAGCCCAGTGCGTCGGCAGGGCAATCGGCGGGGCTGTCCAGCCAGGCAAAGCGTGCGTGCGGATCGATGAAGCGCTGGATCAGCCAGGCACTGGCGACGCGGTCCACCCACAGGTGGCGGCGTGTTGCCCACAGGCGGCCCTGGTACTGGGAGGGGTCGCGCCGGGGGATGTTGCCGTCGGCTGCGCGCGGCTCGCCGGGCGACTGGATGGCCTGGATGGCGGCAGCAAAATCCCGCCACTGCGCGGCGGCGCGTACGGACGCCTCATTCGGGAAGAAATCGATCTGGCGAATGGCTTCGTAGGCGCGCGCATGGCGGCGGTGCAGGCGATTGCGCTCGGCGGCCGCCAGCTCGGGCAGCGTCTTGCGCGCTTCCGACAACTCGGCGAGCCAATCGGTGTAGTCGGGCGTGCGATCGAACAGGGCCCGGTAGGCGCCCGTTTCCGCCGCCGCGTCGGCCTGCACGCGCAGCAACCAGGCCTGACCGTCTTCCTGCTCGGCCTCGTCGGCCAGCATGCGTAGCTGCGCGGCCAGCTCTGCATGCGCCGGCAACAGGTAGGCCCCGTCACGCAGGGCAGCGCAACCGAGTGTCTTGATGGCGCGCCAGATCCGCATGCGCGCCGTTGCGCTGGCGGTCGGCAGGCTGACGATCAGCAGGAGCCAGGAATCGGAGGAGGTCGTCATGACGGCAGCATAGGTGGCCGTCATAACTGCTGCAATGCTGTAGAGATTCCTACATCAGTGGAAGTGAGGGGAGGGCGTGGGGCGCTGGGCTCTGCCAACTGCAGGTAGACATCCTCGCGCGTCGTCGCGCCGTCCTGCAAGAACGCCAGCAGCTGCGGGTTGCCCAGCGGCGTGGTACCGCATCCGGCAAGAACGGTCGCGAGTGCGATGACGACCTTCAGGTGTGCGCTCGTACGCATGCAGCGCCCTCCGCAAACGACGCTAGGGCTTGACCACGGCTGCCACAATCTCGCTCACCGTCTTTCTGGCCTTGGCCGCCGCGCTTTCGTCGTACGCGACGGTCGTCCCGCGCTCGATGCATGAATCGCCGTACGTAAACGGCTGCCTGGTCCTGGCATTGATCAGCAGCCCGTGTTCAACCTCCACAGTCCGGCAGTTTCGTGTGGTTTGCGCTTGCGGCATTTGCTGCGGCTGCTTGAGCGCCCGCCAATCGAAGACATGATTCGCGCCGGCGTACTCCATGAGTTGAACGTCGTTGCCCTTCGCTTGCAGGCGCGCTACGTATGCGCGGCATGGCACGATGGAAGCGTAGTTGTCAGCCGCGCCATGAAAGACTCGCACGGGCCTGGCAACGAGGTCTTCGTCTTCGAGATACGTGTTGGAGCAGTCCGGATAGAAGGCGTGTAGGCCGCAAACTGGACACCCGGCGGCGCGTGCATCCGTTGGAAGCGCTTCATGCTCGCGTAAAGCGCGTTTTGTCCTCCGCGCGAAAATCCCATGAGCATCACTTTGGTCGGATCAATTCTGGGGTGCTTTGACAGAATTCCGAGCGCACGGTAGGCGTCTTCGGTTTGCGCCAGGCGACCGAGTTGAGACTGGTCGCTGTTTGTGTTGACGATGCCCCGACTCGAGAAGCTGTCGATGACAAACGTTGCCACGCCCATCGACAGAAAATCCTGCTCCCAGTCCATAACGTAGCCGAGAACCCCACCAGAGCCGTGCAGCAGGATGACGAGCGGAAGCCGATCGGTGCCACCCCGGGGGAGCCGGAGTTCGCCAGCCACCGTGACTGGCTTGCCATCTTCGCGGCCGGCAAGGAACTCCTGATCTGTCAGCGTGACGGATGGGATCGGGATCACCTCGATTCGCGCGGCTTGCGCGACTTGCGCGTGTCCGGCATTTGCAAAGCAGCCGAGCATGATGAGCAGTGCAATACGGAACGGGTACCTCTTGGCTGCCTGCATGGCGTGCCCCCCTGCTTAATGGAATGGTCTGCCCCTCCTGCCGAACACCGGCATACTGGGTTCCTCTAACGGGAGGCCACCATGAGCAATGAAGCTGTTCGCGTCATCGGGATCGATCTCGGCAAGAACTGGTTCCACCTCGTTGCGATGGACGATCGGGGCCATCCGTTGTTTCGCAAGAAGCTCAATCGCACCCAGCTCGCGGAGTTTGCCGTCACGGCACCTGCGTGCATCGTCGCCATGGAGTCTTGTCCTGGCTCGCAATACTGGGGACGTCGCTTCCAGAGTGCCGGACACACGGTGCGCGTGATCCCGGCCCAGTTCGTGAAGCCCTACCTGAAGTCGAACAAGAACGACTTCAACGATGCCGAGGCGATCGCCGAGGCCGCCAGTCGCGGCACCATGCGAACAGTGCCACTCAAGTCGACCGACCAGCTGGAGATGCAAGCCATTCATCGTGTCCGGCAGCGCTTCATCGTCGAACGTACCGCTGTCGTGAACCAGATGCGTGCCTTGCTTCTCGAGCACGGCATCGTGATCCCCGTCGGGCGTGCCTTGTTCGCACGTAGCTTGCCGCGCATTCTGGAAGGTGCAGAGAACGGCTTGTCGATAAGGATGCGCCAGCTCTTGCAGCGCTTGCGGGAGCGCTGGCAAGGGCTCGACAAGGAGATCGATTCGGTTTCCGCCGAAATCCATGAGATTGCCAGAGACTCCGAGTTGTGCCGGCGCGCCACCACCGTGCCTGGGGTCGGTCCCATCATTGCAAGCGCCATGGTCGCCGCGATCGGTAGCGGCCAAGCGTTCGGCAAGGGGCGCGACCTTGCTGCGTGGCTTGGACTGGTGCCCAAACAGTACTCGACCGGTGGCAAGTCAAATCTCGGTGGCATCAGCAAGCGAGGCAACAGCTACTTGCGCATGCTCCTGATCCAGGGGGCGCGTGCGCTGATGATCCACATGAAGCGTGAGCGATCTCGTATGGGGCAATGGCTCCAGGAAATTGAGAAGCGCAGCCACCCACACGTCGCGCTGATCGCTCTTGCGAATAAGATCGCCCGCATCTGCTGGAAGGTGCTCGTTAGCGGCGAACAGTATCGACCGTTTCCGAATGCGCCGATGACCACCTGAGCACCATCGAACCTCCGAAGGAAGTCACACCGTCTTGTTTTTGCGAGCCGTAGTTGTTGATGACAGAACCGTTGACCGGCGCGCCTTTAGCCTGGCTAAAAAAGCAGTCTTCCGTGACTGAACGCTTTATGAGGCAAGGCGCGCGCGGATTCCATCAAGGCCGGGAGCCAGCGTTCCCAACTGTAGGCCGGATACATTGACGCAAAACGTTCTTCTGACGTCGGCAAAGACAGCTTGCAAGACCGGGGCAGACCATACATTTTTTAGTACTGATTCATGCCCGGATTTGCCTGGTCGAGTATAGGAAAACCTCGCAGTATCGGCCATGCGGCCCGGTGATCGAAAACCGGCTGGCAGCCGCACCCCATAATGCCCGTTCATCTGACCGAGCTGTGCCCAGTGGTTGCCGCTGCCTGCCGATTCGCGCAAGGCCGTTGCGCCCGAGCGAAGGAGCCACGCTTGATCCATGCGCAGCAGCCAGTTGAATCCGCAACCCTTTGCGGACAGCCCGCCATCAGGCCACAATCGCTTGACGAGTCTCCTCTGAGGACGTGCGCCATGGTCACATTCCAGCCGGACGGATGGCATACCGTTACGCCCCGAATCGTCGTGCGCGATCCGGAGGGCCTGGTGACCTTCATCAAGACGGTCTTTCAGGCGCAGGGCGAATTCCATCCCGGACGGCCTGCCGAAATCAGGATCGGGGACTCCATCTTGATGGTCAGTGATGGCGGTGGCCTGCGCGACCTGGCCCCAGCGTTTCTGTACGTCTATGTGGCGGACACGGATGCGACCTATGCGCGAGCGATTGCGGCAAATGCGGTCTCACTCGAACGGCCGGCCGACATGCCGTATGGCGATCGGCGCGCCATGGTCAGAGACGGGTGGGGGAACACGTGGCAGATCGCCACGCACAAGCGCGACCGCTCGGTAGAGGTGATCGCTTCAGGCTCGGCCAACGGAGGGTAGGCCGAGACTTGGGGAGCAATGAAGGGGGCAACCACGAAGGCGATGAAGGCGAGTACACGGTCGACCGGTCCGCCCCCTCGAACCTCCACCAGATCACCCACGCATGCGCAGCAGATCCGCATACGAGATCAGTTTGCGTTTGCCCGTGCCAAGCGCCTTGCGCTTTGACGGTGCGCGGGTGGGTTTGCCGTGCTCGAACTTGGCGGCAGCGCGTGCGTCTTCCCTTGCGTGCACGCTTGCGGTCTTGGCTTCTGCCTTGAGGCGGTCAGCTTCCAGGCGTGCGGCAACACGCTCCTCTCGGGCAACATCCTGCGCGGCCGACAGGATTTCGGCCCTGAGTTGATCGCGCCGTTGCTTGGCAGCGGCACGGGCAGCCTGCAATTGCTCCTTCCTCTGCCGGAGCCAGTCTTTCCGGTTCACCGGCGCGGGCCTGGCCTCGGGCGGCACGCTCAGGCGTAGCGCCCTGCTGAGCGCAGCTTTCTCGGTGAGAAGCGTGCGCCGCGCGTCCGGTTTCGCATTGCTCACGATACGTCACTCTCCCCAAGAGCACATAAGTACTGCTCGTGCACCAACCGTCGATGGATGTCTGCCTCCCAACATTCTATTGAATTGCCATGGGACTGACTTGGGTGACACCTCTTTCAGCTGACCTTGCGCCATCTCTGCGAGCTTTGCTTCGATTCTCGCCATCGTGGCCATCGGGGTATCACCCATAAGGACCTCGTTGTCCAGTCGCACTGTTACAGCCCTGAAACAGGTTGTGCCCGCAATCCCTTCCCGCGACGACCGTGAGCCCCTGAACGCTTGCAGTGTCGACATTGGAGCGAATCTTGCGAGAACGGGCGCTTGCGGAGGCACAGCGTGCCGAGGCGCGGCATGGATAGCAGTGCATTCAATCGAGCCATGCTCCAGTCGCTGGAGTGAGCGCAGCGGCCCGGGAGCCAGGACCACGAATCTCAGGCTTGAAGCGCCCCGCGTGGTTTCGGCCGCGCCAATGCGCTGCCGATTTTTGGGTCGTGACGATTCAACAAAGAAGAACAGGCTGACTTTGAAGAAGAGGGCGCGCTCGCTCCCCTTGTTTCTCGCTTGCAATGTCATGGTTGTCCTATCTACGAGTGTCGGTGCGGCCACCATTAGTGGTGGCATCAACGGCGTGTTCGGGATGACCGGTGTCGTTGCTGGAGAAGTCATGCGTCTGACCGTGGCCAGTGGCCCGGCGCAGGTGAGTGAGATGGTGACGCCGTGTCAGTTCGAACTGAGCTTCGTCGATGCCCACGGTCGTCCTCTCGTCAACGAGGAAGGGGGGCAGCCCTATCGCGAACGTGTGACGATCGCACCAGGCTCGACAGAATCGCTTGAGTTTGTCGCGCCTAGCCGTGCCGTCGGTATCGGCAATCGCATCGCAGTGCGGCCACTGGTGCGACAGATCCCGCCGCAACTGTCTGCGGGGTGCTCACCGATGCTCAGTGCGGAAATCTTCGATGGCGTCAGCCGGGTCATGAAGGTCGCCACTCCGCCAGACCCGTGTTACCCGATATCACCGACCGACGCATCCTGCCCCACCTCGCGCTTTGGCCTGTTCGTGCTGGAGCGGGGGAGAACCGCACGCTTTAGCGCCACGGCATATCCGCAAGATGCCGTCGCCCTGCCAGATCCGATCAGGGTGGAACTGAGTTTTGTCGATGCGGACGACCGGACGATCATTGGGCCCGATGGCAAACCCGCCATCATCGAAGTCGTGCTCGCGCCTGGCGTGTCGGCGTCACTGGACTTCCCTGCGATCACCGAAAGCCGCAGCGCGGTCCGCCCGCTGATTCGGCAGGTCTTCCCGTCGAGCCCGATACCTGTCGCGACCAGCCTCGAATTGCTCGATGGCGTCACGGGTGCCATCACGGCGGTCGCTTACCCAATGCCTCTCAGGACTGTCTCTGGGGTCAAGCGCCCGACCTTCGGGGCAAGGGGGCAGTACGTATCCGGACCGGTCGGGCACTAACCACGGGCAGGCTGTTGGCCGACTGCGTCAGCAACCGCTCGCTAGCCGCAGCGACTGACCGAAGCCGGTTCGGCATGACGCTTCTTCGAGGGCAAGAGATTGGATGGCAAGAGGCGGCCGGCAGCGGGCGGCTGTCGCGTCGCGCAGGAACGCACGCGTGAACATGAAAAGAGCCGCATCATGCGGCTCTTTCTTCTCTGCGTGAACAACCACTAGGGCTGGCCTCAGGCCGCCGCCGCCCCATCCCCACCTTCCTCCGCCTCCCGCTCTTCACGCTCCTCGCGCGGCAGGATCAGCATGCCGGTGTTGTACACGTACTCGTACACCTCGCCGTAGCGGCCCCATTCAATGGCGATCTTGAGCACGCGCTCGGCTTCCTCGGGCTTGAGGTAGGCCTCCAGTTCGCGCAGCACGTGTGCTTCGCGAATCTCGCCGTCTTCGTTGGTGTCGAGCTCGGTGCGGATGTGCGCGGCCAGGGCCACCTGCTCCAGCAGCTTCTGGCCGAACAGCACCTTGCGCTCGGGCGGCTCGGTTTCCATGTAGGTCTTGCCGAACGGGGTGACGATGATGTCGCCGCGCTCCAGCGTGGCCAGCTGCAGCAGGGCCAGCGCTTCGCAGGCGGGCAGCAGGTCGTCGTCGGTCACGCCGGCTTCTTCGGCCAGGTGCGGCAGGTCGGCACGGCCGTTGAAGGGCGCTTCCACCAGCAGGTCCAGGATGGCCTCCATCTGGCCGATCTCGGCTTCCGGCAGGCGGTAGGCGAGTTGCTCGGCGGCGGCCTCGGCGCCCACGCGCACGCCCACGCGCTCGGGCGTGGTCATCAGGCCGTACACCTCATCGATCAGGTTGCGCACGGCGGCGGAATCCCGATTGCGCGGGCGCGCGAAGGGCACACGCACCTCGGCGCGGATGCGCCCCGGGTCGCTGGAGAGGATGACGATGCGGTCGGCCATCATCACGGCCTCTTCAATGTTGTGCGAGACGATCAGGATGGCCTTGGTCTTGGTGCGACGGCCTTCCCACAGGTCGAGCATTTCGTCGCGCAGGTTCTCGCCGGTGAGCACGTCCAGGGCAGAGAACGCTTCGTCCATCAGCAGCAGGTCGGGCTCGGTCACCAGGGCGCGCGCAATGCCCACGCGCTGGCGCATGCCGCCCGACAGTTCGCGCGGCAGGGCGCTGTTGAAGCCCGACAGGCCGATCAGGTCGATGGCCTGCTCGGCGCGCTCTTCGCGCTCGGCCTTGGCCACGCCTTGCGCTTCCAGGCCCAGCTCCACGTTCTGCTGCACGGTCAGCCACGGGAACAGCGCGAACGACTGGAACACCATGGCGATGCCCTGCACCGGGCCGGCGTATTCGCGCCCGCGGAACAGCACCTGGCCGCGATCCGCGCGCACCAGGCCCGCCATGATGCGCAGCAAGGTCGATTTGCCCGAGCCGGACTTGCCCAGCATGGCAACGATCTCGCCCTCGCGCAGGTTGAGGTCCACGCCTTCGAGCACCGAGCGGTCGGTGTGGTCTGCCGTGCGGAAGATTTTCGAGACGCCGCGCAGCTCGATGACGCTTTCGGCGCTTTGGCTGTTGGTGCCGTTGGTGGCCATGTTGAGTTCTCTACAAAAATCGTCTTACAGGCGGGTGCGCTCTTGCGCGATGTCATACAGCCGGTTCCACAGCAGCCGGTTGAAGCCGACCACGAACAGGCTCATCACCACAATGCCCAGCGCAATGCGCGGGAAGTCGCCCTTGGAGGTCATCTCGGCGATGTAGCTGCCCAGGCCCGTGGCCACCAGCGTGCGGTCGCCCCACGTCACGTATTCGGACACGATGCTGGCGTTCCACGAACCACCGGCGGCCGTCACCAGGCCCGTGAGCAGGTTGGGGAACACGGCCGGGATCAGGAAGCGCTTCCACATCAGCCAACCGCGCAGGCCGAAGTTGCGCGCGGCCAGTCTCAGCTCGGTCGGGATGCCCGTCGCGCCAGCAATCACGTTGAACAGGATGTACCACTGTGTGCCGAAAATCATCAGCGGGCTCAACCAGATCTCCGGGTTGAGCGAGAAGCGCGCGATGAGCATCACCGCCAGCGGGAACATCAGGTTGGCCGGGAACGCCGCCAGGAACTGCGCCACCGGCTGGGCGACGCGCGCCACGTTCGGGTTCAGGCCGATGCGGATGCCGATCGGCACCCAGATCAGCGCGGCCAGCGCAATCAGCAGGATCACGCGCGTCATGGTCAGGAAGCCGAGCCACAGCACGTGGCCGACCTCGCCCCAGCCCACCTCGGAGCGCACGAACTGCAGGATGTGCACAAGCGCCGCCAGCGCGGCCAGGATGATGATGACGTCGGCCACCCGGTTCCACCACGGGAAGCGGGCAAAGCCGTTGCTGTTGGTGGAGGCCTTCGGCCGCGTGCGCTCGGCGCCCCAGGACAGCGTGCGCTCGGCCAGCGCGGCGGTGCGCTCGAGCAGCGCCTTGACCCACTCCGAGCGGCGCAGCAGGTCCAGCAGCCACGATTGCGGCTCGCGCTCCGACGACATCGCATCGAAGCGGAAGCGGTCTGCCCACGCAACCAGCGGGCGGAACAGCAGTTGGTCGTACAGCAGAATGCCGATCAGCATCGTCAGGATGGCCCAGCCGATGGCGTGCAGGTTCTGCTGCTGGATCGCCAGCGAGATATACGAGCCGATGCCTGGCAGCTTGATGTCGTGGCCCGACACCGAGATGGCTTCCGAGGCCACCACGAAGAACCAGCCGCCCGACATCGACATCATCATGTTCCACAGCAGGCCCGGCATGGCGAACGGCACTTCCAGGCGCCAGAAGCGCTGCCATTTGGACAGGCGGAACACCGTGGCCGCCTCTTCCAGGTCGGTCGGGATGGTGCGGAACGATTGGTAGAGCGAGAACGCCATGTTCCACGCCTGCGACGTGAAGATGGCGAAGATGGCCGCGCACTCCACGCCCACCAGGTTGCCCGGGAACAGCGCGATGAAGCCCGTGACCGTGATCGACAGGAAGCCCAGCACGGGGATGGACTGCAGGATGTCCAGCGCCGGTACCATCACCTTCTCGGCGGTGCGGTTCTTGGAGGCGATGGCGGCAAAGGCGAACGAGAACGCCAACGACGCGGCCAGCGCCAGCAGCATGCGAATGCTGGTGCGCAGCAGGTAGTAGGGCAGCTGGACCACGTCCAGGCTCACGTCCAACTGCGTCTCGCCGGGCGTGTAGGGCACGTTCATCTGCTTGGCAGCAAAGGCCACAAGCACGATGGCCGCCAGGATGATGGGCAGCAGCGCCAGGTCGAAGCGGTTGGGCGGCGCCGTCAACAGGCTGCCGAAGTTGACGCTGAAGGGGCCCCGGATCGTGGTTTCGTTGTCGTTTTGCTGCATTGGAAAGACCGGGACGGAGGGCTTTCAAGCCAGGGTTCAATCGGGTGCGCCGCGTGTGACGCTTGGCACCCGGCGGCAAGCCGCCTAGTTTACCTTGCGTAACGCCAGACCTAGCCGCGCGGTTGTCAGTCTGCCCGCGTCACATTCCAGAAATGTGACACGGATGCGACAGCGCAGGTTTGTCATGTTTTCGCCAACGTTCACCCAACGCCAACGATTGCCGGCGCCGTCCGGCCATCCCCTATGTCCACCACGTCCGCCACGCTTCGTGTGATCGTCACCGTACAGGGCCGCGTCCAGGGCGTCGGCTACCGGGCCGCCTGCGCCGACATGGCGCGCGCCCTGGGCCTGCGTGGCTGGGTGCGCAATCGGCGCGACGGGGCGGTCGAGGCGTTCCTGTCCGGCCCCGAGACCACCGTGCTGCGCATGCGGGAGTGGATGTGGGAAGGGCCCGACGCGGCCCAGGTGACCCAGCTCGACACCGCCTCGGGCGAGGATGAGCCGACGCCGCCCGGGTTCGAGGTGCGGCCGACGGTGTAGGGCCGGGGCCCGTTGTTCGTTGGTCGGTGCCCGGCGTCGCCTCAATACCGGTTGGGCACGATCATCTCGTCCGGCACCGGGTGGCGGATGTATTCCGCGTGGTGCACGCGCTCGGGCAGCACCACCGGCTGATGCGCTACCTCCTGGTACGGCACCTGGCTCAGCAGGTGCTGCATGCAGTTCAGGCGCGCGCGCTTCTTGTCGTCGCCCAGCACCACCCACCACGGCGATTCGGGAATGTGCGAGCGCTCCAGCATCACTTCCTTGGCGCTCGTGTAAGCCTCCCAGCGGCGGCGGCTTTCGAGGTCCATCGGGCTGAGCTTCCACTGCTTGAGCGGGTCCTTGATGCGGGCCTCGAAGCGCGCTTCCTGCTCCTCGTCCGTCACCGAGAACCAGTACTTGAGGATCTGGATGCCGGAGCGCACCAACATCTTTTCGAACTCGGGCACCGAGCGGAAGAACTCCTCGTATTCCGCGTCGGTGCAGAAGTTCATGACGCGCTCGACGCCGGCGCGGTTGTACCAGCTGCGGTCGAACAGGACGATCTCGCCGGCGGCCGGCAGGTGCGCGACGTAGCGCTGGAAGTACCACTGGGTGCGCTCGCGGCTGGTGGGCGCAGGCAGGGCGGCCACGCGGCACACGCGCGGGTTCAGGCGCTGGGTGATGCGCTTGATGGCGCCGCCCTTGCCGGCCGCATCGCGCCCCTCGAAGATCACCACCAGCCGGTGGCCGGTCTGGACCACCCAGTCCTGCAGCTTGACCAGTTCGCCCTGCAGGCGGAACAGCTCGCGGAAGTACAGGCGCCGGGCCTCGCGCGCTTCGGCATTGTCAGCCTCGCCGTCGAGGATGTGGTCGTCGATCTCCATCTCCAGCTCTTCGTCCCAGCTGTCGATGAGGTCTTCCCGCAGGCGCGCCTGCAATTCAACTTCGCGCTCACCCATGCTTCATGCTCCTGCCGATCCGGTGCGGCCCGCCGCGCAGATGGCGGGCATCGTTCAAGAATACGTTTGCGTTCTGCGTTCGTACCACGCGCGCGTGGCAGGGCAGTGACATGGGCCTGGGTGGCCTACGTCTCAGCTCGACTCGCCTTCCAGCGTGAACTTGGCCGCGCCGTCCTGGCCGAGCAGACGCACCAGCGTGGGCATGGCCTCTGCCAACTGTGCCTTGAGCGTCCACGGCGGGTTGACGATGAACATGCCGCTGCCGTGCAGGCCCAGGCCGCCGGCCACCGGCTGCTTCACCGTCAACGTCACGTGCAGCCAGTCGGTCAGCCGCAACTGCTTCAGGCGGGCCGGAAATTGCACCGATTCGCGCCGCTGCACCTGCGGATACCAGATCGCATAGGTGCCGATGGCAAAGCGCTGCAGGCCGTCCTGCAGGGTCTGCACGGTGCGCACGTAGTCCTTCTTGTCTTCGAAGGACGGATCGATCAGCACCAGCGCGCGGCGCGGCGGCGGCGGCAGGATCGCCTTGACCCCGTCAAAGCCGTCGCCGTCGTACAGCATGACCCGGCGGCCGGCGCCACGGAAATTGTTGGACAGCACCTTGATCTCGGTGCTGTGCAGCTCGAACAGGCGCAGGCGATCGGCATCGCGCAGCATCTGCCACGCCAGCCACGGCGATCCGGGGTAACGCTTGAGCTCGCCCTTCGGGTTCAGCTCGCGCACCTGGCCGAGGTAGGCATCGAGCAGCGCGGGCATCGGCTCACCCGCGGCGGCGGCGCGCCACAAGGGGCCGATGCCGGTCTCGAACTCGGCCTTCTTCTGGGCCCACTCGTGGTCGAGCGCGTAGAGGCCGGCGCCCGCATGCGTGTCGATGTACCAGAACGGCTTGTCCTTCTGCGTCAGGTGGTCGAGCAACTGCACCACGATGGCGTGCTTGAGGACATCGGCATGGTTGCCGGCGTGAAAGGCGTGACGATAGCTGAGCATGGACGGGCCATGTGCGCCCGGAACATCAGGCGCAACAACGGCGGTAACAGACGGTAGGCGCGAATGCTACCACCGCGCGGCGTGCGTCCCCAGCGGTACGGCAGGCAGCGTCCAGTGCGGCGGCGTGTCGGAGAGCTGCCCGGCGTGGCGCAGCGCCGTGAGCGTGCCGAAGCCCGAAGGCGTGGTCTCGAGGTACGCGCCGAGGTCTTCGTAGCGCGGATCGGGCGATGCGAGGCCGCCCGGCACCCGGCCGAAGCTGCGCAGCCAGCGCCCCGTCTGCGCCAGCGACACGCGCACATGCCAGCTGCCGCCCTCGGTCATGCGGCGGGCGAGTGCGGCCATGGCACCGGCGGCCAGCAGGTAGCCGGCGCCATGGTCCAGCGCCTGGGCGGGCAGGGGGCGCGGCTTGGCCTCGCCCGCCGCATCGGCTTCGGCCCAGTTGAAGCCGCTGGCGGTCTGCACCAGCGAGTCGAAGCCGCGCCGGCTGGCCCATGGCCCGACATGGCCATACGCGCTCAAGCTCACGTAGACGATGCCCGGGCGCCGCGCCGCGGCCTGCTCGGGGCTGAAATCCAGCGTCGCCAAACCGCCCGGCCGATAGCCCTGCACGAAGATGTCGGCGCGGCGCAATAGGGCGCGCAGCTGGTCAGCATCGGCGGCGTTGCGCACGTCGAGCTGGGCGGAGCGCTTGCCACGGCCGGTGTCGATCACCAGCGGTGGAATGGCGGGCAGGTGCGGCGCGGTGATCAGCAGCACGTCTGCGCCATGCGCGGCCAGCGTGCGGCCGCACACGGGGCCGGCAATCACGCGTGTGAGGTCCAGCACGCGCACGCCGGCGAGCGGCCGGCCATCGGCATGCGTGGGTAGCGGCTCGGGCGGTGCGTCACCAATGCGCTCGATGGTCATCAGCGGCAGGCCCGCCACGGCGATACCTTGCGGGTGGCGGTCCCACTCGTCGAACGTGCGGCCGGCCGTCACCACCATGCCGGCCGCGGCCGCCGCATCCTCGAAGGCTTCAGCCTGCCAGCCGGCCAGGGCAGCGGCCACGGCGTCACGGTCATACGCGCAGCCCAGCAGGCGCAGCACGCCGTCACGGTGATGCGGGAAGTTGGTATGCAGGCGCACCCAGCGCCCGTCGCCACAGCGGTACAGCCCGGCGATCTTGTCCCACGGGTCGGGCGGCTGTTGGCCGTCGACGCGGAAGTAGCGCTCGGAGCGGAACTCCAGCGCGGCGTGCTGCATGTCGACCGACACCGTCTGCCGGCGCCCGGTGCGCAGCGTATCGACCTGGGCCGCGGCCAGCGTGGCGGCGGCGATGGTGCTCTGCGCCAGCGTGCCCACCGCAAACGACGAGGGCAGCGCCGGGTCGGCACCCGTGAGCGTGACGCGTGACAGCGCGTCGGCCGGCTGGCCAAGCACGCTCCACAGGTGGGCCAGGGCATCGGCGGGAGCAACGGGTCCAGCGGGAGAATCGACCCGATCGACAGCGGTAGACGGCATGGCAGGGCTCCTCAGAAGAAGGTGACCGCATTACAGACCCGCGCTGTCGATAGCGTCAACATTGACTAGACTGATCAACCTCGACGGCCATCGCGCCACACTGCACGCTCCCCGCATGCCCACCTACCTCGACGCCACTGAAGCCGCCCGGCGCCTGCACGTCTCGCGCCCGACGCTGTACGCCTACGTGAGCCGCGGGCTGCTGGCCGCCTACCCGTCGCCCGACGGACGCGGCAGCCGCTACCGCGAGGCCGACGTGGCGCGCCTGGCCGATCAGCGTGCGGGCGGACGGCGCCCGCGCCAGGTGGTGCGCCACGCGCTGGACTGGGGCCTGCCGGTGATGGAATCGTCCATCACGCTGATCGACCACGGGCGGCTGTTCTATCGCGGCATGCCGGCGGTCGAGCTGGCCGAGCACGCCACGCTGGAAGCTGTTGCCGCGCGGCTGTGGCAATGCGACGAGGCAGCCGCCTTTAGCGCGCCCGCGCCGGTGCTGCCCGAGAGCTGGTATGCGGCACTGGCTTCGCTGTCTGATGCCGACATCCGCCAGCGCTGCATGGCGCTGTGCACGCTCGCCTTGCCCGCGCTGGACGAAGCCGCGTGGCGGCAAGACGCCGTCCGCACCGCACGCGATGCCGGCGCGCTGCTGCGCCTGGTGTTTGCCGCCATGCTGGGCCGCGCGCCCGATGCTGCGCCGGTGCACCTGCAATGCCAGCAGGCGTGGGGTGTCAATGCGCAGGCCGCCGAGGCCATCCGCGTGGCGCTGGTGCTATGCGCCGATCACGAGTTCAACGCGTCGAGCTTCGCTGCACGCGTGGTGGCTTCCACAGGCGCAAGCCTGGGGGCGGTGGTCAGTGCGGGACTGGCTGCGCTCACCGGGGGCCGGCATGGCGGCACCACCGCGCGCGTTGAAGCGCTGCTCTGCGAGCTGGAAGGGGAGCGGTCCGTGACGAGCGCACTGCGTCAGCGCCTGGACCGTGGCGATGCGCTGCCCGGCTTCGGCCATCCGCTGTATCGGGAAGCCGATCCGCGCGCGCTGGCCATCCTGGCCCGGCTGCCGAAGACGGGCGCGGTGCGCAGGCGGCTGCAATCCGTGATCGATGCCGTGGCCGGCCTGACCGGCGACGGGCCGTCGGTGGACTTCTCGCTGGTGGCCTTGCGGCGCGTGCTTGGCTTGCGCGAGGGCGCCGCCTTTGGCCTGTTTGCGGCGGGGCGCACGGCCGGCTGGATCGCGCACGCGCTGGAGCAGCGCGCGGCAGGGCAATTGATCCGCCCGCGCGCGGCCTATGTGGGGCCGATGCCGGCCGCGCCGGAAACGCCGGCGGGCCGCATCATCCGCGTCAGGTAACGACGAGGCTCAGGCTTATTTCACAGGCTCAGGCCTGCGGAATCTCGATCTTGACCTCCAGCACTTCCAGGTTGTCCTGGCGCTCGAGGTTGACCTTGATGTCGTCGTTGCCGATCTTCACGTACTTCGAGATCACGGCCACCAGCTCGCGCTGCAGCGCGGGCAGGTAGTCAGCAGGCGCACCGCCGCCGGTGCGTTCGTGGGCGAGGATGATCTGCAGGCGTTCCTTGGCGACGCTCGCAGTCTTCTTCTTCTCGCCCAGCAGGAAAGACAGAATCGACATGGATGTGCGTCTCCTTATTTGCTGCCGCCGAACAGGCGTTGCAGGAAGCCCGGCTTGTTGTATTCGACGTAGCGCAGCTCCTTGTCCTTGCCCAGGAAGCGGTCGATCACGTCATGGTAGGCGTTGGCCACGTCGGAGCCTTCCAGGTGGATGGCCGGCAGGCCCTGGTTGGACGCCTGCAGCACGGCTTCCGATTCCGGAATCACGCCGATCAGCTTGATGCGCAGGATCTCCTGGATGTCGGAGAGCGACAGCATCTCGCCTTCCGACACGCGCTTCGGGTTGTAGCGCGTGAGCAGCAGGTGTTCCTTGATCGGGTCCTTGCCTTCCACCGCGCGGCGCGACTTGGACGACAGGATGCCCAGGATGCGGTCCGAATCGCGCACCGACGACACTTCCGGGTTGGTCACGACGATGGCTTCGTCGGCAAAGTACATCGCCATCAGCGCGCCCGACTCGATGCCGGCCGGCGAATCGCAGACGATGTATTCGAAGCCCATCTCCTTGAGGCCCTCGATCACCTTCTCGACGCCTTCACGCGTGAGCGCGTCTTTGTCGCGCGTCTGCGAGGCGGGGAGGATGAACAGGTTCTCGCACTTCTTGTCCTTGATCAGGGCCTGGTTCAGGTTGGCCTCGCCGTGGATCACGTTGATCAGGTCATACACCACGCGACGCTCGCAGCCCATGATGAGGTCGAGGTTGCGCAGGCCGACGTCGAAGTCGATCACGGCGGTCTTGTGGCCGCGCAGCGCGAGGCCGGCGGAGAACGCCGCGCTGGTGGTCGTCTTGCCGACGCCGCCCTTGCCGGAGGTGACAACGATGATTTTGGTCATGGCTCGTAGATCGGTCAGTTAAATCGCTCGGCACGCATGCAGCGTGTTACTTCATCCGCAACGGTTCGAGAACCAGCGTGTTGTCCGCGAGCCGGATCTGCGCAGGCTTGCTGGCAAAGGCTTCCGGCCACGGGGTTTCGCCGGTGCGGTAGATGCCGGCGATGGAAATCAGTTGGGGCTCCAGGCACGTGCAGAAGATGCGTGCATCGAGGTTGCCCTTGACGCCTGCCAGCGCGCGGCCGCGCAGCGAGGCATAGACGTAGATGTTGCCCTCGGCGATCACCTCGGCGCCGTCGCTCACCAGGTCGAGCACGACCAGGTCGCCGCGCGCGTAGATGCGCTGGCCGGAACGCAGGGGGCGGTCGATGATCATCGTGCCGGGCTGCGTGGCCGCGGCTTCAACCGGGGGTGGGGTGGATGCTGCCGGTGCCGGTGCGGGTGCCTCGACGGCGGGCGCGGCCTGGGCCGCGTCTTCCGCGAACTGGGCGTCGGTGTCCTTGCCGTCTTTCTCGCCGCGCGGGCGGCGGCCATGGCTATCCAGCAGCGGCAGTCCGAAGGCCTGGGCCCACTCGGCCTGCTCGGGGCTGGCCACCACGCCGATCGCGCGGGCACGCAGCGTGCCCAGGGTCTCCACCAGACGGTCGAGGGGCAGACGTTCGTCCTCGGCCAGGCGGCGCACGTCGATGGCGATCACGTCGTTGGAGAAGAACTCCGGCGTGTCGGCAAAGCGGCGCGTGAGCTCGGCGGCGAGGGCGTCCATGTCGGCGGTGCGCGGCGACAGCAGCAGGGCATCGACGGTGCCGCTGCGAATCTCGAACAGCGGCGCTTTCTTCTGGGACATAGAACGGCTACGCGGAAAAATGGGCTCATTCTAACGTTGTTGACGAAGCGTCTTGGTTTTTTTGCCCGCGCCGGTCGCCCATCCGGCGGAGACGCCCGACTGGCGGACCTTTTGGAAAGCTGACGGGCGACGCGCAACTGTCACTCTGCGTTCACGGCGCCGTCACGCGCCGTTTCGATACTCGCTGGCTCTGAGCCCCCCGGCCCAGTCCGTTGTCCTTCCGCGTTGCGCAAACGATGGCAATCGATTGCGCACGCGCGTCTTCCGCAGTCTGCAGTCCCGTAGTCCGCACACCAAAAACAATCAGGGAGAAGTTCATGCGAGTCCGACTGTCGTCGACGGCTGCCGCTTTGCCGGCTGCCGTCTTGTTGTCCCTTTCGCTTGCCGCCTGCGGCGGCAGCGATGATGCCCCGACCTCCGTTTCGTCCACCACGCCTGCCGCATCGGTGGCGCCCACCGGCACCAAGGCCACGCTGGCTGTGCTGGAAACCACCGACCTGCACACCAACGTGCTGTCGTACGACTACTTCAAGCTGGCGGCCGACAATTCGCTCGGCTTCGAGCGGGTGTCGACGCTGATCGCGCAGGCCCGCACGCAATTCCCCAACACGCTGCTGCTGGATAACGGCGACACCATCCAGGGCACCGCGCTGTCGGACTACCAGGCCATGGTCAGCCCCATCGCCTGCGGCCAGACGCTGGCGATCTACAAGGTGATGAACGCCGCCAAGTACGACGGCGGCGGCATCGGCAACCACGAGTTCAACTACGGCCTGCCGTACCTGTCGCAGGTCACGGGCAACACCTTCAACGTGGGCGGCCTGCCGGACCCGTCGGCGCAGACCAAATGCGCGGGCCCGAACTTCCCGCAGGTGCTGGCCAACGTGATGAGCGCGAAGACCAACGCGCCGCTGTTCCAGCCCTACACCATCCTCACCAAGACCGTGACGGCCACCGCGCCGGATGGCAGCACCATCACCGCGCCGGTCAAGGTCGGCATCATCGGCTTCACGCCGCCGGCCATCACCGCGTGGGACAAGCGCTGGCTGGACGGCAAGGTCTACACGGTCGGCATCAAGGAGACCGCGGCCAAGTACATCCCCGAGATGCGCGCCGCCGGCGCAGACATCGTGGTCGCCATCTCGCACGGCGGGCTGGACAACTCCGCCTATTCGCCGACGATGGAGAACGGCAGCTGGTGGCTCGCCACCGTGCCGGGCATCGACGCGATGCTGATCGGGCACTCGCACCAGTTGTTCCCGAACGCCACCAGCACCGTTGCCCAGTTCAACCTGCCGGGCGTGGACAAGGTCAAGGGCACGGTGAATGGCGTGCCGACCGTGATGGCCAACTTCTGGGGCAAGCACCTGGGCGTGATCAAGCTGGGCCTGGCCTTTGACGGCACCCACTGGAGCGTCGACAAGACCCAGACCACGGTGGAAGCGCGCTCGATCCAGAACCCCGACAAGACCTACGTGGCAGCCGACCCGACCGTGTCGGCGGCCATCAACGCCGAGCACCAGGCCACCATCAGCTACGTCAAGACGCCAATCGGCAGCACCGACTTCCACATGAGCAGCTACTTTGCCGACGTGGGCGACCCGACCGCGATCGAGATCGTCAACCAGGCGCAGGCCGACTACGTGTCGACCTACATCCAGGCCAACCTGCCGCAGTATGCGTCGCTGCCGGTGCTGTCGGTGAGCGCGCCGTTCAAGAGCGGCTTTGGCGGCGGCACCGACTACACCGACGTAGCCGCCGGCCCGCTGGCGATCAACAACGCAGCCGACCTGTACCTGTACCCGAACACGATCTACGCGGTGAAGGTGAGCGGGGCGGACATCAAGAACTGGCTGGAGACAGCGGCCAAGCGCTTCAACACCATCGACCCGACCAGCGCGACGGTGCAGAAGCTCATCAGCAGCTTCCCCGGCTACAACTTCGACATGTTCACTTCGCCGGATCTGTCCTATGAGATCGACGTGACGCAAGCCGTGGGCAGCCGCATCAAGAACCTGCTGTACAAGGGCGTGGCGATCGACCCGGCGGGCCAGTTCATCGTCGCCACCAACAACTACCGCGCCAGCGGCGGCGGCAACTTCCCGGGCCTCGACGGCAGCAAGACCATCTACGCCTCGCCGGATGCCAACCGCGATGTGTTGATCGCCTACATCAAGAAGCTCGGCAGCGTCACGCGCGTCACCAACGGCTCGCAGCGTAGCTGGCGCTTCACCAAGCTGGCGAGCTCGTCGGCGCTGGTGCAGTTCTCGTCGGCGCCTGGTCACATTGCCGATGCGAATGCGGCCGGCCTCAACAACATCACGCAGGTCGCCGCCGATGATGGCAGCGGCAAGGGTCTGGCCACGTACCAGATCGACCTGACGCAGTAAGGGGAGCCGGCCATGCCTTCGTTTCGTTCCGCATGGGCCGGTGCGCCGGCCGCTTCATCGTCGGTCTCGTCGGCGGAGCCGGCCTCGCAGTCGGTGCCATTGCTGACGGGCGCCGCCGCGCTGGCGGTGGCCGTGGCGGTGGGTGGGTGGCTGTTCGGCACGCGCCACGCCGCCACCGTCGATGCCACCCAGATCGAAAGCTGGCGTGCGATGGTGGTGCAGGCGCTGGAGCCGCGCGCACTGGGCCAGTTGCGTCGACTGTCGCGCAACGGCTCGGCGCCGGCGCAAGCGGCGTTGGGCGAGGCGCTGTTGAGCGCGCACGATCCGTCGCTGCGCGGAGAAGGCCAGCGCTGGCTGGAAACCGCCGCTGAACCGCGCGACGGCGGGGGGGATATGCGAGCGCAGCTCGCGCTCGGCAAGGCGCTGCTGCTCGGCACGGGCGATGTGGCGCGCGACTATCCGCGCGCGCTGCGTCTGCTACGCCGGGCCGCCGACCAGGGCGATGCGCCGGCGGCGTACTACCTCGGCGTGATGTTTCGCAGCGGCTACGGCACGGCAGCGGATGCCGCGCAGGCCGCGCACTGGTTCGACCGGGCTGCGCGCCACGACATCCCCGCTGCGATGTTCATGCTGGCCAACGCGTACCGTGACGGCGATGGTGTGCCGCGTGACGAGGCACGTGCATTGGCGTTGTATGAGGAAGCCGCCGAACACGAACTGCCCGAAGCCGTGCAAGCGTTGGCAATGGCCTACCAGAACGGCGAGCTTGGCCTCAAGCGCGATGCCGCCGCGTTCCACGCCCAGTGGATCGAAACGGCGCATGCGCTGAAGCATCCTGCGCTGGCGCCGTAAGCCACACCCTCAGTAAAGCCCCCGGGTCTGGGCGTGCAAGCGCACCAGACCCAGCAACGCATCGATCTGCGGGGTCGGCACCCCCACGTGCTGGCCGATCTCGCGCACCGACGCCACCAGCGCGTCGATCTCCAGCGGGCCGCGTCCGGCTTGCGCATCCTGCAGCATCGAGGTCTTGAACGCGCCGAGCTGGCGCGTCACCGCGCTGCGCTCTTCGCCGCTTTGCACGATCGGGCAGCCGATGCGCGCGCCGATCGTCTTCGCTTCGTCCATCACCGCCAGGCAGAAGGCGGCGACCAGCGGGTCATCGAGGATGCGATCGCAGGTGGCGCCGGTCAGCACCGACACCGGGTTCATCGTCATGTTGCCCCACAGCTTGAACCAGATGTCGCGCTGGATGGCATCGCTGCGTTCGATCTGCAGGCCGGCACGCTCAAGGCGCGCCGCGATGGTTTCGAGACGGTTGGATAACCCACCGACAGGCTCGCCGAGGATCAGTCGGCGGCCGAAGCCGTGGCGCACGTGTCCCGGCGACGCCGTCGAGCACGTCAGGTGCACCACGCAGCCGAGCACGTTCTTCGTTGGGATGGCTTGAGCGATGTGTCCGTGCGGATCGACGGCCTGCAAGCGCTGGCCTTCCAGGGGCCCAGGCCGATCGAAGAACCACCACGGCACGCCATTCATCGCCACCACCACGCAGGTGTCGGCGCCGATCAGCGGGACGATGCTTTGTGCCACGCTCTCCATGGCCGGTGCCTTGACGGCGACGATCACCAGGTCCTGCACGCCCAATGCGCGCGCGTCGTGGCTCGCGCGCACGGGCACGGTGTGCGTTGCGCCGTCTTCGGTCAGGCGCAGGCCTTTGGTCTGCAGCGCCTCCAGCGTGGCGCCACGCGCCAGCACGTTGATGGACTCGCCGGCCAGCGCCAGCCTGGCGCCCAGATACCCGCCGACAGCGCCGGCGCCCACGATGCAGATTCGGGTCATGTCTTGCTCAGGAACGGTAGGAAGGATCGATGCGGTCGATGGTGCGCGTGAGTGCCGCGAACACGTCTTCACCAGCACCGAAGTTCGGGTTGAACTGCAGTGAATCGCGCGTGCAGTTGCGCGCGATGGCGTCGGGGATATTCAGCACCGGGCCCATCGACGTCGAGGCCAATTGGATCTCGCAGGCACGATTTAGGAGCCACAGCACGGCAAACGCCCGCGCAATCGAATCGCCCCACGCCAGCAGCCCGTGGTTGCGCAAGATGACGGCGGGCTTGTCGCCGATGTTGCGCACCAGGCGCGGGCCTTCATCGGCATGCACGGTGATGCCCTCGAAGTCGTGATACGCGACCTTGCCGTGCAGCTGCGCGGCGTAGAAGTTGCTGATCGACAGGCCATCGCGCGCGCACGCGACCGCCATGCCGGCGGTGGTGTGGGTGTGCATCACGCAGTGCGCGCCGGGAATGCCGGCATGGATGGCCGCATGCACGGTAAAGCCGGCGGGGTTGACTGGCCAGTCGGGTTGGCCGGCGACACGCTGCACGTTGCCGTGCAGGTCGATCTTCACCAGGTTCGACGCGCACACCTCGGCATAGGTCAGGCCGAATGGGTTGATCAGGAAATGCGGGCCGCCTGTATCGCTCGCGCCGTCCTCAGGTGGCAGGCGCAGCGTGATGTGGTTGTAGATCAGCTCGGTCCAGCCGAGGTGCGCAAAGATGCGGTAGCACGCCGCCAGCTTCACGCGTGCGGCCCATTCGCGCGGGCCGCACCAGGCGGGGCGATGGGCCTGGATGTCCCGTCCGGTATCGGGGGCATCGGGGGAAAGCGATAGCACCGTCATGACCTGTCTCCTGGTCGTGGCGCCAGTCCCAGTGCCGGCGCCTTTGTTGTTCACATGTTAATGAACTGGCGCCGAACGTCAAATGCCGTTACAGACTTCGATTGTCAGGGCAGTTGGTTGCGCAGGATCACCAGCCACTGCATCACCGAGTTGGTGTACGGGTCGAGCTGGTTGGCGTCGTTGAGTTCGGTGATGCTCATCGAGGCCGATTGCTGCACGTTGCCGCCGATCGACTTGACCTCGTGGCGCTGCAGGTCCACCTCGACCACGAGGTCGCAGTGCATGGGCGTCATGCCAAAGCGGATCTCAGCGGGGTCGGACATGAAGCGGTCGGCGCCGCGCGCGGTACAGATCAGGTCGCCGGGGCGAGGCACGGCTGGGGTGCGTTCGAGCTTGAAGGCCGGGTGCCGGAGCAGGTGGTCGCGCGCGTCGGTCACGTATTCGGCGTGGGTGGCGCCGGTCAGGAACTGGTCGTTGCCAAGGCCCGCCTTGCGCATGATCCACGAGATGAACACGGCCGACCATGCCCAGCCGCCGGTGGTCAGCTGCTGGCAGGTCGGCTCCTTGCCGACGATGCCCCAATAGCGCTTGGCCAGCCTGCAGCCGCGTGCGGTGGCTTCGCCGCCGGTGCCGTCGGGATAGCGCAGACAGGGCGTGGGCGGTGTCGCGGCAGGGGTGACGGGCACGTTGGCCAAGGGCTTGGCAGCCGGCATGTCGCTGCCGGCATCATCGTCACCGGCGGCCTGGGCCGGTTCACCGACGGTCAGCCAGCGGCCTTGTGGCTGGTCGGGAAAGCCGCCGCCGGTCACGCAATACGTATCGTCACGCCCCACGTGGACGACCTGCCGGCCCCAGCGGTCCCACTCTGTCAGCGCGATCTCGATCATCTTCTCGCGCGGGGTGGCGCCGGGGCGCGTCGCCACCACTTCGTTGTCGGGCAGCGGCTCGGCCTGCGGGCGTGCAGGCGGCGTGGTGCAGCCGGCCATCCAGAGCACCGGGGCCATCGACAACAGCGGAAGCAGGATGCGCAGAACGCGCAGGGCAGGGCGGGACATGCAGGGCGGAGATTCTGTACGGGTCAGTCAGATCGACCCTCCGACGTGGTATGCCAGTGCCGCGGATCAAACACGCTGGCGGTGGCATGCCACGTCGACGGCGTCAGGACCAGTCTAACCCTGGTCTGCGCCGCGATGGCCAACGCTTAGGCGTTGACGGCGTCCTTGAACTTCTGGCCGGCCTTGAACTTGACGGTCTTGGCGGCTTCGACCTTGATCTCTTCGCCGGTACGCGGGTTGCGGGCCATGCGCTCGGCGCGCTCGCCTTGGCTGAAGGTGCCAAAGCCGATCAGGCTGACCGCGTCACCCTTGCCAACGGATTCCATGATGGCTTGCAGCGTCACGTTCAGTGCCTGCTCAGCCTTCGCTTTGGTCAGACCGTCTACACCGCTGGCGATGGCGTCGATCAGTTCAGTTTTCGTCATTGCTTGACTCCCTTCAAGAGTAGATAAAACACACAGCAGAGCCCCCGGGGGATGGCTCCAAGGGCGACATGATACCGGCATGCGCTGCGCGCCGGCATGTGTGCTTTGTAACGACACCGTATGCGCAGGTTCCGCAAACCCGCATGGCGCTTGCATTACGCGGTGATCACATCACATCGATTCCGAGACAACGGGGTAGGGTTCTTCCGTGGTTCGCTCACAGTTGATGAGATCGACGGCAGTCGATCGATGGGTTTACCTTTTTCTTTATGTATACAAGTAGTAGTAGTAGATAACGTCGCCCTGTTTCTGTGGATAACTGGAAAAAGCGCTTTGGCTTCAGGCACTTGTTGCAAGCAAAACCGACCGGACAGGGTGTGCCCTCGCGTGGATGAGTCGGGGGTCTTGTGCCACCCCCTGTCGGCAAGTGCACAAGTTGTTCCCGTGCCATCGACAGGGGAGCCACAGACAGCGAACAGGCTTTCCCGGTAGTTATCCACAGTTGCAGGCTGGGTTATCCACATTGCGCCTGGTCTGGCATGTGGCGGCAGGTGTCGAGGCGCCATGCTTTTGGTGTAGGCTCACGCCTTCGTTGATCGACGTTCGCTGTTCACCTTCGCCTGCCCCATGCCACGTTCTTCCGCCGCCGCCCAAGACCTGGACACTGCTTCGCCGACGCCGGAAGCACCGGAAGCACCGGAAGCCCCGGCCAACCTGCGCCGCCGCGACCGCATCGAGGTACGCGAATCGGGCGTGCACGGCCGCGGCGTGTATGCCGTGACGACCATCGCGAAGGGCAAGAAGATCATCGAATACAAGGGCGAGCACATCTCGTGGAAGGAGGCGCTGCGCCGCCACCCGCACGACCCCACCGACCCGAACCACACGTTCTACTTCAGCCTGGAAGACGGCAGCGTGATCGACGCCAAATTCGGCGGCAACCGCGCGCGCTGGATCAACCACGCCTGCAAGCCGAACTGCGAGGCACGCGAGAAGGATGGGCGTGTCTTCATCCACGCCAAGCGCGATATCGAACCCGGTGAAGAGCTGTTCTACGACTACGGCCTGGTGATCGAAGGCCGCCAGACCAAGGCGTTGAAGGCACAGTTCGCCTGCCACTGTGGCGCGAAGAAGTGCCGCGGCACGATGCTGGCGCCGCCCGGGAAGAAATAAGGCAGCGACGCTGCCCTAGATCGCGTCAACCACCAGCGGCAGGCGCAGCACGAAACGCATCACGCGGCCGCCGTCGCGCGCGAGCGCGTCGTCGATGGCGACTGTGCCGCCGTGCAACCGCACGATGTCGTGCACGATGGCCAGGCCCAGGCCGCTGCCTGGCGGCTGGTCCGGACGATGATCGGCATCGCCTCGGAAGAAGCGTTGGAATACATCCTCGCGCCGGTCGGCGGCGATGCCTGGGCCGTTGTCTTCCACACTCACCACCCCCCACCAGCGCGAAGCCGCATCGGCGTCGATGCCCGCGCGCAAGGTCACGCGTCCGCCTGAGGGCACGTACTTGACGGCGTTGTCGAGCAGGTTGCCGATGGCCTCGTGCAGCAAGACGGCATTGGCCAGCACCGGCGCGCCGAGCGGCGCGGCCGAACGCGCTTCCTGCGGCCAGGCTTCGAAACCGAGATCGAGCCCGTGCGCCAGCGCGCGCGGCACCCATTCCGCGCCGGTATCGAAGGCCAGCGCCACCAGCTCCAGCATCTCGAACGGTTTGAGCAGGTAGTCGTCGGCGCCGGCGTTGAGGCCGTCGACCTTGTCCTGCAGGCTGTCGCGCGCGGTCAGGATCAGTACCGGCGTGCTGCGGTCGCGCGCACGGTATTGCGACAGCAGCGTCATGCCGTCGATGCCCGGCAGGCCGAGGTCGAGGATCACCAGGTCGTGTGTTTGCCGGTTGAGCTGCTCGGCGGCAAACACGCCGTCATGCACGGCATGGACACGATGGCCTGCCTGCGTGAGGCCGGCATGGATACCGCTGGCGATGGCGCGGTCGTCTTCAATCAGCAGGATGCGCATCGATGCGGGAT
>CAJXMR010000057.1 GCA_913056305.1 uncultured Ralstonia sp.
GTGCCGATCACGGTCAGGCCCAGCAGCTTGGCCCATTGCGAGACGATCAGGCCGACACCGCCGGCCGCTGCATGCAGCAGGACGGTGTCGCCCTTGGCGAACGGGTAAATCCGGCGCATCAGGTAGGCCGAGGTCAGGCCGCGCATGGTCATCGCCGCGGCGGTTTCGCAGGCGATGGCATCGGGCAGCTTGATGAGCGGCGCGGCGGGAATCAGCCGCTCCGTGCTGTAGGCGCCCAGCGTGTTGATGAAGCCCGTGTAGGTCACGCGGTCGCCCACTGCCACGTTGCTCACGTCGGGGCCGATGGCTTCCACCACGCCGGCGGCTTCGACACCCATGCCGGCCGGGCGCGGCACCGGATACAGGCCGGAGCGGAAATACGTGTCGGCAAAGTTCAGGCCGACGGCCTCGTGGCGCAGGCGCACCTGGCCGGGGCCGGGATTGCCCACCTCGACGGTTTCGTAGCGCAGGACTTCCGGTCCACCGGTTTCATGAAAGCGAACGGCGTTTGCCATGGTGTGTCTCCTGTTGGTTTGCGTTGTGTTGGGGTGCGCGCCGCCCGCGCGGCTCGCATGCGAGCTGCGGTCAAGGCGGGAGAGGGAGCGGGGTTGGCTCGGGTGGTCGGCGCGGGAAGAACTCAGGCCGATGCCACCGCCGGCGGGCTGGTGGCAGGCGCGGCGCCCATCGGCACATGCGCTACGCGGTGCAGCTCGGCTTCATAGCTGCGCGCGGCCAGCAGGAAGCATCCGGCGGCCAGCAGGCCGAAGGCCGGCATGACGGCCAGCGCGGTCTGCAGCCCCCACGCATCGGAGAGGGCGCCGCCCACGAACGGCCCGATTGCCAGCCCGAAGAGGTTCTGGAACAGCGACAGCAGCGCCGCACCGGTCGAGCGCACACCCGGGTGGATCACGTCGAACACCACGCTGGAGGCCGGCGCCACCGTGCACGTCATCAGAAAGCCGCCGAAGGCGATCAGCAGGAACTGCGGGTTGGGCGGCATGGCGGTGCCGAACGCGGTCATGAACACCAGCAGCGTGATGATGGCAAGCATGGCCACCGCGATCAGCCGGTTACGCTGCCGACGTGCGGCCACCACGTCCGCCACCACGCCCCACACGAACGCGCCCAGCGCGCCGCACAGCACCACCAGCGCTGCCTGCATGGCGGCGCGGTCAGGCGGCGTGCCGTGATAGCGGTTCAGGTAGCTCGGCAGCCAGGCCCAGATGGTCGACACCACGATCAGCTGGAAGGCCGCGCCCAGGCACGTCCACCAGAGCGTGCGCGAGCTGGTCAGGGCGGCCACCACGCGGTGCATGACCGTGCCGACGGACTGGTGCGCGAGCGCGCCGCCCGGCGCCATCGCCACGGTCTTGTAGTCCGGCACGAACAGGTACAGCAGGGCCAGCAGCAGGCCCGGCAAACCGACCACGCCGAAGGCCGCCTGCCAGCCCCAGTGCGCGGCAATCACGCCGCCCAGCAGCACACCGAGTACCGCACCGACCGAGCCGGCCGCAAAGAAGGCGCCCATCAGCGTGGCGCGCAGGCGCTTGGGAAACAGGCTCGCGATCAGCGCCGCGCCCACCGAGCCGTAGCCGGTTTCCCCCACGCCGACAATGGCTCGCGCGGCAAACAGCTGCGTGTAGTTGCGCGTGAACATGCATGAGATCGTTGCCAGGCTCCACACCGTGGCCATGATGACGATGCTCTTGACCCGGCTGAAGCGGTCCGCCAGCAGTGCCACCGGCAGGCCGCCCACCGCCACCACGATGGAGATGACCGACACCAGCGCGCCGAGCTGTTTGTCTGACAGGCTCCAGGCCGTCTTCAAATGCGGGAACAGCGACACGATGACCTGGCGGTCGATGTAGTCGAACAGCATCAAGGCGAACGTCATCGCAAACGCGAACCACGCTTGCGGTCGGCTGACCAGGTAGCCGTCGTTGTCGCCCGGGGGCAGGTCGGCAGCGTGCAGATTCATGGTTGTCTCCGAGGTGGCGGCGCTTGCGTTGAGCGCCGTCTTTAAGGGGTCCCGGTGAAGGTGGGCACAGCTTCGGTTGTTCGCCCGGCCTGCCACCTTCAGCAGGCCGGGCGGCGCGCGCTTAAGCGGCGCGCAGCGGCAGGTTCTTCACGTCGGGCGTGCGGTTGGGTGCCATGCCGTTCCTGGCCAGCGTCTCTTCCACGCTGTCGTACTGCACGCCGATCTTGTAGATCGCACGGGCTTCCTTGCCGCTGGCAATCTCGCGGCCCAGTTCGTGCGCCACACGCACACATTGCTCGACCTGCTGCACCGACGTCATGCGGTTGCCGTGCTGGTCGATGATGGTGTCTTCAATGCCGCAGCGCGGGTGCAGGCCCATTGCCATGGCCATCATGTTGAACGGCAGCACGTTCTTGAGCAGCGACTCCGCCGTCAGCGTACAACCGTCCGGCGCGCGGTGGATGAAGTTGAAGAAGTTGAACGGGTTGGGGCCGTCGAAGCCGCCGCCGATGCCGATCCACGTGAGGTTGAGCGGGCCCTTGTAGACGCCCTTGCGGACCAGGCGCTCCAGCGTTTCCAGCGCGTGGATGCCGGTCAGCTGGAAGTGCGGCTGCACGCCCGCGGCCTGCAGGCGGCGCAGGTGCTCTTCCACCCATTGCGGGCCGGCCGGCACCGTCATCTCGCGGTAGGCCTGCTGGTAGGCTGGGTGCGACAGGGAGGTGCCTTCCAGGTATTCCGGATAGAGCAGCTCCATGATGTTCATCTGCGTGGTGTTGATCGCCACCGTCACCTGGTCGGGCGTCGGGGTCAGGTCGGCGAGCATGTGGCGCGTGTCGTCGGACAGCCACTTGGCGGCCTGGCCCTCGTCTTCCGGGGCGAACGAGATCGAGCCGCCCACCTGGATGATCATGTCGGGCACCGCCGCGCGCACGCCGGCAATCAGCTCGTTGAACTTGGACAGCCGCTTGGAGCCCTTGCCGTCCAGCTCGCGCACGTGCAGGTGCAGCACGGTGGCGCCGGCGTTGTAGCAATCCACGGCCTTCTGCACCTGTTCTTCCATCGTTACCGGGATGTCTTCCGGAAAGTCTTCCGGCATCCATTCCGGGCCGTACGGCGCGACGGTGATGACGACCTTGTCCTGGTGCTCGGGGTGCAGCGAATCGTCCAGAAATTGCATGGCGTGTCTCCTGTTGGGGTCTTGGTGCTGGACTCCAATATAAGGAAGCGATAGCCTTGTATTTCTCTTTTGGCGCCATGTTTTTCGCTTTTCGCGCCATTCCGCGTAAACACCGAGACGCCCCCCGAGGGCCAAGCCGACAAGGAAGCGCGATGGAAACCATGGTGCGGGCACGGAGCCTGAACGGCTATTTCCAGGTGGTACGGCGCCTGGGCTTCAACCCGGCGGAGGCCTTGCGGCAGGCGGGGCTCGATCCGGCCAACCTGGCCGACCCGGAGCAACTGGTGCCGGTGGCCGCCACCTGCCAGCTGATGGAGATCACGGCCATCAGCGCGGTCTGTCCGACGCTCGGCCTGCAGATGGCCGAGGTGCGGCAGGAGCTGGATTTCGGGGTGCTCGGCCTGCTGCTGGCGCACAAGCGCACGCTGCGGGAGGTGCTGCAGGCCATCATCCAGTACCGGCACCTGCTCAACCAGGCGCTGGCGATCTATCTGGAATCCGAAGACGACATGGTGGTCATTCGCGAGGAGGTGATTGCCGATTCGCCGCTGCCGCTGCGCCAGGCCAACGAGCTGGCCCTGGGCGTGCTGGCCCGCACCTGCAGCGCGTTGCTGGGCGCGCACTGGAAGCCGCGCGCCGTCAACTTCACCCACGCGGCGCCGGCCGACGCAAGCTTGCACCGGCGCTTCTTCGGCTGCCCGCTGGTGTTCAACAGCGATTTCAACGGCATCGTCTGCGCCGCCGCCGATCTGGATCGGCCCAATCCGAATGCCGATCCGGAACTGGTGCGCTATGCCGAAAGCCTGGCCGAGCCGCTCAACGTGTCAGGGCCGGATGCGATCGTGCAGGAGGTGCGGCGCGCCATCTACCTGTTGCTGCCGCTCGAGCGCGCGTCGGTGGAGCAGGTGGCGGAACACCTGCACTTCAGCGTGCGCACCCTGCAGCGCCAGCTCGAGGGCGCCGACAGCAGCTTTTCCGAGCTGGTCGAGGAGGTCCGCCACAACCTCGCTGTCCGCTACATGATGAACCCGAGCTACCGCATCGGGCGCGTGGCCGCGCTACTTGGCTATACGCGGCAGGCGTCGTTTACGCGGTGGTTCATCGCGGGTTTTGGCATGACGCCAAGGGCGTGGCGGGCGCAGCAGGCTGGGCCATCTTTGGAGCCGGACGCGCGTTAACTGTCAGGGCGACAGACTTCCAGTTATCGCAGTGCGTGCAGGATCTGCTGCTCGTAGGCGGGCCAGTTTCGCGCCGAGTTTTCGATGACCAGCTTGTTCAGGGGGAGTCGGTCGAACAGCAGATCAGTCATGCGCCGGTAGTCGCGATACAGATCGACCAGACCTTTAAGGTCTGCGAGCTGCCGACGCGTGCAGTATGGTGCCGCCAGCTTCCAGTTGACTTGATAGGCCACCCAGTCATCGCCGCGCTCCACACAGATCGATCGGATGGACTGGTCGACATCTTCCTGGCGAAAGTAGATGACAAGCGGGTTCAACGGCGCGATGACCTCTGCCAGCGCATCGATGTGGCGGGCCAGGGCATCCGCGTCCATTTCCATCAGGAACAGGTTGGTCAGGTCGCCGTGGAATAGCTGGCCGTCCATGACGGGCACTACGCCACTTTTGCGCGTGGTTTCAACAAAGTCGCGCCACCGCACGACACTGCGCTGGGCAAGCTGCAGCGGCGTTGTATCGAGCCATGGCTCAAACCAATGTTCGAGCTCGTCGGTTGCCCGAACGGGATGCGGATCGGTGCGTTCGTGGATCGGCAGAGCTGGGCGATGGGCGTCCTGCAGGGACTTTGCAATGAAGCGCATCGTCGTCGATTTGCCGGAGCCCATGATGCCCTCGACGATGACTAGCCCGGTTGCATGCTGGGAATGCTCAGGCGGCAGGGGAGACTCCACGCTCATATCCGTCTCTGTTGTGTTCACGCTTTGGATGCCGGCAGCTTTGCCGCGAAGAAGTCTAGCGCGCGCCTGATCGCCCGTGCGTGAACAGCATCCCGATCGACGCCCGGATTATCCTTGCAGATCGTGGCCAGACGCTCGACCAGCGGTGGCAGGCACGTGTCGAGGAACGTGTAGTGTCCCGCTCCGGGGAGGAGCTCCACACTGGCTGCGGGCAGGAGTCCGGCAATGCGGCGGATATTGGTCTGGACCGGCGCGATGGAATCGTCACTGCCGGCCAACAGCGACACCGGGATGCGTACGTCGGCAAAGGACGCCTGATCGAACGCTTCCCCCAAGGCCGGTGCAATCGCAAAGATCGCCTTGATGCGCGCATCCCGGTAGGACGCCCCGGCCCGCGCCAGCGACGCCGTGGTGTCGGCGGACGGCGTGTCCGTTGCCTGCGTATCGTCCTGGACACGCCGCATCTCCGGCGGGTGGCAGATCGCATCGGCATCAGGCGACTGGCAGAAGCGCTGGAACGCCGGCAGGTTGGTGCGCGCGCCAGTCAGTTCCAGCACGGTATAGCCGCCCAGCGAGAAGCCCACCGCGCCGATGCGGTCGGTGTCGATATGGGCGCCCAGTGCCGCGTCGGCCAGCACGCCGTCGAGTACCTCGCTCACATCGGTGGCGCGCTCCCACCACAGCATGAAGCCGTCGCGCGTCAGCGGTTCCATGGCGTTGTTGCCGGGGTGGTTGACACCGGCCACGATGTAACCGTTGGCGGCCAGCGCGCCGGCCAGCCAGTCCAGGCTGTCGGCCGTGCCGCCGGTGCCGTGCGAGAGCAACAGGAGCGGGTACTTCGCACGCGCCGTCGAGAGCGGTGCCTTGTCCGCAAACGGGTGCCCCTTGAACGTCCGGCGCCCCGGTTTGCCGATGTCGTGCGGCGTTTCCGGCGTGCCGGCATCGACGGGGTACCAAATCGTGGTCACCAGTGCCTGCGTTTGGGCGCCGCGCCAGTGGCGGGCCGCATCGGGGTGGAACTGGCGCAGGGTTTCGCCCACGTGGTAGGGCGTGTCCGGGAGTGCGGCGCTGGCGCAACCCGCCCAGCATGCTGCCGCCGCCACCATGGCGGCCATCGAGAATCGAAGCATCGTCGTCAGTCCTTGCGGATGGGGATGAGGAGGTCGGTCACGCAGGCGTGACGCGGGTGCATCGGCGGGCTGCGGTACAGCTCCAGTGCGGGGCGGTCATCGGGCAGGTAGCCGCTGTGTGGCAGCCAGCCGCCGAACAGCGTTTCGAAGGTCGGCGAGATCAGTGCGTAGGGGCCGACCAACTGGTGCGAGGCATAGCGCCCGCCCGCGATCTGTACGCACTCGACGGGGGCGGTGGGTTCGACTGGCGTGGTCGGCACCACGGCGGCGAGGTAACGGAAACTGTCCGCCTCCTCCGGATCGCCGTGGCACAGGCCGATCCGCTGCAGGGTCTGCGGCACGGCACTGTCTCCGAACACCCTCTGGGCAAGCCTGCGGAAGGTCTGGCCGATGGTGGCGATGGGGCCTTCATGGCGCAGGCATAGCACCTCGACGGAGGGCAGTTCGATGACTTCGACGTGTGGCAGGTCGGCGCCGGCTTCGAGGCGTGCGGTGGCCAGATGTTGCTGGCGTGCCTGGAACGCGCTTGGGCTCACGCCGGCAAACGTGCGGAACGCCCGCGCGAATGCCTGCGGACTGTCGTAGCCGGCTTCCAGCGCAATCGACGTCACCGAATCGTCTGCCCGCGCCAGCCCATGCGCGGCTTGCGCCAGCCGCACGCGCTGGACGGTGGCGGCAATGCTCTCGCCGGTGAGCGCGCGGTAGATGCGATGGAAGTGGTAGGGCGACAGATGCGCGACGGCCGCCAGGCTGTCCACCGTATGAGGTGCACCGGGGTCGGCCACGATCGCCTCGATGACACGGGCGATGCGGCGGGCGTAGTCGCGTTCTGTGCTGGGTTTCATGGTGATGCCAGCATAGCGCGCCGGGTGCCCGCATGTGGTGCAGCCCTTGCTGGATTTGCCGCAATCCCGGCGGCCCGATGACAGTGCTGCCGAGCGTCATGCCACTACGGCAGCGCCGCAACGCACTCGATCTCCAGCAGGAAATCCGGATTCGGCAGCAGCGTGATGGCCGTGGTGCGGGCGGGGTACTTGCCCGCCTGGAAATGCGCCGCGTAGATGCGGTTCATCTCCTTGAAATCTTCGCGCCGGGTCAGGTAGACGTTCACCTTGACCACGCGGTCCCAGCCCACGCCCGCGGCTTTCAGGATGCCGGTGATGTTGTCCATCACCTGGTTCATCTGCGCCGTGAAATCGTTGACGGCCAGCTTGCCGTCCTTGTCGAACGCGGGAATGCCCGACACGAACAGCAGATTGCCGACCTTGACTCCCGGCGAGAACGGCGCGGTCGGGGCGTGCTGGCCTTCGGCATGAAGGTATTCGATGGGGGGCGAGGTGCTCGCAGCCACTTGCGCGTGGGCGCCCGCGCAGAAGAGCAGGCTGCAGCTGACCAGGGCGTCCGCGATGGGATGGGTTCGCATCTTGTCCTCCGATGCTGGGTGAGGCAGGCAATGGAGCCGCCGGGCGGCGCGGGACGGGCCCGCGGCTTGCTGGCTTCATGCTAGGTCGCGCGCGCCACCGGGCCATCCCCCAAACTGACGAACTTGGCCCACCCTGGGGCCCATCGTTTTCCCGAGGCCTTACACGCTGGCTTGCTTCCCGGGTTGGGCAAGCTCGCCACGCGCGAGCAGCGGCCCGACCACCCGCGCCATCGCCTCGCCCAACGTTTGATGCTGGTCGGCATCGAGGTGGATGCCATCGACACGGCTGGCGGGCGTGACGGAATTGGCATCGAACAGCGGACAGCCCAGTGCCTCGGCCACTTCCCGGTACGCCTGGGCGAGGCCGGCGCTCTTGCTCGCGGCACCCGCAAACTTGTCGGCCATCGCACCGGCCGGCGCGACGATGGCGGGGGGCACTACGATCACGACGGGCGGCATCGGCATGCCGGGTTCGACGGGCGCTTGCCGGATGGTCTCGACCAGCCGGGCGATGCCGCGTGCCGCGTCCTGGGCGGTGTGCTGGAACATCGCCTGGAAATCGTTGGTGCCGAGCATCAGGACCACCAGCGCCAGCGGTGCATGGGTTTCGACGCGCTGCGCCAGCCCGTGCAGCCCATTGCGCCCCGGCCGGACGGGATCGTCCAGCACGGTGGTCCGCCCGTTGAGGCAGTCCTCGATGACGCGCACGTCATGCCCCTGCGCCTGCAGCGCATGCTCCATCACGCCGGCCCAGCGTGCAGCAAATGGCAGGCGTGCCCGGGTGCCCGGGACGATGCCCCATGACAGGGAGTCGGAATACAGCAGGACGTGATGCATGGGATGCGGCTCGAAACGGCAAAGGCCGTATGGTAGGGCCGATTGATCGCCACTTGACAGTGTTGGCCGGCGTTTGTCGATTACGCTGGCGTCCGTTTCCCTGAATTGGAGTCCTGCATGGCAACGCTTTGCATCTACGGCGCCGGGTCCATCGGCTGCTATCTGGGCGGCCGGTTGCTGGCGGCGGGTAGCGATGTCACCTTCATCGGCCGCTCGCGTGTGGGCGATGAACTGCACCAGCATGGGCTTGCGTTGTCGAGTTTCCACGGCAAGCACGGGCAGGTCGAGCCGCCCAACATCCGGTTCTCAATCGATGCCTCTGCGGCCGCCACCGCCGATCTGGTGCTGGTGACGGTCAAGTCCGCCGCCACGCCCGAGGCGGCCAGAGAGCTGGCGCCGGTGCTCAAGCCCGGCGCCATTGTGATCAGCTTCCAGAACGGCCTCTCCAACGCCGAGGTGCTCCGCGCCGCGTTGCCGCGGCACACCGTGCTGGAGGGCATGGTGCCGTTCAACGTGGTCTCGCGCGGGCCGGGGGCATTCCACCAGGGCACGGGCGGCGAGCTGGAGGTCAAGGCCTCGCCTGGGCTGCAGCCGTTCGTGCAGGACTTCGCGCGGGCGGGTCTACCGCTGATCCAGCATGCGGACATGCTGCCCGTGCAGTGGGCCAAGCTGCTGCTTAACCTCAACAACGCGATCAATGCGTTGGCGAACCGGCCATTGAAGGAGGAGTTGTCGCAGCGCGCCTACCGGCGTTGCCTGGCGATGGCGCAGGAGGAGGCGCTCCGCCTGCTCTCACGGGCGGGCATTCGCCCGGCCAAGCTGACGCCGCTGCCGGCCACGTGGATCCCCCGCATGCTGAGCCTGCCCGATGGCCTGTTCGCCAGGGTGGCCGGCAAGATGTTGGCGATTGATCCGCTGGCGCGCTCATCGATGTCGGATGACCTGGCGGCCGGGCGTGCCACGGAGGTGGACTGGATCAGCGGCGAGGTGGTGCGGCTGGCCGAGCGGCTTGGGCGCACGGCGCCGGTCAATGCGCGGCTGTGTGCGCTGGTGCATGCGGCTGAGCAGAGCGCCGAACGCCCCGCCTGGTCTGGCGGGGCGCTGCTGGAGGAATTGCGACGCGCCATTCAGTAGTACCGCAGCTCCGTCGCCTTGCCGTGGAACACCTTGTAGGCATAGATGGTGTACGCCACGATGGTCGGCAGCACGATGGCCACGCCCACCAGCATGAACTCCAACGACTCTGGCGCGCTGGCGGCCTGCCAGATGTCGAGCCGGTCGACCACGAGATACGGGAACAGGCTGTAGGCGAGGCCGTTGAAGGCCAGCAGGAAGATCGCTGCGGTGCCGACAAAGGGCGCCCACACGAGGTGCTCGTCGCCGCGGGCGATCTGTGCGGGGAGGCGGCGCAGTACCCAGTCGATCAGGCCGAACAGCACCACCGTCACCAGCGGCACCGGCGCCAGCAGGATGATGTTCGGCAGCGCGAACCACTTGTCGAACACGCGCGTGCTGACCCACGGCGTGGCCAGCGACACGGCCGCCACGCCCAGCGCGGTGAACCATAGGCTGCCGCGCGCCCAGTCGATGGCGCGCTGCTGCAGGGCGCCTTCGGTCTTCATGATGAGCCAGGTCGCACCCAGCAGCAGGTAGCCCGCGATCAGCCCGCCCGCCGTGCAGATGGCGAAGATGACATTGGCCGCGTTGTACTGGAAACCGGTGATGTACAAGCCCAGCATCACGCCCTGCGACGCCGTGGCGATGACCGAGCCCGCATAGAACGCGCGGTTCCACCACGGCTTGTGGTGCGCGCGCGCCTTGACGCGAAAGTCGAACGCCACGCCGCGCAGGATCAGCCCGAACAGCATCAGGGCCACCGGCAGGTACAGCGCGCCCAGGATCTCGCCATGCGCGGCCGGAAACGCCACCAGCAGCAGGCCGACACCGAGCACGAGCCAGGTTTCGTTGGCATCCCAGAACGGGCCGATGGAGGCGATCATGGTGTCCTTCTCGGCGTCATCGGCGCGGCGCAGCAGGATGCCGACGCCGAGGTCGTAGCCGTCCAGGATCACGTAGGCCAGCACGGCAATGCCCATCAGGGCCATGAACACCACCGGCAGCCAGCCGGCGGGTTGGGTGAGGTCGGGGAGGGTGTTCATGCTTGGCTCCGGGCGGGGGCGGTGAATTGCGGGGCGTGGGTGCCCGGGATGTCGGCGTCGGTCGGGTGGATGCTGCCCCCGGCCTTGCGCGCGAGGTAGAACACCACGGAGACATACGAGGCGATCAGGAAGGCGTACAGCGCGAGGTACATCGCCAGCGTGGTGCCGATCATCCGGGCGGGCACGCTGGAGGCGGCCTGCGCGGTGGTCAGCACGCCGTAGACCAGCCACGGCTGACGGCCGATTTCCGTCACGTACCAGCCAGCGACGACGGCCAGCCAGCCGGCGAACGTCATCGCCACCAACGCGCGGGCCAGCCAGCGTGGCAGGTCGCCGCCTCGACGCAGAAACCATGCGCTGCTCCACGACACCGCCAGCATCAGCAGGCCGATGCCGACCATCAGCCGGAAGGCAAAGAACACCGGCAGCACGGGCGGATGCCGGTCGAAGGCATCCAGCCCCTTCACCTCGCCATCCATCGAGTGCGTGAGATAGATCGACGCCAGCTTGGGCACGGCGACCTCGAAGCGGTTGCTGCGCGTGGCTTGGTCAGGGATGCCAAACAGCACGGCGGGCACGCCGCGCTCGGTCTGCCAGATGCCTTCCATGGCGGCCAGCTTGGCCGGTTGGTGCTCCAGCGTGTTGAGGCCGTGCGCGTCGCCGGCGGCGATCTGCAGCGGGATCAGCATCGCTGCCAGCACCACGCCGGTCTTGAGCGTGGCGCGCACGTCGTCGCTGCGGTCCTGCCGCAGCCAGCGATATGCCGACACGCCCGCCAGGATGAACGACACCGTCAGCCCCGAGGCCAGCAGCATATGCGTGAAGCGATATGGGAACGACGGATTGAAGATGATTGCCAGCCAACTAACCGGATGCGCGCGGCCGTCGATCATGGTGTAGCCGGTCGGCGTCTGCATCCACGAGTTGAGCGCGATGATCCAGAACACCGAGATGGTGGTGCCCAGCGCGACCAGGAAGGTGGCGAAGGTGTGAATGCGTTCGCTCACGCGGCCCGTACCGAACAGCATGATGCCGAGGAAGCTCGCCTCCAGAAAGAACGCGGTCAGCACCTCGTACGCCAGCAGCGGCCCGGCGATGTTGCCAACCGTGTTCATATAGCCCGGCCAGTTGGTGCCGAACTGGAAGCTCATCGTCACCCCGGACACCACGCCCAGCGCGAACGTCAGTGCAAAGACCTTCACCCACAGGCGGTACGCGGCCATCCAGGCGTCATCGCCGGTCTTGCGATAGCGCAGCTTGAAGAACAGCAGCACCCACCCGAGCGCGATGCTGATGGTGGGAAAGAGGATGTGGAACGTGATGTTGGCGCCGAACTGGATGCGCGCCAGGACAACAGGATCAAGTGACATGGTGTTTCTCGGGGGGCGTGACTACGACTTGTTCTTGCCGCCAACGACGACGGCCAGCTTGTTCTTCATCTCCAGCAGCTTCTGCACCTTGGCGCCCATCTTCATGAGCTGCTGCAGGGATTCGACGTCGAGCTTCTGCACGTCGTCAAACCAGGTCGTGACCAGGGTGATGAGCTGGTACATCTCTTTCATGCGCGCCTGGGCGTGGCGGTCGTCGGGATCGGTGGGGGATTCGAGCATGACGTCGCGCAAGAGCGAGAGCGTCGGGTCGATCTCGCGCTTGCGGCGCTCTTCGGCCAGCGTGCGGAAGATGGTCCAGATGTCGTCGGGGGCGGAGAAGTACTCTCGCCGGTCGCCGGGCTTGTGCGACAACCGCACCAGCTTCCACGACTCCAGCTCCTTCAGGCCGATGCTGACGTTGGAGCGCGAGAAGCCCAGCGCCTCGGCGATCTCATCCGCGTTGATCGGCTCGCGCGCGGCGTAGAGCAGGGCGTAGATCTGGCCGACCGTGCGGTTGATGCCCCAGCGGCTGCCCATCTCGCCGAAATGCAACACGAAGCGCTGTTTCAAGGGAGAAAGTTGCATGGTTTTGATCTTTCTCAATTTTCAGTAATTTCTGAAAGTTTAGTGCGCTGCGGCAAAGGCGCAATGCGGCGCGCTGTCGCGGGGCAGGTGCAGCGTGGAGCACGTTGCTACGAGACGCGTCTGTCTTCCGGGGCTGGGCCCGGTGCGAGCAGGATCTTGTCGGGGATTGACGTCAGGAGCGAGCGGGGTGTCCGCAATCTGTCGCGTCAAAATGCGAGGAGGATGAAACGTCGTTTTTCCGCATTTGGAATAACGGCGTCTAAATTGAATATTGAATGGATATGAGATTATCCATATCGGTGATTAACGGCAGATTCTTGAAAAGCTTTAGCGCTAACAAGGGCGTCCCCTCCTTCAGGAGGGAGTGAGTCCGGTCTGGCGTGGATTCAAGCGGGGTAAGGCAACGCGGCCCGATGCGCGCACACGTTTTCGTGGCATCGAACACGCGGTTCAGGGGTGTTGTCGATGAACATGTTCACAATGTGGCATTCATCGATTGGTCATATTTACACATCAATAATTGCGCCGCTGAATTTCAATCGCGCAAATGGGTCGCGGTGTCTTTCCTTTTGCGGGAATTTGTCGACCGGACAGAGAGCTTTTCAAATGACCATTCGTCATCGCATTACATTGCTGGTGGTGCTGATGTTCGTCGCGCTGGCGGCCATCGGCGGCTACGCGGTCTACCAGACCCGGGGCAGTGCATCGGAAGTCCGGCAGGTGACCGAGGGCGTGGTGCCGAGCGCGCTGGCCTCGGCCGACCTCGTCTCGCTGGTCAAGGATGTGCAGCTGGCCACGATGGTGCTGGTCTACGCCCCGGACGGCAACATCGTCGCGCAGGCCAAGGACGACCTGAAGGCCAAGGAGGCCGCGCTGCAGGCTGCCCTGGACGTGCAGACCAAGCACGCCAACAGCCACGCGCAGGAAGGGCTGGTCACGCAGGCCAAGGAGAGCATCGACAACTACTTCGAGGCGATCCAGCAAACCATCGACATGAAGCTGGCGGGCAAGAACGAGCTTGCCCAGGCCTTCCTGTTTGCCAATGTGGCCAGCTATCGCGATGTGCTGGAGAAGATCGTCGAGACGCTGCGCATCGAGAAGAACCGCGAGAAGGACGACGCCATCACGGTGCTCAACGGCAAGCTGGCGACCACCGCCACCGCCATCGGCGCCGTGAGCGGCATCGCCATCGTGCTGCTGACCGCGATCGGCATGCTGCTCTACCGCCAGATCACGCGCCCGCTCACGCGCATGCAGGCCGAGATGAGCGAGATCGCCACCAGCCAGGATTTCACGCGCCGGGTGCCGGTGGTCCGCATGGACGAGATCGGCCACTCGGTGGTGGCGTTCAACCAGATGATTGAAAAGATCCAGGAGAACGCGCTGCTGCTCAAGCAGAAGACCGCCGACATCCAGGCCATGCTGCAGAACATGCAGCAGGGCATCCTGACCGTGGTCGACGGCGCCGTGGTGCACGAGGAGTATTCGATCTATCTCGAATCGATCTTCGAGACGCAGGACATTGCCGGCCGCAAGCTGATGGACCTGATCTTTGCCGATACCAACCTGGGCGCCGACGCGCTGTCGCAGGTGGAAGCGGCAGCCGATGCCTGCCTCGGGCAGGACGTCATCAACTTCGCCTTCAACCAGCACCTGCTGGCCAGCGAAGTGGAGAAGCGCATGCCGGACGGCCGTGTGAAGACGCTCGACCTGTCGTGGTCGGCCATCACGGATGAGAGCGACACCATCCTGCGCCTGATGCTGTGCGTGCGCGACGTGACCGAACTGCGCAAGCTGGCGGCCGAAGCCAGCGAGCAGCGCCGCAACCTCGAGATCATCGGCGAGATCCTGGCGGTGAGCCAGGAGAAGTTCCAGCACTTCATCGACAGCTCGACCAGCTTCGTACACGAGAACGAGCGCATCATCCGCCAGTACTCGCAGGCCGACAGCGACGCCATTGCGGCACTGTTCCGCAACATGCACACCATCAAGGGCAACGCGCGCACGTACAACCTGCAGGTCCTCACCAACGTCGTGCACGAGACTGAGCAGACCTACCACGCGCTGCGCGAGCCCGGCACCGAGCACACGTGGGACCAGGACTGGCTCATGCAAGAGCTGGCGCAAGTGCGCGAGACCCTCGAAAACTACGCCCGCATCAACGAAGTCAGCCTGGGCCGCAAGGGTGCCGGCGGTGATGCTGGCGCCGCGCCGACCGCCTCCGAAGCCATGTCGCGCGTGCGCGAAAGCCTGCGCCTGCTGGAGACTGCCAACCCCGGCAGCCTGTACGAAATGGTCTCGATGCGCGACTCGGTGTATCAGCTGCTGCGCCTGCTGGGCAGCGAGACCGTGGGCGAGCTGCTGTCCGGGGTGCTGCAGTCGCTGCCGTCCCTGGCCCGCGAGTTGGGCAAGGAGCCCGCGTCCGTCCACGTCGACGACAACGGCTACCGCGTGCGCAGCGAGGCCGGCGCCGTCCTGCAGAACGTGTTCACGCACCTGCTGCGCAACTCGATCGACCACGGCATTGAACCCGCCGACGTGCGCACGGCCAATGGCAAGCCGGCCGCCGGGGCGATCGCCATCGAGGTGGGCGTCGACCAGGGCATGCTGCAGATCACGCTGTGCGACGACGGCCGCGGCCTGGCGCTGGAGCGCATCCGCGGCATCGCCGTCGAGCGCGGCTGGATTGGCGCCGACGAGCGCCCGAGCGATGAGGACATCGCCCAGTTCATCTTCCGCCCTGGCTTCTCGACGGCGGAAACGGTGACGGAGGTTTCGGGGCGCGGGGTTGGCATGGACGCTGTGCAGGCATTCCTCAAGCGCGAGCACGGCCGCATCGAATTGCACTTCACCGATGACCACAAGGGCGCGGCGTACCGCCAGTTCCAGACCGTGGTCTGCCTGCCCGAGCGTTTTGCCGTGGACAGCGTCGGCGCAGCGCTCGGCGGTCAGCCGGAGGCACAGATGGATAAGGAAGCATCGTAATGGGATCGATTGTTCTGGCCATTCTGGCCGGCGGCTTGGTGGTGGGCGTGGTGGCATGGCTCGCGCACCAGCGCAGCGCGAAGGCCGCGGCGCAGGCGCTGGCCGACGCCAAGGGCCGCATCGCCACGTTGTCCGCGGAGCTGGCGCAGCAGGCTGCGCTGGTCGAGCAAGGCGGGCGGGACGTGCAGGCATTGGAAGCCACGGTTGCCCAGCAGAATGAAGCCGCCGCCAAGCAAGCCGAAGCGGCCGAGCAGCTGCGCACCGAACTGAAGGCCGCCACGGACGACAAGGCGCAGTGGGCCGGACGCGCCCGGCAGATCGCCGAAGAAGCCGTGCGCTTGCGCGGCCTGGCGCTGACCTTCGAGCGCTGGCATGAGCAGATGATCTCGCTCATGGAGCAGAACCACGACATGCACGCCAAGAACCAGGAGCTGCAGTCGATCGTGCGGCACGTGGTGATCGTCTCGCTCAACGCGTCGATCGAGGCGGCGCGCGCGGGTCAGGCGGGGCGCGGCTTTGCGGTGGTGGCCAGCGAGGTGCGCTCGCTGGCGGGGCGCTCCGAAGAACTGTCGAAGAGCTACCGCGACAGCCTGCACCGCAACGACCTGACCACCACCGCCACCTTCCAGGACATCCAGGCGGGCGGGAAGATGATCACGGCATCGCTGTCCAGTGTTGAGTCGCTGGCGAGCCAGTTTCAAACTCAGCTTCACTAGGCAGATACCACGTGATCAGCAGTAACGCGCAAGACAGTTTCGACCGCATCTTCCGCAAGGCCGCGCGCACCCGGCTCGCGCTGCACGCGGAGGACGCCTGCCACATTGCCGCTGCGGAGCCGGGCGATGCCAAAGGGGGCGAGCAGGCGCTGATCCTGACCATTTCCTCCATGGTGTTCCGCCTGCTGCTGGTGCTGCGCTTTGACGACACCGAGAGCACGCGGGCGTATTTCAAAGGTGAGGCATCGGGCCGCTCGTTCGAAGAGGCGTGCCTGGAGATCGGCAACCTGTGTTGTGGCGCCGTCAACCAGGAGCTGCTGCAGGTGTTTCCGGACCTCGGCATGTCGACGCCCTACGCGGTGAGCGCGCGCTGCGTCCCGTATCTGGAAGTCCTCAAGCCGGGGTATCTGGCCGCGTATGCGGTCACCATCAACGACGCGGTGCGGGTGGCCGCCACCGTCTGCGTGTGTGCGCACGCGCCGCTGGATTTCGTTGCCGATGTCAGCGACGAAGTCGAGACCGGCGGCGAACTTGAACTGTTCTGATTGCGAAAAGAGAGGAAAGACCCATGACCAAGATCCTGGTGGTCGACGATTCGAGCACCGTGCGCGACGAGGTGGCCGGTTTCCTGAAGAAGAACGGCCTGGCGGTCGACACCGCTGTGGACGGCAAGGACGGCCTGGCCAAGCTCAAGGCCAACCCCGGCATCAAGCTCGTCATCAGTGACGTGAACATGCCCAACATGGACGGCCTGACCATGGTCGAGAAGCTGCGCGGCGAGCTCGGCAACAAGACCGTCAACGTCATCATGCTCACCACCGAAAGCAGCCCCGCCATGAAAGAGCGAGGCAAGGCCGCCGGCGTGAAGGGCTGGATCGTCAAGCCGTTCAAGGGTGAGGCGGTGCTCGAGACGTTCAAGAAACTGGCGAGCTGAGCGGCGCCCGCCCGCCGCCGGCATGCGTCACGCGCCGGGCGGCGCCAGCATGTCGGCGTGGATCACGATGGCAAACGGCGCATCCTCGGTCGCCTCGAAGTGCTTGATCTGCTCGACCTGGTGCGCGCTGACGGTGCTGTCGCGGGTGATGAGCAAGACGCCGCGGCGCGTCAGCAGATCGTCTGCCAGGCGCATGCCTTCGCGCAGGTCGCCCGAGCGGATCTGACGCACGGCGGGCGCTTCCTGCTGCTCCTTGAGCACGGCAAGGAAGCGCACGACCACCAGGGGATCGTAGCGTAGCCCGGATTGCGACTTGATCATCTCCACCGCCTGCTCGGGCGGAATGCGCTGCTTGACGATCTCGCCGGCCTGCAGGCCCACGTAATCGCGTGCCACGGCCACGATGCGCGAGCCGATCGGGATGCTGTCCCCCGTGAGGCGGTCCGGTGTGCCGCGTCCGTTATAGCGCTCGTACTGGTGCAGGATGATGCGCGCGACCTGCTCCAGCTGAGACACCGGCGTGAGCACCATCTGTGCCCGCAACGGGTGCTGGTGATATAGCTTGAACTCCTCTGGCGAGAGCCGATCGAGCGACCGGTCCAGGATGTCGTCCGGCAACGAGAGTTTGCCGATGCCATGCAGCAGGCCAGCGTGCAAGATGTCCTGCGCATGCAGCTCACTCAAGCCGCACGCCAGCGCGATGCGATGTGCCAGGTCCCCCACGCGTATCGACTGGCCACCCATGACCCCGCAGCGCAGCTCGATCATGCTGGCGCAGACCTGGGCCATGTTGGTGAAGTTGTCTTTCAGGTCGCGCTGGGCACCCTCCAGGAACAGCACGGTCTGGCGCAGTTCTTCGGTACGCGCTTCCACCTGGGTTTCCAACCCCGCGTTCATCAGCTGCAGCCGCTCGTTCTGCAGCTGCGTCAGGTCGGTCAGCCTGGCGGCTTCACGAGTCAATGCGCGCTGCTCGATGGCGCGCTGCACGGTCAGCAGCAGGTCATGGTCGTCCCAGGGCTTGCTGAGGTAGCGATAGATGCCGCCTTCGTTGATGGCGCGCACCGCCGAGTCGATCTCCGAATAACCGGTCAGCAGGATGCGCATCGTCTCCGGAGACAGCACGCGCGCCCGCGACAGGAACTCGGCGCCGTTCATGTTGGGCATGCGCATGTCGGAGATGATCAGGTCGACCGGATTGGCGGCCAGCAACTCCAACCCCTGCGCGCCACCCTCGGCCGTCATCACGCGATAGCCGGTGGGGCGCAGCAGGCGCCGCAGGGCCGATAGCACGCCCGGTTCGTCATCGACCAGCAGCACCAGTGGGGCCAGCGTGACAGGCGATGTCGGGAGCTGCGGGGCGGCGGCGGCCTGTTCGCCGGTTGCCGCGGGCGGCGTTTCGGTGTGCTGCGCTGTGTCTTGGTCGGAGATCATGCCGGGCACCTTGTTCACGATGGGTCGGATCGGTCGGGCTATAGCGCTTGCAGGAACTGCTCGAGCGCGCTTTTCATCTTGCGGATGGCGGCTTCGGGCATCAGCAGCACCAGCTGGGCGGTAAAGCCGCCGCGTTCCAGCGCGAAGCGGACTTCCAGCAGCAGCGCGATGTCCCAGCGCCCGAATCGCTCGTCGCACAGCGCGTTGGCCAGCGCTTCGGGCGGCACAAAGCTTGGGCGGGCAAAGGAGATCCTGCGGCCCAGCTGCTCGAAGACGCTGCGCACGCAGGCCCCGACCAGCAGGTTGGCAATGTCCGACAGCACCTCGTTGGCGGCAGTGCCGGTGCCATCGGCATAGCCCATCAGCTCTTCCAGCTCTTCGAGGCCGTCTTTGCCGAACAGCACGATGGCCTCGCCGGAAATATCGGATTGAAATGACTGCCGCACCGGCAGCGGGCCGTTGCCCATGAACTGCGGCGACAGCACTTCGGCGCGCAGCTGGGCCGCACTGGCCAGCTTGATGTCCGGCACCGACAGCTTGACGAAGGTCTCCAGCAACTCGGCCAACGCCGCACCAGCCTTGCCCATGCCAATGTTGGCAATCTCCTGCAGCGCGTCGCGCTGCTCTTCGTTCAAGGTCAGGTCATTCATACAAGCCATACCTCCGCAAAATGGGCAGGATGCGATCCGACGACACCGGCTTGGCGACAAAGCCGATCGCGCCCAGCGCCTTGACGCGTGCCACCGCACCGGACTGGATGTCGGCGGACACGACGATCACAAACGTATCCGTGCCCGCCAGCCGGATCTGCTCCAGCACCCGGAAGCCGTCCATGTCGGGCATGGTCAGGTCGAGAAAGACCACCACGCCCCGGCCGGCCCGGAACTGCGCGAGCGCCTCGGTGCCGTTGGTGGCTTGCGTGACCTCGATATCCCAGTCGGCGGGCAGGGCGTTGAGCAACAGCCTGCGTGCCAGCGTTGAGTCGTCTGCGATCAGGACGGGAAGTGCCATGGTGTCCTCGTTAGGCGACGAGATCGGATGCCCTGCGTTTTTCGCCCGCATCGGCAGGTTTGGTCGCGCGTTTGAGCGGCAGAGTGACCCGGAACGTGGTGCCCACGCCCAACGTGCTCGAGACGTCGATCCGGCCGCTGTGCGCGTTGACGATGCCGTAGGTGACCGACAGCCCAAGCCCCGTGCCCTGGCCGACGGGCTTGGTGGTGAAGAACGGGTCGAAGATGCGCGTGAGGTTTTCCGGTGCAATGCCGCTGCCGGCGTCGGCCACCTCGAACCAGACGTGTTCCGGGTCGGCGGCATCGAAACCGGTGCGCAGGGTGATGGTGCCGCGCTCGCCGGCACGCCTGCGCTGTCCTCCGTAGGACTGGGCGGCATTGACGACCAGATTGAGCACCACCTGGTTGATCTGCGACGGAATGCAGGACACCGGTGGCACCTCGCCGTATTCGCGCACCAGCTCGGCCTGGTACTTGATTTCGTTGTGCACGATGTTCAGCGTCGATTCGATGCAGCGGTGGATGTCCACCTGCTCCCACTGGTGCGCACTGTCCACGCGGGAGAAGTCGCGCAGGTCGACCACGATGTCGCGCACGCGCGCCAGGCCTTCCTTGGATTCGCTCACCAGCACCGGCGTGTCCATCACGAGGTAGTCGAAATCGGCCGTCTTCGCCAGGGCCGCCAGCTGGGCCGCGAGCGCCGGCCGCGCCTCGCTGGCCAGGCGCTCCACGTCGCGCGCGTAGGCGATCAGCGTGTCGAGGTAGCGCTGCAGGGCGTTCAGGTTCGACAGCACGAAGCCGACCGGATTGTTGATCTCATGCGCGATGCCCGCCGCCAGCTGGCCGATGGCCGCCAGCTTTTCCGACTGCAGCAATTGCTGATGCGCCTGCGCGAGCTGGTCGTTCAGGGCGGACAACTGCGTGTTGCGCACCGTCAGTTCCGCCAGGGCATCGGTCGCCACTTTTTCGCGTTTGCGCAATTCGCCCAGCGCCAGGCAAATATCGGTGGCGTCGATCAGGGTGACGCCCACGGCAATGACCGAGCCTTGACCATCCTCAATGGGAATGAAACTGCAGTTCTGCCGCATCGAATCGATCGTGTCCGTAATGGGACGCGTGTGATTGAAGCGGAACAAATACGGGCGATGCTCCCAGGAGGTGTAGGTCGATACCCCCAGAATGAATACGCTCTCGATTTTCTTGCGCAGCCACTTTTCCGGCAGCTCCGGAAACAGGGCGAACATGTCCTGGCCGATCACATCCTCGCTTGCACGGCCGCTGTGGTACTGCATGAAGCGGTTCCAGCTGAGGATGCGCATGTCGCGGTCGACCGAAAAGACGCCGCAGTTGACGAGGTCGACAATCGCCTCGGATAACTGGATTTCGGTAATGTGCGACATAGTTCAGGGCCCTCAAATATGAGTCCTGCATTAAATTGAAGTCTGTCTTGCTTCGCATTTTGAAATGCATCGACAGGATTTTTAACGACGCCTGGGCAAGAAAAGATAATAAGTAATATCCCTTAATCCGCGAAATATCCATTGGGTCGGTATAGGGAGTGTTTTTGCGCGATATGAAAATCGCGTGAATCAGGGCGCGCTATTTTTGATGCCAGTCGACGAAGGCCTGTGCGCGCATCGGGTCACGTGCGTGGATGCAACAACGAACAGCCGGCATCAGCGTCACGTGCCGCCTACGCCGCATCCCAGCCTGTTTGGATAAGAGCGCCGCCTCTACTGCACCGTTTTGTCAAAAACCTGCGCTGACCGCGCTGCTAGTGTCCGCCCGTCCCCATAACGCCCACAGGGCGATCGACGAGCAGGAGCGGCAGCATGACAAAGAAGGACCCCACAGCGCGTTTTCGCACGCGCCGACGCCTGATTGGCGCGGCGGCGGCAACCCTGGCCGGCGCCGGCCTCACCGCCTGCGGTGGCGGCGGCGGTGATGGCGCCAGCGGCAGCAATGGCACCACCGGCACGAGCAGCACCAGCGGCAACCAGACCAGCACGCAGCCCGTCATCGGTGCGCCCGGGCCGGCCGGGCTGATCCCGCCGGTCCTGCCCAATCCGTTGCAATCGGGCATCGACCACGTCGTGCTGGTGGTCATGGAGAACCGTTCCTTCGACCACTACTTCGGCTGGTTGCCCGGGGCCGACGGCAAGCAGGCCGGGTTGCAGTTCGTCGACGCCTTCGGCAACACGCAGAACACGTTCCGCCTGGCCACCAACCCCAAGTACGGCTTCCAGGGCTGCACCTTCGCCGACCCGGACCACAGCTATGAGGGCGGCCGCACCCAGCTCAACGGCGGCAAGATGGACGGCTGGCTGCAGACGGCCGACACCAACAAGACCCCCGGTGATCTGTTCCCGATTGGCTACTACCAGGCGGAAGACCTGTCGTTCTTCGGGCCCGCTGCGCAGCACTGGACCATCTGCGACCGCTACCACTGCGGCATCCTGGCCGAGACCTATCCGAACCGCTTCCACCTGATGTGCGGCGAGACCGACCGCCTGCACAATTCGACGGCCACCTGCACGCTGCCGACCATCTTCGACCGCTTTGCGGAGAAGGGCGTCTCGTCCAACTACTACTTCAGCGATGTGCCGTTCACGGCGCTGTTCGGCACGAAGTACCTCAACCTCTCGAAGCCGTTCGCGAGCTTCCTAACGGATGCCGCCGCCGGCACGCTGCCCGCGTTCTCGTACGTGGACCCGCGCTTCACGGGCGAGAACCCGCAGGGCATCTCGGCCGATGACCACCCGAACTCGGACATCCGCAACGGCCAGGCCTTCCTCAACCAGATCTACGACGCCGTGCGCAACGGTCCCGGCTGGGGCAGGACGCTCATGATGATCGTCTACGACGAATGGGGCGGCTTCTTCGACCACGTGCCGCCGTTCAAGCGACCCGTCTCTGCGGCGGAGACGCTGCTCGGCAATGACGGCTATGTTGGCTTTCGCGTGCCGCTGGTGCTGATCGGGCCCAAGGCCCAGCGCGGTCACGTCAGTCATTGGCCGCTCGACCCGAGCTCGATCCATGCATTCCTGGCCTGGCGCTTCGGGCTCAATGGCCTTGGCGCGCGCGCGGGGCTGCCGGACACCAACTCGATTGCCTACGCGCTCGACTTCACCTCGACGCTCGACCTCACCGCGCCGGCCTTCACCGTGCCGCAGGGGCCGTTTGGCGGCGTGTGCGCGGGGTCCATCACCGGCAGTGTGCCGGGCTTCAACGGTATCCCCGGCATCAGCGAGCTGCGCACGCTGGCCGGGTCGCTCGGCTTTCCTCTTCCGTAAATCATGTCGATCATGCGATTTCTGAACACGCGCCTGCTGGCGGTTTCCCTGGCGTTCTTGCTGGCCAGCTGTGGCGGCGGCAGTGGCAGCACCACCGCTGCGGATGCCGGCACCTCCGCCAACGCGGCCAGCCCCGCGCCCGCCACCCAGCCCGGGCAAACGCCCGCGACGCCTTCCACCAGTGCCAGCGCCAAGACGATCGGCCACGTCTTCGTCATCGTGCTGGAGAACAAGGGCTACACCCAGACCTTCGGCGCCGGCAGCCAGGCGCCTTACCTGGCGACCACGCTGGTGAGCCAGGGCGCGCTGCTGACGCAGTACTACGGCATCGGCCACAACAGCAACGACAACTACCTCGCCATGATCAGCGGCCAGGCGCCGAACGCGCAGACGCAGGCCGACTGCCAATACTTCACCGACTGGCTGGGTACCACCAGCCCCGATGCCAACGGCCAGGTGACCGGCACCGGCTGCGTGTACCCGGCCGCCATCGCCACCATCGCCAGCCAGCTCGATGCCAAGAGCCTGGCCTGGCGCGGCTACATGGAAGACATGGGCAACGACCTGACGCGCGACGGCAGCACCACGTGTTCCCACCCCGCGCTTAATGGCAAGGATGGCACGCAAACCGCCACCGCCACCGACGGCTACGCGACGCGCCACAACCCGTTCATGTACTTCCACTCGGTGATCGACAACGCGCCAGCCTGCAACAGCCATGTCGTGCGGCTCGACGCGCTCGCCACCGACCTCGCCAGCCCGGCGACCACGCCGGCGTTCTCCTTCATCGTGCCGAACCTGTGCAACGACGGCCATGACGACCCGACCTGCGCCGACGGCAAGACCGCCGGCGGCCTGCCGGCCATCGACCGCTTCCTGCAAGCCTGGGTGCCGCAGATCACCAACTCGCCCGCGTTCCGCAAGGATGGCCTGCTGATCATCACCTTTGACGAGGCGGGCACGAGCGACACCACCGCCTGCTGCGGCGAGCCCTCCGGCCCCAACACGCTGCTGCCCGGCCTGACCGGCCCCGGCGGCGGCCGGATTGGCGCGGTGCTGCTGTCGCCGTTCATCCAGCCCGGCACGGTCAGCAACACGCCCTACAACCACTACGGGCTGCTCAAGAGCGTGGAGGATGTCTTCAGCCTGTCCCATCTCGGCTATGCCGGCATGAGCGGCCTGCAGGGCTTCGGCAGCGACGTGTATACGGCCGCCCATTGAGGCGGCAACCCGACGGCCTCTGCGACAGCCAGTTCAGCCTGGCGACCGCGCAGCAGACCGACGGCATTACCCAGGTGAGCCAGGCCGTCGGCCATCTGGACCAGGTCACGCAGGAGAACGCCGAGCTGGTGGGGCAGAGCGCGGCAGCCGCCGAGGGCCTGCGGGTGCAGGCGACCCGGCTGGTGGAGGCGGTGAACGTGTTCCGCTGAACAGCGTCGCGGGCGGTCGGGCGGCCGCCTGCAATTGCAAAAACCGCGTGCACCGCACATGGAGATTGTGCCGTCTTCGCCTACTATGCCTATGCAGCAGCACACGTCGAAACGCACATCCTTTGGAGTAAAAACATGGGCGCACATGGTTTGATTGCCTGGCTGGTGATTGGCGCAGTGGCAGGTTGGCTGGCCGGCATGCTGGTCAAGGGCGGC
>CAJXMR010000058.1 GCA_913056305.1 uncultured Ralstonia sp.
AGAAAGTGAGTCAGCCCCGGCAGGGGATGAAACAGGGGATGCACCACCAACAAAAAAACCACCCCCTAAACAAACAAAAACCTCAAAACCCAACCGGCGAAGGCGTACTCCCAACCTTCCCATAATTCAGCCAGGCATTCGCCAACTGCTCATACAGCTCGGTGTTGGAGTTCACTGCCATCCCGAGGTTACGCAACATCCCATCCTTCACCCCATAGATCCACCCATGCACCGTCAGCGGCTGCCCGCGATCCCAGGCATCCTGCACGATCGTCGTCAGACACACGTTGTTGACTTGGTGGATCACGTTCAACTCGCACAACCGGTCGTGCCGATCCTGCTCGCGGATCACCGTGCCCAGGTAGGTGTCGTGCTGCTCCGCCACGTCACGCACGTGACGAATCCAGTTATCCGCCAGCCCAAACCGCTGGTTGGTCAACGCGGCCTTCACGCCCGAGCAGCCGTAGTGCCCCACCACGGTGATGTGCCGAATCTTCAGCACCTCCACCGCAAACTGCAGCACCGACAGGCAGTTCAAGTCCGAGTGCACCACCACGTTGGCGATGTTGCGATGGACGAACACCTCACCCGGCGGCAGCCCGATGATCTGGTTGGCGGGCACGCGCGAGTCCGAGCAGCCGATCCACAGGTACTCGGGGTTCTGCTGGTTGGCCAGGCTCGAGAAGAATTCCGGATCTTCAGCGTTGACACGCTCGACCCATTTCCGGTTGTTCTCGAAGAGCTCTTTGATGCGATTTGGCATGTGTTCTCGTCTTGTTGGTGGTGTCAGGCTGCGACGCGCCGCAGCGGAGTCGCTGCGTTCTCTGGCGCATCTTCGCCGTAGCGATGGACGAAGCGTTCGCTCACGTCATACGCATAGAAATCGTGCATCTGCCCGGACAGCAGGCGCGCCTTGTGCGCCTGCCACATGGCCGGGTCGAAAAAGTCTGCATGGTGCTTCAGGAAGGCCTCGCGCACACGCGGGTCGCCCAGCAGGAAGGTGCCGTACGTTTCCGGAAAGATGTCGTGCGGGCCGACGTTGTACCAGACCTCGCCGGACATCTCTTCCTCTTCGGTGCGCGGCTTCGGCACGTTGCGTACGTTGCAGTCGGTCAGGTATTCGATCTCGTCGTAGTCGTAGAAGACCACGCGGCCGTGGCGCGTCACGCCGAAGTTCTTGTACAGCATGTCGCCCGGGAAGATGTTCGCGGCGATCAGTTCCTTGATGGCGTTGCCGTATTCGATGATGCCGTGCTCGACCTGCGCGTCGGTGCCTTCGTGCAGCCAGATATTGAGCGGCGTCATGCGGCGCTCGATATAGACGTGGCGGATGACGATCTCGTCTTCGCCCTCGGGGCTGCGCTGGTACTCGACCATCGACGACGCGTGCTTCTCCAGCTCCTTGACCAGCTCGTCGTCAAAGCGCGAGAGCGGGAAGGCCACGTCGGAGTACTCCAGCGTATCGGCCATGCGGCCCACGCGGTCGTGCTGCTTGACCAGCTGGTACTTGCTCTTGATCAGCTCGCGCGTGGTTTCCTTCGGCGGCGGGAAGTAGTCCTTGATGACCTTGAACACGTACGGGTACGACGGCAGCGTGAACACCAGCATCACCAACCCCTTGATGCCGGGCGCGATGATGAACTTGTCCGACGAGTGCTGCTGGTGGTGCAGAAAGTCGCGATAGAACAGGTTCTTGCCCTGCTTCTGCAGCCCCAGCGAGGTGTAGATCTCGGCGCGCGGCTTGCGCGGCATCAGGTCGCGCAGGAACGTCACGTAGGCGGACGGGATCTCCATGTCCACCATGAAGTACGAATGCGTGAACGAGAACAGGATCAGCAGCTGTTCCTGGCGCAGCAGCACCGTGTCGAGCCGCAGCTGCCCGTGCGCGTTGCGCATGATCGGCACCGCCAGCGGGAAGGTCTTGTCGCCGTTGATCACGCGCCCGATCACGTAGGCCGTCTTGTTGCGGAAGAACAAGGACGACAGCACGTGGATCTGGAAATTGGGCGAGATGCGGAAGTCGCCAAAGTGCTCGCCCACCGCGCGCACGAGGTAGCCGACGTCGCGGTCCAGGTCTTCGAACGGCGCGTCGAGCTGGAAGTTGTGGATGATGCGCTCGAAGCAAGTGGCCAGGCCGTCGCGCGAGCCGGGGTAGTAGGCCCGGTAGGTCGGCTTGGTGGGTGACTCTTCGTTCTCGATGTATTCCGTCGAGATGGCCGGCCGCACGAAGATGAAATCGTTGTTGAAGTACGAGCGGTGCAGGATGCGCGTGCACACCGAGTTGAAGAAGGTCTCGGCGCATTCGGGCTGGTGATGGTTGGTCAGCAGGCCGATGAAGTGCAGCTTGATCTGGCGCCAGATCTCGTCGTCGATGTTCTCGGCGTCGTATTCATCTTCGAGGATGACCGACGCTTCGTGCACACGCTCGTCGTAGTAGGCGATGCGGTCGCGCTGCAGCTGCTGCATGCCTGCCCAATCCCCGTCTTCGAAGGCCGCCTTGGCCTGCACGCACACCTCGCGGAACAAGCGGTAGTGCTTGTCGAAGCCGTCGAGCATCGTGCGGGCGACGTCGAAGGCGATCTGCGAGGAGAGGAGCTTGGGGAAATGGGACATGGCGTCTGCGCGGGGGGAGGGGGCGGCAACCGGTAGAGCTAGATTGTATGGCCTTCGCTGCCGTCTTCGCTTCCTGAAACCGTTCCGCCTCCTAGTCCGTTTGGCCGGTGGCCCCATGCCACCGGTGTGCTCCCCGCGCCCGCCTTACATCGTTTCTGCGTACAGTTCGCGGCCAATCAGCATGCGGCGGATTTCGGAGGTGCCGGCGCCAATCTCGTACAACTTGGCATCACGCCACAGGCGGCCGACCGGGAATTCGTTGATGTAACCGTTGCCGCCCAGGATCTGGATCGCCTCGCCGGCCATCCAGGTGGCCTTTTCGGCGGTGTACAGGATCACGCCGGCGCAGTCCTTGCGCACCTGGCGCACATGGTCGCGGCCCAGCGAGTCGAGGTTCTTGCCGACCGTGTACAGGTAGGCGCGGCAGGCCTGCAGCGTGGTGTACATGTCGGCCATCTTGCCCTGGATCAGCTGGAACTCGCCGATGCTCTGGCCGAACTGCTTGCGGTCGTGGATGTACGGGGTGACCACGTCCATGCACGCCTGCATGATGCCGATCGGGCCGCCGGAGAGCACCGCGCGCTCGTAGTCCAGGCCGCTCATCAGCACCTTGGTGCCGCCGTTTTCCTGGCCGAGGATGTTCTCCACCGGCACTTCCACGTTCTCGAACACCAGCTCGCCGGTGTGCGAGCCGCGCATGCCGAGCTTGTCCAGCTTCTGCGCCACCGAGAAGCCCTTCATGCCCTTTTCGACGATGAAGGCCGTCATGCCACGCGCGCCCAGCTCCGGCTCGGTCTTGGCGTAGACCACCAGCACGTCGCAGTCCGGGCCGTTGGTGATCCACATCTTGGTGCCGTTGAGCACGTAGCGGTCGCCCTTGAGTTCTGCACGCAGCTTCATGCTGACCACGTCGGAACCGGCATTCGGCTCGCTCATCGCCAGGGCGCCCACCCACTCGCCAGACACCAGCTTCGGCAAGTACTTGGCCTTCTGCGCCGGCGAGCCGTTGCGGTGGATCTGGTTCACGCACAGGTTCGAGTGCGCGCCATACGACAAGCCGACCGAGGCCGACGCGCGGCTGATCTCTTCCATGGCGATCATGTGCGCCAGGTAGCCCATGTTGGCGCCGCCGTATTCCTCGGCCACCGTGATGCCGAGCACGCCCAGCTCGCCCATCTTGCGCCAGGCGTCCATCGGGAACTGGTCGGTGCGGTCGATCTCGCCCGCGCGCGGCGCCAGCTCGCCCTGCGCCCAGTCGCGCACGGCGGAACGCAGCATCTCGATGTCTTCGCCGAGGTCGAATTTCAGGCCGGGCAGGTCAATCATGGTGGTCTCCTTGGACGCGGCCTGGGCCGCGGTGTGTCTCGGTGGATTGCTGTTGTGATGCGCACACCGCTTGTGGCGGGCGCGCTGATCTGGAAGGTGTGGCGCTATTGTATTGACGTTAACGTAAACGTCAACTGCGCTGATGTGTGTGAATCAGGCTGCCTTGCGGCGCTTGGCCGACTTGGCACTGCCGGCGCGGGCATCGTCCAGCAGGCGCCGGCATTGGCTCTCATGCTGGTCGATCTCGGCCAGTTGCGCGTTCAGGTCGTCCAGCTGCTGCGTCAGCACGGCGCGGTGCTGCGCCAGCGAGGCCAGGAAGCGCTCCAACTGCGGCACCGTATCGCGCGGCGATTCGTACAGATCCAGGATCTCCTTGATCTCGCCCAGCGACAGGCCGAGCCGCTTGCCGCGCAAGGTCAGCTTCAGGCGCGTGCGCTCGCGCGCCGAATACACGCGGCGGCGCCCGCCCGGGCCCTCGCGGTCCGGCGCCAGCAGGCCCTGGTCTTCGTAGAAGCGGATGGCGCGCGGCGTGACGTCGAACTCGCGTGCGAGATCGGTGATGGTGAAGCTGGCGTCGCCATCATCGGCGTCGATCTCATCGTCGGGAAGAATGTCGGAAGCGGACATGAAGCGTGGCGAGGGATATGGCAGATGCGGTGGCAAATACGGCGTGATGCGGCGTGACGCGTGCCGCACGGCGGGGCGTCACAGGGTGTTAAGTTTTCGCTTAAGATGGCGGACCGGCCGCACGATTGACGTTTACGTTAGCGTCAATCGCGTCAGACCGCAATCACGCAGACCGCCCCGCGTCTCCACGAGGGCGGCGAAAGGGACAAAAGGGACGACAGGGACACCACACGCCATGAACGCGCTCGAACACCAACTCGACTATCCCCTGGGCGACCTGCTGCCCGAAGGCGGCACATGGCACGAAGTGGCCCCCGGCATCTACTGGCTGCGCATGCCGCTGCCGTTCGCGCTGGACCACATCAACCTCTGGCTGCTGCGCGATCACCAGGACGGCCAGGACGGCTGGACCATCGTCGACTGCGGCATCAACCACGAAGCCATCCGCGCGCACTGGGAAAGCATCTTCGCCCAACACCTCGACGGTTTGCCGGTGCTGCGCGTGCTGGTCACGCACTGCCACCCCGACCACGTCGGCCTCTCCAGCTGGCTGTGCGAGGGCGGTGACGCCAAGCGCTGGAACGTGCGCCTGTGGATGAGCCTGGGCGACTACGCCTTCGCCCGCATGCTGGTGGGCGGCACCGGCGCGTCGAACGCCGGCGGCGAATTCGCCGCGCGCCACTTCGCCCGCCACGGCCTGACGGATGCCGATTCCATCGAGCGCATCAGCAACCGCAAGGACTACTACAGCACGCTGGTGCCGGGCGTCCCCAGCCAGTACCGCCGTCTGATGGACGGCAACGTCATCACCATCGGCAAGCATCAATGGCGCATCATCACCGGCTTCGGCCATGCGCCCGAGCACGTCGCGCTCTACAGTGAAGACGCCAACGTGTTGATCTCCGGCGACATGGTCCTGCCCCGCATCTCCACCAACGTGAGTGTGTTCGACCTCGAACCCGAGGCCGACCCGCTCACGCTGTATCTCGACTCGCTCGGCAAGTACGAGCCGCTGCCGCAAGACGTGCTGATCCTGCCGTCGCACGGCCGGCCGTTCCGCGGGCTGCATACGCGTATCCGCCAACTGCGCGAGCACCACGTCGAGCGCCTGGCCGAAACGACAGCCGCCTGCAAGCAGGCACCGCAATCCGCACGCGACATCGTCAACGTCATCTTCAAGCGCCAGTTCGACGTGCACCAGATGACGTTTGCGATGGGCGAGGCGCTGGCCCACCTGCACGCCCTGTGGCACCGCGGCGAGCTGGTGCGCGAGACTGGCGCCGACGGCATCATCCGTTTCCACGCAGCACCCTGATCAACGTCCAAGACCCGGAGCCCGCCATGGCCGACCAGCACGACGTTCTCGATGACAGCGCCACCGTTCTGCCGTTTCCCGCCAACACGCCCGTGGCGCCGTACTACGCGGTAATCTTCTCCTCCACGCGCACCGACGGCGACCACGGCTACGGCGCGATGGCCGAGCGCATGGTCGAGCTGGGGCGCGACATGCCCGGCTTCCTCGGCATCGAATCCGTGCGCGACGAAGCCGCGACCGAGCAGGGGCGGCCCGGCATCACCGTGTCGTACTGGTCGTCGCTGGAAGCCATCCGCGAATGGAAGAACCAGACCGAGCACCTTGCCGCGCAGAAGATGGGGCGCGAGCAGTGGTATGCCGCGTATCACCTCCGCATTGCCAAGATCGAATATGACTACAACTTCGTCCGCTGACGCGGGCACGCTGCCGCCGTCCTCCGTCCACGTCACCAAGCACGAGCCCGGCGTCTCCCTGTATCTCAAGCTGACCGGCATGGCCGTGGCCTGGGGCGGCACCTTCATCGCCGGGCGGCTGCTGGCGCAGACCATGCCGCACTTCGCGGCGGCCGCCGGGCGCTATCTGGTGGCGAGCCTCTGCCTGGTGGCGCTGGCCTTCTTCAAGGAGGGCGGCCTGCCGCGCCTCAAGCCGCGCCAGGTGCTGTTGACCGCTGCGCTGGGTGCCACCGGCGTGTTCCTCTACAACATGTTCTTCTTCGGCGCGCTGGGGCACCTGCCGGCCTCGCGCACGGCGCTGATCGTCGCGCTCAACCCGGGCATGACGGCGCTGGCCGTGGCGCTGGTCTATCACGAGCGGCTGGCGTGGTTCCGCTGGCTGGGCATCATCGGCGCGTTCTTTGGCGTGGCGATCGTGCTGTCGCGCGGGCACCTGGGCGGGCTGCTGTCGGGCGGCATCGGCGTGGGTGAGCTGCTGATGATGGGCGGCGCACTGTCGTGGGCGCTGTACACCGTCATCGGCCGCTCTGCGCTGGGCGCGCTGAGCCCGATTGCGGCCACGGCGTATGCGTCGCTGTGGGGCACGCTGTTCCTCGGCATCGGCGCCGCCACGGAATGGGGCGACCTGCATCTCGCGCAACTGAGCGTGACCAACCTGCTGGCCATCGTCTACCTGGGCGCCATCGGCACGGCCGTCGGCTTTGTCTGGTACTACCAGGGCGTGAAGACCATCGGGCCGACGCGCACCGCCGTCTTCAACAACCTCGTGCCGGTGTTCGGCGTGCTGCTGGGCGTGACGCTGCTGGGCGAGTCGCTGCACTGGAGCATGATCGTCGGCGGGCTGGTGGCCCTCGGTGGGGTGATGTTGGTGAATCGATCTGGGCGCCGTTGAATCGGGCCTGAACATACCGCCTCTGATGTGACCGCAAACGCCCCGCCCGGGGCGTTTTCTTTTGGGGCCAAACTGATCTGAGGCTTTAGGACGTTTCTGATTCGAAGATCCGACCGAATCCGTAACAATTCGCTCACCCAATTTAAAGACTGAGCGTGCCATGGCCTCACCAACCACGCTGCGTCGTGGTCGAGTGAGCGCTGAATGCCGATCCGCGCAGTTTCCCCTTTCGCCGATGTGCGTGCTGATCATGTCCGCCATCGCGGCGATGTCGCCGCCCGTGGCGTGGGCGGCCCAGCAACAACTGGCAGGCGCGCAATCGACTGATAGTGCCAGCGAAAAGCAAGATCGCAAGGCCGCCTTCGATGCAGATGCCCTGCGCGCACGCGGCATCGATCCGGCGCTGGCCGCCTACTTCAGCCAAGCGCCTCGCTTCACACCCGGCAGGCAGCGCGTCAAGCTGATCGTCAACGACGAATCGCGCGGTTCAGCGTCTGCACGCTTTGATGAACAGGGGCAACTCTGCGTCGACCGGGCCCTGCTCGAGCGCGCCGGCCTGAAGGTGCCCGAAGCGCTGCAGGGCGAGGGCGCACCGGGCTGCTACGACTACCGTGCCGACCATCCGCAAGCCGAGATCGAACTCGACCCCGGCGATAGCACCGTGCGCCTGGTGGTGCCGCAAGAGGCCCTGCGTCCGACGGCAGAACAGGGCAGCGAATCCGCGACCGGCGGCACTGCAGCCATCCTCAACTACAGCCTGCTGGGCATGACCAACCAGGGCGGCGGCTCCAACAGCCGGTTCCTGTTCGCCGACGGCGAGATCGGCATGAACGCCGGTGACTGGATCGTGCGCAGCCGCCACAGCTATACCTCGCAGGACGGCGCCAGCAACATCAACCACCTGTACACCTACGCCCAGAAGACGTTTGCCGAGCACAAGGCGATGGTGCAGGTGGGTCAGATCAACGTGGCAGGCAGCCTGCTTCCCGTGCCCCCGATCATCGGTGCCCAATACGCGCCGGACCCGGCACTGGTTCCCCAGGCCGGCGGCCCGTCGTTCGAGGGTGTGGCCAACGGCCAGTCGCGCGTAGAGGTGCGCCAGCTCGGTGTGCTGATCTACTCGACGGTGGTGCCGGCCGGGCCGTTCACGCTGTCTGGCCTGCCGCTGCTGAGCAGTTCGGCAGACCTGGACATCACGCTGGTGGAGAACGACGGCAACCAGCGCCGCTACACCCTGCCGGCGGCTTCGCTGCGGCAGACGACGCCGGCCCCCCTGGGCCTGCAGGTGGCGATCGGCAAGGTGCGCGACGTCAGTGATGCGGGCATCGATACACCGCTGCTGGTGACCGCCACCAAGGGCTGGCGTGTGGGAGATCGCCACAGCGTGATGGGCGGCGCCCTGGCGACGAGCGGCTACCAGGCGGTGGCCGCCGGCGCGAGTGCGGCCGTGTCCTCCAACATCTCGGCCAATCTGCAGAGCATCGTGTCCAACGCGCAGCGTGAAAGCGTGCGCGGCATCAACCTCAGCGGCTCGCTCAACGTACGCCTGGCCGAGAGCTGGTCGGCGAGCGTGACCGCGACCCAGCAGACCGAAGGCTACCGCGCCGTGGGGGACACGCTGGTCCCGACGCAAGGCGGCGTCTTCACGCGCGTGAAGAATCAGTACACGGCGTCGATGGGGTGGCAGCACCCGCTGATCGGTGGGGTCACGGCGGCCTATTCGCGCGGCAGTGCCTACAACGGCACCGGTACGCAATACGCCATGGTGAGCTGGAACCGCAAGATCGGCTCGGCCACGCTGTCGGTCAACCTGGAAAAAGACCTGGGTAACACCACGACCTCGCTCGGCGCCCGCGCCGCGCGCAGCGGCGGGGTGCGCTTCTACGCGATGCTCAGCATGCCGCTGGGCAAGGCCTCTGCGCAGAGCTACGTCACCAACGCCGGCGGCGATACGCGCTTTGGCGCGGGCGTCTCGCAGACGGTCAACGAAGCACTGAGTTACGCCGCCCGTGCGGAGACCAACCCGAGCGGCAACGGCCCCAACGTCAACGGCGCGCTGTCGCTCACGCCGCGCTATACGCAGGCAATGCTGACGTATGCGCAGAACGGGAACAGCAGCTCGTACTCCGGGCAACTGCAGGGTGGCGCGGTGCTGACGCCATCGCCGTATCAGATCGGCGACACCTTTGGCGTGGTGCAGACCGGCGACCTGTCAGGCGTGCGCATCAGCACACCGCAGGGCACGGTGTGGACCGACCCCACCGGCCGCGCCGTCATCCCGACCCTGTCGCCATACCGGCCATCGCGCGTGGAGCTGCTGACCAAGAGCCTGCCGCGCAACGTCGACATCAACAACGGCATCGAATACGTCAACGCCGGCCGCGGCTCGGTCAACATCGTCGAGTTCGGGGTGAGCAAGGTGCGGCGCCTGCTGCTGCGCGTGACCTCTGACAAGGGCGCACCGCTGCCGGCGGCCCTGCCGGTGGTCGATGCCGAGGGCCGCTACGTCACCACCTCGGTGGGCGACGGCACGGTGTTCCTGGACGACGTTCCGAAATCCGACCTGCACGTGAAGCTCGACGACGGCCAGACCTGCCAGATCCGCTACACGCTGCCGGAGAAACCCGACCTGGACCGCCCGTTTGATGTGGCCACGGGTGTCTGTCAGGGCTGAAACCACGAAGAACCGACATGAATCGCTCACAAGCAGGTAAGGTCCGGCCCTTCCGCCGCCGTTGCGTCGCCTTGGCCACAGGGGCGTTCGCCGCCTCCCTGATGGGGATGTCGGCCGCGCACGCCGAGTGCAAGGCCACACTGTCCGACCCGACGGTCGATTTCGGCGCGATGCGCCCCGGCGCTGGAGCCGACGCCAACCAGATCAAGGCAAGCCCGCAGTCGCGTGTGTATTCGGTCGTCTGCGGCGCGCCGGTGCAAATGAACTTGATCTTTCGCGGCACGCCCAGCGCCGTTGCGCCCGACACGCTGCAATTCGGCGATGCAGGCACCTACGTCGTGCGAGTCGCCAGCGCGCGTCTGGACGGCAACCCCGTGCAGCTCGCCCGCCTCGCCGCCGTCGGCCAGGCGCCCGGTCAGGCTGCAACCAGCGACCTGACGCTGCAGCCCGCCGACGTCGTGGCGCCGGCCAACGGGCAACAACTGCTCAGCGGCAGCCGGCTGGACCTGACGTTGCAGGTCTCGGCGCGCATTCCTGCCAATGCAGTGCGCATTGCGCAAGAAGTGAAGCTCAACGCCATTGGTCAGCTCACGATGGAAACGCGTTGAAAAGTGTTTCGGAGTTTTCTCATTAATCAACGCAATTGACGCCGTCATACTGATTTGCATTCGGTAGGGCCGTGCTTCGAATACGGTCTCGCATGAATGCATCTTCGAAACACGTCGACGGCGCAAATCCGTCGGCCATCTATAGAGCGATGTCGTGCATCGGCACGATTTAAAGGAAGAGGAGTCTCTTTTGAAACCGATTCAATCCAATCTGTCGCGCGCATTGCTGGGCGTGCTTCTGGCATCGGCGGCCTTCGCCTCGCAGGCTGCCGGCATGCTGCCGGAATCGACCGTGGTGCTGATCAACGAGGCTGACGGCGAAGCCTCGATGGTGGTCACCAACACAGACCCAGGCCCTTCGCTGCTGTACACCACCATCCAGTCTGTGGACGAAGACCCCAAGCCGCCCGTGATCCTGACGCCGCCGGTGGCGCGCGTGGAGCCGGGCAAGAAGCAGACCGTGCGCTTCATGCTGACCAACACCGAGCCGCTCAAGGTGGAGCGCTACGCGCGCGCGACCTTCGACGGCATTCCCGAGCGCAAGCCCGACGGCACCAATACCGTCACGCTGACGGTGCGCCAGAACTTGCCGATCGTGATGCACCCGAAGTCGCTGCCGGAAGACAAGACCCCATGGAAGCACCTGAAGTGGTCGCGCAACGGTGACGTGCTGACGGCCACGAACGACAGCGCCTACGTGGTGCGCGTGGACCAGAAACTCAACCTGATGCCCGGCAACGCGGAGGTGTCGCTGCCCAAGTCGTACCTGGTGCCGGGCGGCAAGGTGGAGGTCAAGTTGCCTGAGCGCAAGGGTGAGGATGGCAAGGTGCTGAAGGACGATTTCACCCAGGTGGTGATGACGCCCTTCACCGCCTATGGCTATGCGGCTCCGCCATATGAAGCCCAGATCGGGGCGGAAGGGGCCGCCAAGTAGAAGTTCCGTGTTCCATGTTGATGGACGGTTGGCCGCGCTGCTTCTGCAGCGCGTTTTTTTATTTTGGGGCTAGAAGACAGCTTCTTGAGTGTGATGTTTTATGAGGCTGAAACAACACGCCGGGAATTAAGACATTTCTGATCGGATTGATGGGTGATCTTTAACAGAATGGCGGGACTCACTGATCTGCAAACGCCACTGTTGCGGTACAGCCGGGAGTCGCGACACCGGTGTCGTGTTTGAAACGTGTCGGCCGATCGGGCCGATTGATTGATTCAACTGAGGAAAACCATGCAAATCCAAAACATGCGCAAGGCACTGGTTGCCACCGCCGTTGGCGGCCTGTTTGCCATGGCTGCATCGTCGGCTTTCGCGGCGGATACGGCCGAGCTGACCGTGAAGGGCACCATCATTCCGAGCGCCTGCACCGCAAACTTCGCGGGTGGCGGCAACATCGATTTCGGCACGATCAAGATTGCCGACCTGAAGGCCAACGAATTCAACAAGCTGCCGTCGCAGACGACGTCCTTGACCGTGAGCTGCCAAACGGCCAAGCAAGTGCAATTTACCGTGACCGACTCGCAAGACGGTACGGCCATCGACGCTCAACCGTTCAACACTGGTTCCTTGAGTGTGTACGGCCTCGGCGCCGCTACGGTTGACGGCAAGCAGGTCAAGCTGGGCGGCTACAGCCTAGTCTTGGGCACGCCGACAGCGGACGGGAAGAGCATGACCCCGATCATGCAGAACGGTAGCCGGTGGCAGACGGCTGACTTCGTCAACCACGCCGGCTATGCCTATGGCGGCGGTGAGGCGCTCTACAACTATGACTTCTGGAAGGACGCGTTCAAGCCGTCCAGTGACGGCTGGACTGCAACCGCCAAGGTCATGACCTACCCGCTGACGATCAATGCCTCGCTCAACAAAGGCAGCGAACTGCAGTTCGCTGAAGACACCAAGCTGAATGGCCAAGCGGTCTTCAACATCAGCTACAACTGATCGGCGCCTAGCCTTCGAACACTTTCGTATTTGAGGACACCATGAAATTCCAAACGATCGCCAAGGCTGCTGCCCTGGCCGCGCTGGGTGCTGCGTTTGCTGCGCCGGCGCAAGCCGAAACCATCAACGCCACCCTGACCGTGACCGGCACCCTCACCCCGGGCGCCTGTACCGTCAGCTTCACCGGCGGCGGTGCCGTCGACTACGGCAACATCCCGTCGGCCAACCTGTCGGCCACTTCCTACAACAAGCTGGCCGACATGACCAAGGACCTGTCCGTGGTGTGCGGCAGCGAAACCCACGCCTATGTGAGCGTGGGCGACAACCGCGCCGCCAACGTCATCAAGGACGCCGCCATGAAGACGGTGCTGGGTGACGCCACGCTGGCTGACACGCAGGTGTTCGGCCTGGGTACCTCGGGCACGACCGACATCGGCGCCTATACCGTCAAGATGGGGACGGCTACCGTGGCCAACGCCGCCGGTACGAGCGCCAAGCAGCCGGCCGTGCTGTCGTCGGCCGACAAGAGTGCCTGGACGGCTTCGACCAGCCCGGTGGCACTGGACACGGCTTCGCAGTACTACTCGGCCGGCCCGACGGGCACGGACGCGGTGCCCGTCAAGGGCAAGACCTTCACGTTCCCGCTGACGGTCACGGCTGCGCTGAACAACACCACCAACCTGCCGGTGAGCAACAACGTGGCGCTGGACGGCTCGGCCACCTTCACGGTGTCGTACAACTAAGCCGTATGCGCAGCGGAAGGCGCCATTCCCGCCTTCCGTTTCCTGCCGCGCAAGCAAAAGGCCGCCTTCACAAGAGGCGGCCTTTTGTTTGGGCATCGGTCGGCTGATGACGGGTCTTGAGGCGCGACCGATGCGATCACGTGTTGCGCTATACGCTGGCGCTGCTCGTGCAACAGCAGTGCCCGGTGCGAGCCGCCGTTATTGCGTTACCGGTGCCATCCCCTCCTCCTTCCTCTTTGCGCTGCGGTTAAACCGCACCGACAACGCCCGCCGCAGGCTATCCAACCCCTCGCCCTTGCCGGCAATCTTCAGGAAGGCGTAGCCTTCCAGCGCGGCGCTCATCACGTCGCTGCCCAGCGCCAGTTGTGAATCGCTCAGGCGTTCGTGCAGCTTTTCCAGCCGCACCAGGCGGGTGCGCAGCGCATCGAACATCGCCAGGTCGCGCTTCATTTCGTCCATGTTGAAATTGGCCGAGAGCACGTTCTTGTTCTGGTTCAGCACCTCTAGCGCCTTGCGGCAGAACGCTTCGGATTTGTCGCCCATCTTGACCACGCTGCTGCGTTGCGCCGTGGTCAGGTCGATCAGGCCGGCGAGGTCTTTCTCCAGCGCGTTCAGCGACGTGTCGACCGATGCCAGTTGGCTGGGCGAGATCTGGAGCGAGATCAGGTTCTGGCTCATAGCAATCCTTTCTGTTGGGTGGATGGCGCCATGCCGGCTGGCATGACCGGCGCAGCTTGACCCGCCAGCGGCGCCCTTCACAAGGGCTGGCGCGGGTTTTGGGGCGGTTTGCCCTGCAAAATCAGAATGGTCCTATGCTGGCGGCGCTCGCCGCTTGCTGCGCAAAGTGCGAGGCATCAAACGCAATGGGCAAGGCTGCAGCCGTGAAGCCCGACGGGGCGTTCGCAAAGCGCGAAGCTCCGGCAGCGGAGCCCTGCAGCTCCAAACGCAAAGCAAATCGCTCCGAACATCGAGCCTTTGCGCTCCGCTCGCAAAGCAAAAAGCATTGTGATTGGAGCTTGACGCTCTGCGCGCACAGCAAAAAGGCTTGCGCCGCGGAGGCGGATGGCTTTGCGCCGCGAGCTTTGCGCTTGGCGGGAGGAGCCCACCGCTCTGCGGCGCAATCCGTCGGCGAAGAATCAGACTGCGCGCCCAATCCCCCTCGCTATAATTCACCCGCTGCCGCACCAACGGCAGCCGGGTCTGGCGATCTGCATCTGGTGGTAGCTCTGGAGAGACGATGCCTTGCGCGTCGGCTCTGCACACCCACGCACGCTCTACGGCGGGCCGGGTGGGGAGACCGCAAGGTCTGCCGGTGCTCCAGAGAGCCGGTTCGCCAGCCCCGCCGTCGGGCCCGCCACCTCGTCTGGCGATGAAGTGCCGGGCCTCCAACCATCTCTGGAGGCTTCTATGGCCATCAAGCAGTGCGGGTACCGCCCCGCGTCCTATCCTTCCCCGCCCCCATGGCGCCGCTCCAATCCCTTCGGATCAGGAGGCGCCCAATGACTCCCGCCAAACGCCGCATCTACCTGACCGGCGCGCTTGCCGCGCGGGACTACCTGTGCCGCACGCAGACGGACTTGCGCGTGCATCAGCACTACCGGCCCGACACCCTGCGCTGGGAACTGGCTTACGCCAGCTCGCATCCGCCGGAGTGGCGCTTGGGGTTTCTGGATGCCATAGGCGCGTTTGTGTCGATGGTGCTCGAAGGGTGTCAGGTCAACCCTGAGACGTGGGAAGTGCTCACCGCCGTAGAGCGGGCTGGCGAGAGCCGGTAACACCAGCAAGACGTATCCCCGGGACGGCGGGGATGCCAGCCGACCACGCGCGCACGCGCATGGCCGGGTATTGCGATCCTCTCGATCGCGCCTTGTTGCCTAGCGCAACGTCTTCGCCAGTTGCCCGAGGTAACGCACCCCCTCGATGGCACGGCTGCCGTACCACGACACCATCTCCCCATCCACCAGGTAGACCGGCTTGCCGATCTGCTTCTCCAGCGCGTCGACGTGCTCTTCGGTAAAGCTGTACGGCTCGGTGGAGAGCAGCACGCAGTCGATGCTGCGCACCACGTCGTCGCTCCAGCGGAAGGTGGGGTAGCGCGTGTCGGGGCGGTTGGGGCGGGCGCAGTCACCGCTCTTGTCGGTGCCGCATTGCACGGGCGCGGGGCTGTCCGGCCACGTGTGGCAGTTGATGAGCGCGAGCATGCGCGAGATATAGGTGTCGCGCGACACCGTCATCCACGGGTCTTGCCAGATGGCGTACAGCACGCGGTGCGGCAGGAAGTGGCGGCCGCGCAGGGCCTCCAGCTCGTGCGTGAGCGCGTCGCACAGCGTCTGCGCCTGCGCTTCGCGGCGGAAGATGCCGCCCAGCAACTGGTACAGCACGAGGTTGTCTTCCGGCGCGCACGGGTGCGTGACGATCACGTTGGGCACGAACGCGCGCAGCTTGTCGGCGGTCTCGCGCGTGTTCTCGTCGATGTTGACGATCACGTGGGTGGGCGCCAGCTCGCGCAACTTGTCGAGCTTGACGGTCTTGGTGCCGCCCACCTTGGGGATGTTGCGCACCGCCTCGCGCGGGTGGATGCAGAAGCCGGTGCGGGCGACCAGCTGCTCGCCCAGGTCGAGCGAGAACAGCAGGTCGGTAATGGACGGCACCAGGCTGGCGATGCGCGGTGTAGCGTCAACGGGGGCGTGCGCAAGGCCTAGCGCATCGGTAAATAGCATTACGAAATCTCAGGCTTGCGGGGTTTGCGCGGGGCGCGCGCGAAAGCAACGTCATACAGCCAGCGCGGCAGCACGTGCAGCAGCTTGGCGACAACGCCCATCTGCCACGGCAGCACCTTGAAGCGCACGCCGCGCGCAATCGCCTGCACCGCGAGCGCGGCAAAGCGGTCCACCGGCATCAGGAAGGGCATCGGATAGGGGTTGTGCTCGGTCATGGGCGTGCGGATGTAGCCGGGGGCGATGGTGACCACGCGCACACCGCGCGGGCCCAGCTCTACGCGCAGGCTCTCCAGCAGCTTGACGACGGCCGATTTGGAGGCGCTGTAGGCCGCCGCGCCGGGCAGGCCGCGCACGCCCGCCACGCTGGCAATGCCCACCAGCGTGCCGCCCGGCTGGCCGGGCTTGGCGCGCGCGAGCATCGGCGCGACAAAGGGCTGGAAGGTGTTGAGCGTGCCCATCCAGTTGGTGTCCATCACGCGGGCGAACGCGGCCAAGTCGCCGGGCTCGCGCAGGTCGGTGCCTTCGGAGATGCCCGCATTGGCGATCACCACATCGGGCACGCCAGCCACGGCGATGAAGGCGGTGGCGGCGTCGCGCATGGATTGCGCGTCGCGCACGTCGGCGGCGTAGCAGTGGGCGGCGGTGCCGGCGGGCAGCGTCTGCACGAAGTCATGCAGCACCTCCAGCCGCCGCGCGACCAGCCCGAGCGTGGCGCCCTGGGCAGCGTACTGGCGGGCCAGCGCCTGCCCGATGCCGCTGGACGCGCCGGTAATGAAGACGATCGATCGGCTCATGCCGGTTTCCCCCTGTGTAGTTGTTGGAAGGGCTGCCTTGCAGACAACAACGCCCGCGCTAGGGCGGGCGTCGGTGGTGGTGTCAGGCCGGGGCGGGGTGCCCGCCCGGCGCAGGCCCTCATCACATCTTGCGTTCGCGCACCTGCTGGACGAGGTAGTCGAGCGTTTGCACGGCGCCTTCGTTGCTGCCCGCATCGGCCGGCGAGGTGGTGTACTTGCCTTGCACCACGATGGTCGGCACGCCCTCGATCTTGTACTGGTCGGCCAGTTGCGCGGCGCGTTTGGTATTGGCGTTCACGCCAAACGAGTTGTAGGCGTCCATGAACTGCTTGCGGTCCACGCCGTTGGCGGCCATGAAGTCGCCAATCTGTTCCGGCTCCGACATCGAGCGGTAGTTCTTGTGCAGTTGGTCGAACACGCGGTCGTGCAGGGTGCGGCCGCTGCTGTCGCGGGCATCGAGCTTGCCCAGGGCTTCCAGCGCGTAATAGATGCGGGTATGCGGTTCCAGCTTGGCGTTGAAGGCCACCGGCACGCGCTTGATCACGATGTCCTTGCCTTGCTTGGCCACCCAGGCGGTCCAGGTGTTTTCGAGGTCATAGCAGTGCGGGCAGCCGTACCAGAAGAACTCGGTCACTTCCACCTTGCCGGCAGCCACCGGTTGCGGCGTTTGCAGCACTTTGTATTCCTTGCCGGCGGTGGGCGCGGCCTGGGCGGGGGCGGTCATCAGGAAACCGGCGCCAGTGGCCAGCGCAATCAGGAAAGCAGCGAGTTTTTTCATGGTGGGATGGGCGAGTAAGCAGAGTCACCTAGGTTCGGTCAGTCTGGGCGGCGCCCAGCGTACACGAGTCAGAGGTTTCTGACCGGCGCCGGGCCAATGGGTTCAGCCCGGGCGCGCTTGTCAGTAAAAACGCATTACTTGGAGAAGCGGATGACCGTGGATTCGGTGCCGGCGGCCTGCAGGCGGCTGCGCACGGCGGTCATGTCGTCGAGCGAGTTGTACGGCCCCAGGCGCACACGATACTTGGTGGAGCCGTTGATCTCGCGCGGTGTGACCTTGGCCTCGAAGCCCTGCATGGCGAGGTTGCCCTTCTGGCGCTCGGCGTAGTCGGCGGAGTCGTACGAGCCGACCTGCAGGTAGTAGCCGGTCTTGGCGGCGTCCTGGCGGGCGATCTCGGCAATCGGGTCGGCCACGGGCTTTTCTGCCGGCGGCGGCGTCACGGGCTTGGGCGGGCGCTGCATGGCCACGTTTCCGCCCGGCTCGGTGGCGGGCTTGGGCGTGGTGGGGGTGGCCGGGTTGGTGGCGCCCGGCTGGTTCGGCTCCGGCACCTGGTCGACCGACTTGGGCGGCACGCGGCTCCACAGCGGGGCGTTCGGATCGGCCGCCGGGGCGCTGCCCTGCGGTGCCGGCTGCGCCGGTGCGGGCAGCGGGTTGACCACGTTGCCGGGTTCGCTCGGCTTGGGCTGCGCGCCGTTGCGCGAGACAAACGGCACCGGTGCCTTGGTGATGTACACCGCCACCACCACCGCGATCGCCAAACCGACGATCAGGCCGAGTACCAGACCCAGAAACGTGCCGCCCCGCTGCGAGCGGGCACGGGAAGATTGCGTATTGCGTGCCATGTCGATCCTTCTAGATGCGCCGATTATATGGGCGCAGTGTGGCTTTACATCTTTTGCGGGGCGGACACGCCGATCACCGCCAGGCCGTTGCGCAGCACCTGGCGCGTGGCGGCCAGCAGTGCCAGGCGGGCGCGCTTGACGGCCTCGTCGTCCACCAGCACGCGGTCGGCGTTGTAGAAGGCGTGGAAATCACCGGCCAGGTCGCGCAGGTAGAAGGCCACGGCGTGCGGGGCCAGCTCGTTGGCGGCATCGGCCAGCATGTCGGGGAAGGCGGCGATGCGCTGCACCAGGGCGATGGCCTGGGCGCTGGCGTCCGCGCCCGTCACGGCGGCGAGGTCTGCACCCGTGAGCGAGGCCACGTCACCGCCGTCACGCTGCGCCCATTGCTCGAACACCGAGCAGATGCGCGCGTGGGCGTACTGCACGTAGTACACCGGGTTCTCGTCGCTCTGCTTGAGCGCGAGGTCCACGTCGAAGACGAATTCGGTATCGGCCTTGCGCGACAGCAGGAAGAAGCGCACGGCATCCCGCCCGCGCGTGAAATGGGCGGGCCAGTTGGCCTCGCCGGCGTCCACACAGGCGCGGATGGTGTCGACACCGGCTTGCGCCTCGGCATCGCCGTTGCTCCATTCGATCAGGTCGCGCACGGTCACGTACGAGCCCGCGCGCTTGGAGATCTTCACCTCGGCGCCGTCCTTCATCACCGTCACCATCTTGTGCAGGACGTAGTCGGGGTAGCCCTTGGGGATGCCGACGGCGAGGCCCTGCAGGCCGGCGCGCACGCGGGCGATGGTGCCGTGGTGGTCGCTGCCCTGCACGTTGATGACCTGCGTGAAGCCGCGCCCCCACTTGGTGGTGTGGTAGGCGACGTCGGGCACGAAGTAGGTGTAGTTGCCGTCGGACTTGCGCATGACGCGGTCCTTGTCGTCGCCGTCGTCGGTCGTGCGCAGCCACAGCGCGCCTTCCTGCTCGTAGGTCTTGCCGGCGGCCACCAGTGCGTCGACGGTCTGCTGCACCTTGCCCTCGGTGTACAGCGACGATTCGAGGTAGTAGCGGTCGAACTTGACGCCGAAGGCTTGCAGGTCGATGTCTTGCTCGTTGCGCAGGTAGGTGACGGCAAAGCGGCGGATCGACTCGATGTCTTCCACGTCGCGCGCGCCGGTCACGGGCTCGCCGTCGGAGGCGCGGACCGTCTTGCCGGCCAGGTAGTCGGCGGCGATGTCGGCGATGTAGTCGCCGTTGTAGGCGGCTTCGGGCCAGTTGGCGTCGCCCGGCTTGAAGCCGCGCGCGCGGGCCTGGACCGAGACGGCCAGGTTCTGGATCTGCACGCCGGCGTCGTTGTAGTAGAACTCGCGGTGGACCTTGTGGCCCTGCCAGTCGAGCAGGCTGGCCAGCGCATCGCCCAGCGCGGCCTGGCGGCCGTGCCCGACGTGCAGCGGGCCGGTCGGGTTGGCGGAGACGAACTCCACCAGCACCGGTGCGCCGTCATGGGTGTTGGCGGCGCCATAGCGGTCGCCTTCGGCAAACACGGCGGTCAGCACGTCCGCGCGCGCGGTGGGCGACAGGCGCAGGTTGATGAAGCCGGGGCCGGCGATCTCGACGGCAGCCACCAGGCGCTGGCCACGGGCATCGGCACGGATGGCGTCGGCAATTTTGCCGGCCAGCTCGCGCGGGTTGGTGCCCAGCGGCTTGGCCAGCTGCAGCGCCACGTTGCAGGCGATGTCGCCGTGCGCGGCCTGCTTGGGGCGCTCCAGGACGATCTCCGGTCGGTTCATGCCCTCGGGCAGCAGGGAGCCGACGGCGTCGGACAACAATTGGGCGATCGTCTGTTTGTGGGAGGGCAGCATAGGGAAACCATGTCGCCGGCCGGGCTGAAACCGTCTGAAACCCAGTTCCGGCGCGGCCAGTTGCGTTGTTCGGGGAAAAGTACGAAATTTTATCAGGTGCGCCACGGTCTCAGAGGCACAGACCCCCACCGTGGCACTTTGCGGTGCCCAATCACCGAACTACGGAAAAAACCAACCATGATCACCTTTACTTCGCACGCTTCGCAAAAGTTCTCCATGCAGAAGGATCTCGCCATGGTGCTGCTGGGCGTGATCGGCAAGACCCTGGGCGAGCGCGGCGTCATCACGCCCGAAGAGATGCCCCACGCCATCGAGCGCCTCAAGCTCGCCATCAAGGACGATACGCACCAGGCCCACATCAAGGTGGCCGAGCTGACGGTCAAGGATGACGAGGACGGCGAGGATGAGCCGCCGCACCTCGGCCAGCGCGCGTATCCGCTGCTGCACATGCTGGAAGAGTCGCTGCAGGAACAAGCCAACGTCCTGTGGGGCGTCTGAGGGCGCACCAGGCGATTCCCGGTCAAGGCCGGGCTGAGCTCTACGGGTGGCGGCCGGCACACTGCGTGCCGGCCGTCTGTTTTTGGGGCGGGCAGGGTGCAGGGTAGGCCGCAGGTGTCGCCCAACCTGCCTGCGCGGTATCATGCGGGATACTACAAAAACGCAACGCGCACCGCGTCGGGCGGCTTGACGCGTTACTCACGGGATCTGCGTGCCATGCGGTCATCCTTGCGCTCCACCCTGCTGCTCGCCGTCGGTATCCTGCTGACACTCGGCGTGCTGATCGCCTCCGAGACGGGCAACATCCGCCTGAGCCAGGGCTACCGGCAGGTGATCCAGTCACAGCAGGCCGAGACCGCCATCAACGAACTCCTGGCCGAACTCGTCAACGCCGAGGCCGGGCAGCGCGGCTTCCTGCTTACGGGCAAGGACGAATACCTCGATCCGTACAACAAGGCGATCCCGCACATCCACGCGCTGATGGCGGAGATCCGCGACCACTACGCCAACGACCCCGAGGCGCTCAAGCTGTTTTCCGAGACCGCACTGCAGGTCAGCCGCAAGCTCACCGAGATGGAGCTCACGCTGATCTACGGCAAGCGCGACCTGGAGGTGGCGCTGGACCTGGTGCGCACCGATTTCGGCAAGGCCTCGATGGAGGCGGTGCGGCAGGGCCTGGACCGCCTGCGCCAGCGCGAGATCGCCACCGTGGCGCGCAGCCTCGAACACGCCGAGCGCGACCTGGCGCTGTCGCGCTACGGCATCGCGCTCATCACGGCGGTCAACATCATCCTGCTGGTGGTGCTGGGCATGCAGCATGCCAAGCGCCTGGCCGCCACCGAGCAGGAGCGCGACAAGCTCGAAGAGGAAAGCCAGAAGCTCGACCGCATGGTGCGCGAGCGCACGCGCCAGTTGTCCGACCTGGCGGCGCACTTGCAGCGCGTGACCGAAGACGAGAAGACGCGCCTGGCGCGCGAGCTGCACGACGAGCTGGGCGCGATCCTCACCGCCACCAAGATGGACCTGCACTGGCTGCGCACGCGCCTGACCGCCAACGATCCGGCCGTGGGGGAAAAGATCACGCGCGTGATGTCGCATGTAGACCAGGGCATCCAGATCAAGCGCCGCCTGATCGAAGACCTGCGCCCGACCATCCTGCTCAACCTGGGCCTGACCGAAGCGCTCACGCAGCTGACCGAAGACGTCGGCTCGCGCAACCAGTGGCACACCGAGGTCAGCCTGCCCGACGACATGCCCAAGCTGACCGACGACGCGGCCATCGCGCTGTTCCGCATCGTGCAGGAGTCGCTCACCAATGCGTCGAAGTACGCGCATGCGACCCATGTGTCGGTGGCGCTGGATGCGAGCGAGGAGGGCGTGCGGCTGCGCGTGCGCGACAACGGCCGCGGCTTCCCCGCCGATGTCGAGCGCCGGCGCATGGTTGGCCACCACGGCCTGCTGGGGATGGAGCAGCGCGCCGTTGCCCTGGGTGGCAAGCTCATCATCGATTCGATGCCCGGTGGCGGCGTCACCATCGTCGTTGAACTGCCGCCCACCGACGCGGTGTTCAACCGCGACGACGACAGCGCGTCGCATGGCTCGCCGGGGCCGGTCCCGGCCTCGGGCCGGGGTGGTGCGCTGGTCTGAGCTGCGTGCGCGCGGCCTAATGAAAAAGCCCCTCAACGGGGCTTTTTTTATCGAGTCATGCCGGACAGCGGCTTACATCTTTTGCTTCACGCTGTCGGCCGCGCTCTCCACCTTTTCTCCACCGGTCTGGATGTCCTTGCCCATGCCGGCCATGGTATTGCAACCGACCAGCAGCACGCACGACAACGCGAAAACGGCACACAGGGTTTTCATCGAAAGCTCCTCGGGGGAAGAAAAAAATGGGGATCGCGCTCAGTGGTGCGGGTGGCGCGCTGCCTGGGGGCGCGGCCGTGCCGTGCCGGCACGCTCTTCAATGACTTCGAACACCTTGTCGAGCTCGAGCGACTTGTCGAAGAAATAGTTGGCGCCGGCTTCAAAGCAGCGTTGCCGGTAGGTGGGGACCTGCGCGTGATTGGTGTAGACGATGCGTACGCTGGGCGAGGCCTGGTCGCGCAAGGCTTGCAGAACCTTGAAGCCGTTACCCTGGCGCAATTGCAGATCGACGATAACGACTTCGTACTGCCCTTGGGCCAAGAGGCGCAGGGCCAGGTCTTCCGTGTCTGCCCATTCCACCACCGCAACGAAGGCGGTGGCCTTGAGATACTCCAGCACCATGCTCCGAAGCACGGGGGAGTCCTCGATCAGGAGGACACGCAAGCCACGGGTAGAGAGGGTGACAGCTTGATCCAGCATGCGTTGATGGTAGCCAGCGGGTGATCCGGGGGGTATCAGGCGTTGTCCTACATGGCAACAGGGCTTGCGGCTGATAGCACCTTTCTGGCGGGGACATTCCGCCCGCGACAACCCTACTCGACGAGCCCGTTCTTGATGGCGTAGTAGGTCAGGTCGGCGTTCGATTTCATGCCCATCTTCTCCAGGATGCGGGTGCGATAGGTACTGACCGTCTTGACGCTCAAGAACAACTCTTCGGCGATGACCGATACCGATTGGCCGCGCGCCAGCTTGCAGAAGATCTGGAATTCGCGCTTGGACAGGGTTTGGTGCAGGGGCTGGTCGGTCGGCTTTTCCAGCCCGCCGATCAGCAGTTCGGCCACCGTCGGGCTCACATAGCGGCGGCCCTGCGACACGGTGCGGATGGCCTTGACCAGTTCGTCCGGTGCGCTTTCCTTGGTGAGGTAGCCCGAGGCGCCGGCGCGGATCAGGTTGATGGCGTACTGGTCTTCCGGAAAGGTGGAGAGGATCAGCACCGGCAGGTCGGGGTGGCGCTGACGTGCCAGCTTGAGCGTGTCGATGCCGTTGCGGTCGGGCATGGAGATGTCGAGCACGACCACGTCGAAGACGCTGTCGCGGAGCTGTTCCATCACCTGCTCCCCGCTTGCCGCCTCCCCCGCGACTTCGATGTCCGGTTCTTCGGACAGGAACTGCCGAAGACCGGCGCGGACGATCTCGTGGTCGTCCGCAATCAGGACGCGAATCATGCTGCTCCTTGTGGCCGGAGCGCCGCGCCGGCACGCGCGCCGCGGCATCCGTGGATGTTGGTTCGATACGACAACAATTGTATCCCGCCTCCACCAATCTATCTCGAAATGTGCGGCGCGCGGCGGATTTGTGACGCAGGTATGGCGGCGGCAGGCATGTATTGCTGACACCACTTCACGCCGGTTGCCGCGCCCAATGCAAAAAGGGACGGACTGGGTCCGCCCCTTTGCTCACCGGGCAGCCGCCACAGGATGGCGGCCGCATTCGGAGGTCTTGCTGCTTACTTGGTTTGCGCAGCGGCGTTGCCCGACACGCTGGCGTCGACGCTCGCACCGCCGGCGGCACCGGCTGCGGCGCCCTTGACGGCCTTGACGGCCTTGACCGAGGTTTCAGCCTTGTCGGTGGCCTTGTCGGTGGCTTTCTCCGCGGTCTTGCGGGCGAACTTCTCGGCGTGGGCCTTGTGTTCGTGGACGGCCTTGGCACCTTGCTCGGCCTTGTCACCCAGTTGGCTCTTGGCGGCGTCGGCGTCCAGCTTGGCGCTGGTGTCGGCCTTCAGGCCAACGCCTGCGGAGCCTTGTGCCGGGGCCACGGCAGCCGTGCCATTGGTTTGCAGCGAAGCGCTGGCGCCCGCCGACGGGGTTTGCGCATTGGCGTAAGCCGAAGCAGCAGCGATGGCGATGGCGGACAGGGAGATCAGCAGCT
>CAJXMR010000059.1 GCA_913056305.1 uncultured Ralstonia sp.
GAGCTGTCGCGCAAGGCGGTGGCGGGCGCGCTCGACTTTGCCAAGACGCTCGGCGCGCGCCTGACCGCGTATACCTGCCTGGAGGAGTATCCGTACACGCCCTTCTCCGAGATCGTCGTGGAGACGCCGCAGGCGTTCAAGGAGCGGGTGGAAGCACAGGCACGCGTGGTGCTCAAGGACGTGGAAGACGCCGCCCGAGGCGCCGGCATCAACTGCGACACCGACATGAGCTGCTTTGCCGTGCCCTACATGGGCATCATCGACGCGGCCGAGCGCCATGGCTGCGACGTCATCTTCATGGCCTCGCACGGGCGGCGCGGACTGGCGGGGCTGCTGCTCGGCAGCGAAACGCAGAAGGTGCTCACGCATACCGCCATTCCAGTGATCGTCTATCGATAAGCCGCCGGTATACAACGCCACGACCTCGCAGAGCCGCCCCATCCGGGCGGCTTTTTTTATGGCTTTGGCCCTCAAAATTATGAACACATATTTTGTACACAAAATAAGACTTTGTTTGGGCAAGTTTTCTCCACAATGAAGATACGGCGCTCCATGCCCGCACAACAACAAAGGAGAAGACAGCATGACCACCTCCACCGCTTCGGCGGCACCGGCGGTTGATCCGCCACATTCCCATCCGCACGTCATCCTCAAGCCGCATTACGACCCGCGGCTCACCAACGAAGACCTCGCGCCGCTGCGCAAGCAGACCTGGGGCACCTACAACATCTTCGCGTTCTGGATGTCGGACGTGCACAGCGTGGGCGGCTACCTGACGGCAGCGAGCCTGTTCTCGCTGGGGCTGTCCAGCCTGCAGGTGCTGTTCGCGTTGCTGGTGGGCATCGTGATCGTGCAGGTGTTCTGCAACCTGGTCGCCAAACCCAGCCAGGTCACGGGCACGCCCTACCCCGTCATCTGCCGCGCCTCGTTTGGCGTGCTCGGTGCCAACATTCCGGCCATCATCCGTGGGCTGATTGCGGTGGCGTGGTACGGCATCCAGACCTACCTCGCGTCGTCGGCGTTCCTGATCCTGGCGCTAAAGTTTGCGCCGCAGCTCGCTCCTTATGCGGATGTCACGCAGCACGGCTTTGCCGGCCTGTCGACGCTGGGCTGGGCGGCGTTCATGCTGATGTGGGTGCTGCAGGCCCTGGTGTTCTGGCACGGCATGGAGTCAATCCGCAAGTTCATCGACTGGGCGGGCCCGGCGGTCTACCTGGTGATGATCACGCTGGCCGTGTGGCTGGTCTACAAGGCCGGCTGGGAGAACGTCAACTTCACGCTCAGCTTCCTAAAGTACACCGGCTGGGATGCGGTGCCCGTGATGCTGACGGCGATCGCGCTGGTGGTGTCGTACTTCTCCGGCCCGATGCTGAACTTTGGCGACTTCTCCCGCTACGGCAAGGATTTCAAGGCGGTCAGGCGCGGCAACTTCTGGGGCCTGCCGGTCAACTTCCTGGGCTTCTCGCTGCTGACGGTCGTCATCACGTCGTGCACGCTGCCGGTGTTCCACCAACTGCTGACCAATCCGATCGACATCCTGTCGCGCATCGATAACGCGACGGCCGTGGTCATCGGCGCGCTCACGTTCACGATCGCCACCATCGGCATCAACATCGTCGCCAACTTCGTCTCGCCGGCGTTCGACTTCTCCAACGTGTCGCCGCAGCACATCAGCTGGCGCACGGGCGGCATGATCGCCGCGGTGGCGTCGATCTTCATCACGCCCTGGAACCTCTACAACAACCCCGAGGTGATCCACTACACGATCGACGTGCTGGGCGCCTTCATCGGCCCGCTGTTCGGCATCCTCATAGCCGACTACTACTTCGTGCGCCGCCAGCACGTGGACGTCGACGAGCTCTACACGCTGCGCCCCACCGGCCGCTACTGGTACAGCAAAGGCTATAACCCGGCCGCCGTGTGGACCATGATCCCGTCCGCGCTCGCCCCGATCGCATGCGTGGTCATCCCCAGCCTGCAATGGCTCGGCAACTACAGCTGGTTCATCGGCATGGGCATCGGACTGGTGCTCTACCCCGTGCTGATGCGCCGCCAGCAAGCCTCCCTCACCCATTGAATCGACACTGACGACCATGGACATCCGCATCATCAATCCCAACACGACCACGAGCATGACCGCGCTGATCGGCCGTTGCGCGCAAGCCGCGGCCGCACCCGGCACGCACGTCACGGCCGTCAGCCCGCAGATGGGCCCCGCCTCGATCGAGAGCCACTACGACGAAGCCCTCTCGGTGCCCGGCATCCTGGATGAGATCCGCCACGGCGAGCGCGACGGCGCCGATGCCTACGTCATCGCCTGCTTTGGCGACCCGGGCCTCTACGCCGCACGCGAGCTGGCGCACGGCCCCGTCATCGGCATCGCCGAAGCGGCCATGCACATGGCCAGCCTGATCGGCAACAGCTTCAGCGTGGTGACGACGCTGGAGCGCACCTGTGGCATGGCCTGGCACCTGGCCGAGCGCTACGGCATGCGGCACGCCTGCCGCAACGTCCACGCCAGCGACCTGCCGGTGCTCGATCTGGAGAAGCCCGGTTCGAATGCGCGCGCGATCATCCTGCAAGCCTGCCGCGATGCGCTGGAACAGGACCGCAGCGACTGCATCGTGCTCGGCTGCGCCGGCATGGCGGACTTGTGCGAAGACCTGAGCGCCGAACTCGGCGTGCCCGTCATCGATGGCGTGGTGGCGGCGGTCAAGCTGGTCGAGGCGCTGGTTGGCATGCGCCTGTCGACTAGCAAGCACGGCGACTGGGCTCGGCCGCTGCCCAAACCCTACACGGGGATGCTCGCGCCGTTTGCCCTGACCTAACGTCGCGCCCATAAAAAAACCGCGTCACTCACGGGACGCGGTTTCGAGTGGCAGGTGCATGGTCAGTGCACCCGCCCAGGTTTCCTGGATGCCGGATGCGTCGGCAACCTCAAGCAACCTTCTTGGCTTCCGCCTTTTCTTCGAAAAACTGTTCGTCTTCCGTCGAACCCTTCAGCGCCGTGGTGGACGCGTCACGCTCGATGGTCTGCGTCACGGCGTCGAAGTAGCCCGTGCCGACTTCGCGCTGGTGCTTCACGGCCGTGAAGCCCTTTTCAGCAGCCTTGAACTCCGCCTCTTGCAGCTCGACGAAGGCGCTCATCTGGTTGCGGGCATAGCCGTGCGCCAGGTTGAACATCGAGTAGTTCAGTGCGTGGAAGCCGGCCAGCGTGATGAACTGGAACTTGTAGCCCATCGCGCCGAGTTCCTTCTGGAACTTGGCAATGGTGGCGTCGTCCAGGTTCTTCTTCCAGTTGAACGACGGCGAGCAGTTGTAGGCCAGCATCTTGCCCGGGAACTTGGCGTGGATGGCTTGCGCAAACTTCTTGGCGTATTCCAGATCCGGCTTGCCGGTTTCGCACCACACCAGGTCTGCCACTTCTGCGTAGGCCAAGCCGCGCGAGATGGCTTGCTCCAGGCCCGGCTTGGTGCGGTAGAAGCCTTCCACCGTGCGCTCGCCGGTGCAGAACGGCTTGTCGTTCTCGTCCACGTCGGCGGTCAGCAGGTCTGCGGCTTCGGCGTCGGTACGGGCGATCAGCACGGTCGGCACGCCCATCACGTCGGCAGCCAGGCGAGCAGCCACCAGCTTGCTCACGGCTTCACGCGTCGGCACCAGCACCTTGCCGCCCATGTGGCCGCACTTCTTCACGGCAGCCAGTTGGTCTTCAAAGTGCACGCCCGAAGCGCCGGCTTCGATCATGGCCTTCATCAGCTCGAACGCGTTCAGCACGCCGCCGAAACCGGCTTCAGCGTCCGCCACGATCGGGGCGAAGAAGTCGATGTCATCCTTGCCTTCCGACCACTGGATCTGGTCAGCACGCTGGAACGTGTTGTTGATCTTCTTCACGACCTTTGGCACCGAGTCCACCGAGTACAGCGACTGGTCCGGATACATTTCGCCGTTGCTGTTGGCGTCGCCCGCAACTTGCCAGCCCGACAGGTAGATCGCCTTCAGACCAGCCTTGACCTGCTGCATGGCCTGGTTACCCGTCAGTGCGCCCAGCGCGTTGACGAACGGCTCGTTGTTGATCAGGGACCACAGCTTCTCGGCACCGCGCTTGGCCAGCGTGTGCTCGATCTGCAGCGAGCCGCGCAGGCGCACCACGTCTTCAGCGGTGTAGCCGCGCTTGATGCCCTTCCAACGCGGGTTGGTGTCCCATTCCTTCTGCAGCTTCTGAATTTCGAGTTCGCGCGACATCACACTCTCCTTCTTGATCGCATCCATCAAACAAAACCTGGGAAATCTCACTCTGCGCCTTGAGCCGGATGCGCCTTCTTGGGGCGCCGCCGGGTGGCTCAAGTCCTATGTCTTATATAAGAGTGTAGGGAGGGCAGGTGCAGCGCAACAAGAAGAACCTCGCCTCGAACGCAAGTTTTTATTCTTTTATTTTCAATAGCTTGCGATCAATATTTCACGATACGGGAATATTTTCCCCATCATGAAAGATGCCGATGGTGCCGTGCGACGGGCAATTTTTGTGGATCAAAAAAGCTTTCCGCATTATGAAATTCAGGGCGGACTGTCATCGCCCTGAAACGCAGGCAAAAAAAAACGCCTCGGGTGCGGCGTTCTAAGCGATCGAAAAGCGCGATCAGCCGCGCGCCAAGCGGTGCGCGACCCAATCCCCGCCTGTGATAACAGGCCGTCCTGCAATGTGTTTGGGGCTGACCGGATAGACGATGCAATCGATCGTCCGATCGCCGATCGTGATGGCGTGCGTCTCCCGTAGGAACAGCGCATCCCCACCGGGATAGACCTCTTCGATTTCATCGAGCACCGGCACCAGCGCCGCATCGATGCGGTACACATCGCCACGCACGGCTGTGCCGGTTGGGTCCAGCACCAGGCCGGGGTAGGCGCCGAAGTCGTACAGCCGGCCGTGCAGCGTGGCGTGGCCGATCAACTCCGGCTCGGGAATGCCACGCGCGGCGGCGGCCACGCGCAGGTCGTTGGCCTCGCCCCCGCGCAAGGTGCCATAGACGAAGACGTGGATGGCGCTAGTCATGCAGCTTGTCCTTGGAGACCAGCACGCCGTCTTCATCGGCATAGATCCACTCGCCGGCCTGGATGAATGCGCCGGGCATCTGCACGCCCACGTCGCGGTGGCCCACGTTCTGCTTGATGCTCTTGCGCGGGTGCACCGCCAGCGCATGGATGCCGATGTCGCACTCGGCCAGCTCGCGCGTGTCGCGCACACAGCCGTTGATGAGAATGCCCTCCCAGCCGTTGTCTTTTGCCAGCTGACCCAGGTTGCCGCCAACCAGCGCGCAACGCAGCGAGCCGCCGCCGTCGATGACGAGCACGCGGCCCGCCCCTTGCCCTTCCAGCGTGGAGCGCACCAGGCCGTTGTCTTCAAACACCTTGAGCGTGACGGCAGGCCCGGCAAACGCAGCGCGCTTGCCAAAGCTGCGGAACACCGGCGCCAGTACGCGCAGGGTGCCGAAGGCGAGTTTGTCTTCGTGCGCGTCGCACAGGTCGGTGACGGGGGTGAGCGTTGTCGTCATGGCGATGTTGATCGGGTTGATGAAAAGCGGAAATCAGCCACGCGACTGCGCGCGCAATGAATCGATGGTCGCGCGCGGGCTGATGATGTTCGGATCGGTCTGCACTTCGATGAGGCTCGCCACGGGCGAGGCCAGCGCGGTCTCCACGGCTGACTGGAAGCCTTCGAGCGAGCGCACCGTGTGCCCCTCGGCGCCGTAGGCGCGGGCCAGCGCGGCGAAGTCCGGGTTGCGCAGCTCGGTGCCGCTCACGTGCTCGGGGTACTCGCGCTCCTGGTGCATGCGGATGGTGCCGTACATGCTGTTGTTGACGACGATGAAGATCACCGGCGCGTTGTACTGCATGGCGGTCGCCAGCTCCTGCCCGTTCATCAGGAAGCAGCCATCGCCCGCCATGCAGATGACGGGCGTGTCCGGGCAGACGATCTTGGCGGCAACCGCCGCCGGGGCGCCGTAGCCCATTGCCCCGCTGGTCGGCGCCAGTTGCGTGCGCGAGCCCGACGCCAGCGCCCCGTACTGATAGAAGCGGTGCAGCCATGTGGCGTAGTTGCCGGCGCCGTTGGTCAGGATGCTGTTGTGCGGCAGGCGCTCGCGCAGCCATTGCATGGCGCGGGCCATGTCGATGCCCTTGCCTGCGAACGGCGGTGGGGCGATGTTGGCGAGGTAGTCGGCGTGCGCGGCTTCGGTCCAGTCCGACCATCTCGGCGGTACGTCGGGCGAGACACCTTCCAGCGCCTCGGCCATCGCGGGCATCGACGCGTGGATCATCAGATCCGCCTGGTACACGCGCCCCAGTTCTTCCGCACCCGCATGCACGTGGATCAGCGTCTGTTTCGGGCGCGGCACGTCGAACAGCGTGTAGCCGGAGGTCGTCATCTCCCCCAAGCGCGGGCCAACGGCGAGTACCACGTCCGCCTCGCGCACGCGCGCCGCCAGCTTCGGGTTGATGGCGATGCCGACATCGCCGGCGTAGTTCGGGTGGCGGTTGTCGAACAGGTCTTGCCGGCGGAACACGCAGCCGGCGGGCAAGTTCCAGCGCTCGGCAAAGGCCTGCATCCGCGCGGCGGCCTGCGGCGTCCAGCCCGAGCCGCCCAGCAGCAGCAGCGGACGCTGCGCGTTCTGCAGCAACGTCTTCAGTTGCGCCAGGTCATGCGGGCCAGGCCAGGCCATCGCGCGTGGCATCGGCGGTACGTCGGCCACAGTGGCGACCTGGGTGAGCATGTCTTCGGGCAGCGCCAGCACCACCGGGCCGGGTCGGCCGGCGGTAGCGGTCTGGAAGGCACGCGCAATGTATTCGGGGATGCGCTCCACGCTGTCGATCTGCGCGACCCATTTGGCCATCTGGCCGAACATGCGGCGGTAGTCGATTTCCTGGAACGCCTCGCGGTCGACGAAGTCGCGGCCGACCTGGCCGATGAACAGGATCATCGGCGTGGAATCCTGGAACGCGGTGTGCACGCCGATGCTGGCGTTGGTCGCGCCAGGCCCGCGCGTGCAGAAGACGATGCCGGGGCGGCCGGTCAGCTTGCCGTAGGCGTCGGCCATGTTGGCCGCGCCGCCCTCCTGCCGGCAGACGATGAAGCGCGCGCGGTCGCGGCGCTGGTAGAAGCCTTCGAGCACGCCGAGGTAGCTTTCGCCCGGCACGCCGAAGGCGAGGTCGACGCCGTGATTGACCAGCGCATCGACGAGGATCTGGCCGCCGTGGCGGGCTGTGGGATTGGCGCTCGCGGGGCGTACGACTGCTGTCTCCATGGCGGCGGGTCTCGCGCTTGATTCGTTGACGACACAACGGATCATAGCGGAAGGCCCTTGGGCACACACGCCCGAATCGGGCTACATCTGCCGAAACAAATGCGCATACTGCCGCGCCACCGGCAGCGTCTCGGTGCGGCCGTGCATCTTCAGCGCGAGGCGGCCGAGCGACAGGTGCACGGCGCTGGACACGTGCGCTACGTTGACCACCGTGCCGCGATGCACTTGCCAGAAGCGTTCGGGATCAAGCTGCATGAGCAACTCGCGCAGGCTGGTGCGGATCAGCGATTCGCCCGCGCTAGATACGACATTGACGTACTTGTCGGTCGCTTCCAGATACAGCACGTCTTCCACGGGGATGAAGCGCACCTCCTGCCCGACCAGCGCCTTGATGAAGCGCAGGTAACCGCCGTTCGGGGTCACGCGCGTCTGCGCGGCGCCTTGCAGGCCGGCCAGGCGTTCGACCAGCTCGGCCAGCGTCTGCGTGGGGTCGGCAGCCGCGTTGCCGTTCGGCCGCGTGACCAGGCGAGCCTTCAGGCGCTTGACCGTCTCGGCCAGGCGCTCGGCCTGCACGGGCTTGAGCACGTAGTCGACGGCGGCCTGCTCGAACGCGTCCAGCGCGAACTGGTCGTAGGCGGTGACGAACACCACCAGCGGGCGCTCCTCGCGGTTCGACAGCTCGCGCGCCACGTCGATGCCCGACAGCCCCGGCATGCGGATGTCCAGGAAAACCACGTCCGGCCCCTGCCCCGGCGCCGCATCGTCGATCACGTCGAGCACCGATTGCCCGTCATGCACGGCCGGCTGTAGCGTCGCTTCGGGCCACAGTGCGGCGAGTTCGTCGATAAGGTTATCGGCCAGTGCCGGTTCGTCGTCGGCGATCAGCAGGCGGGGAGATGACGGCATCGGTCAGGTTCCGGCAGGGGCGCGCGTCGGCAGCGCGGGGTTGGCAGCGGAGCGGGAGAAGCGGCAGCGCCATTCCGGCGCATCAGCCGGGATGCCACGGTCGGCCGTCTCGTGTGCGAGCGGCAACTCGACGGTGACGGTCACGCCGTGCGGCATGGTCTCGGTAATCGTCAGCCGCGCATCGCCGTCGAACAGCCGCGACAGGCGCTCGCGCACGTGCGTCAGGCCCAGGCCGGTGCCCTTGCCCGAGCCGGCATCGTTGCCGAAGCCGGCGCCGGTGTCGCGCACCTCCAGCACGAGGCGCTCGCCTTCGCGGCGGGCCGAGAGCGCGATCTCGCCACCCTCGCGCGCGGGCTCGATGCCGTGCACGACGGCGTTCTCGACCAGCGGCTGGATCAGCATCGGCGGGATGACGATGTTGGCGATGGCGTCGTCCAGCGCCAGCGAGAATTGGAGGCGCTGACCGAAGCGCAGTGCCTGGATGTCCAGATACGCCCGCAGCATCGCAAACTCCTGCGCCAGCGTGCATTGCTCTGCACGGGCGTGCTGCAGCGAGTTGCGCAGGAATCCGATCAGATGCTGCAGCAGACGCCGGGCATTGGCCGGATCGCGCGCGATCAGCACATCCACATGGGCCAGCACGTTGAAGAGGAAATGCGGCTCGATCTGCGCCTGCAGCGCCATCAACTGCGCGCGCACGACTTGCTTCTCGGCCTCTTCGCGCTCCAGCGCATCGAGCGCGGCCTGGCGCTGCAGCGCGACCAGCTTGCCGCGCGACCAGTAGAAATACGTCGCGCCCAGCGCGGCAAGCATGGCGATGATGAAACTCATGCGCAGGCTGTCGGCACGCCACGGCTGGTTGCCCGTGCAGAGGATCAGGCGCGCCACCCATTGCCCGAACGGCACACCGATCAGCACAGCGCCCACCAGGATCCACGGGAAGATCCTCTTGCTGGGCATGCCGTCCCCCCACAGCAGATGCCGTGGCACGTCGATCAACAGCCACATCGACAGGCCGATCGCCTGGCTGTAGACGAAGTCGTTCCAGAACGTTTCGTCCGGCTTGATGCCATAACACAGCGCTGCCGCAATCAACGTATTGACGGCGGCAACACTGACGAACCTGCGCAGCCAGTTCATGGCGATGCGTTTGGATTCGGCAAGCGAAGGAAACGACACATTGGCGAACATGCGGCCGATCTTACCGGAGGGCTCCCCGGCGTTGAAGCGTGGGGTTTCCCGCATCAGCGGCGGCCCGCTTGCGATTTTCCGACCTGCGCCTGCAGGCGCGCGAGTTCCTGGTCGACCATGCGCTGGTAGCCGTTGCCCATGCTCCAGGCCAGGCTCAGGCCGTGCGCCGCCAGCCCCATCCCCCAGCCCAGCAGCGGCCAGACGAACCAGAACTGCCCGCGTGAGAGCGCAATCGCTGCCAGCACGGCATTCACGGCCAGGAACGACAGGAGGTGGATGCGGAACCCCATGCGCGCGCCGGCACGGTGGCGGGCACGGCGCAACAGGGCACGCTCGGATTCAGTGGATTCGGCGGATTCGGCGGATTCGGTATAGGGGATGGCGGACATGGCGATCTCAGGTGAAGCCGAGGATGTCCGCAGTATAGGAATGGCACCCCACAAGGTGCCATGGCAATGCGATGAACGCACAAATGAGGGGATCGAACAGCAGGTATCCGGCGGCGCCGTCCGACCCCCGGGGTGCCGGGGTGCGCCCGCTTACGGGCAGTTGCCGATGATGTAGTACCCGGCCGCCGTCTGCGCCAGCGTGTTCGTGTAGAACACGTTGTCCAGGCCCATGCTCTGGTTCGAGCCATTGGCGTAGGCGATGCCGCCGCTGTCATGCGCCCGGCCGGCCTGCACGTGGGCGTAGTTAGTGGCGTTCACGGCCGTGCAGCTGAAGCTCGATTGCATGGTGGCTGACACGGCGCTCGATTGCGCGCTCTCCCCTGCCGTCGGGTCGATCTCCGTCACGGTATAGCTGTAGCGCGTGCCCGCGATCAGGCCGGTGTCGGTGTACGTGGTGGAGGTGGACGAGCCGACCTTGGTGCCGTTGCGGTACACGTTGTAGCTGCTGGCGTTGGTGACCGCGTTCCACGACAGCGAGATCGTGGTCGTGGCGGTGCCCGTGACGGCCAGGCCGGTCGGCGCACTGCCCGACTGCACCGGCCCGCTGCCCGCGCGCAGGTTGTTCTTGACCCAGTAGTCCATCACGAAGGCCGGGTAGTTGATGTGCGTGGCGTCGACGTAGTTGGTGTTGTCGCCGCCGGTGCCGGCCGGCCAGGCGTGCGCCATGCCGGAGACCGAGATCTCGTGCGTGCGCAGCTTGCCGTTGCTGTCGGTGTACGGCGTGTTGGTGCCACCGCCCGAGATCGACACCTGCGCGCCCTGCGTGAAGGTGCCGCCGTAGATGATGCGGAAGGCTGCTGTATCCATCGGGCCATAGGCCTGCGCCACGGTGTAGTCCGAGGTGCCCCACACCGCCCCGGCGATCTGCGTGGAGAACTTGCTCGCGTTGGAGCCTGCCCAAGCCTTGCAGTTGTTGGCGGCCGTCGTCGCGGTATAGCCGGACGGCACGTAGCCGATCTGCGATGTGGTGGTCCCCGGCGGCGGGCCGGCGTTGATGCCGATGCCGGCAAAGATGTCCGGCGCGATGCAGCCCAGCACCATGGTCATGCCGCCGCCAGACGACAGTCCGGCCACGTACACCTGGTTCGGGTCGATGGCGTATTGCGCGTTGGTGACGAACCGATTGATCAGGTCCAGCAGCACGCCGACATGCCCGCTCGTGCGGCTGGGCGCGGTGTTCGCGTAGTCCCAGCAGTGGTTGCTGTAGAGATTGCCGGTGGCGTTGGGCGCCAGAATGACGGCGCCGTACTGCTCAGCGATGGTCTTCCAGTTGAAGCCGGCGCCGTTGGCGTTGTCGATCACGTCGCCGGAAGCGGTCTGCACGCAGCCGTGCAGCACCAACACGAGGGCGCGCTTGCCGTTGGGCGTGGTCGGTTGGCTGGCCGGCCAGTAGAAGTAGCCGGTCAGGTTGCCGCCGTTGACGGTGTCCGCCGCCCAGGTTTGCTGGCTACTCCAGGCGCCGGGGCCGGCGGTGACGGCTGCCTGCGCGGAAAAGGCCGCCAGCGCGGTCATCAGTGTCGCGAGCAGCGCGCAGAGCCACTGCCATCGATGTCCTGCTTGGTACGTCATGGTGTCTCTCTCCTCTTGTGGTGTGTCTTGCTTTTCAAACTTCACGGCAACACAAAGCCCTGCGCGCCGGCGCTCGCCGGGTAACGCATCAAAAAACACGGCCTAACAGCGAACAAAAAGACGTGACGATGCGGGCGTGTCATGCAGACGCGCAGTCGTATGACCAAGTCTGGCCGGCCGAGCCATCTAACCGCACCTCAGAAAACGCCCGACCTCGCGGTCTGCAAACGGCGCGCCCAAAAACATGACAACTGATTCATGTTTCATCGTAGGAAACGGGTCAATGCCGTGTCAAATAGTGGCTTTCCCTGATCTGGAAATGCGTGCGGCAAAACGAAACGGACAGTTTGATCCCAGGGTGCGAGAACGATCAAATCAATCCCCCATTTCTTGAACATTCAGATTCGCCTGATGGCCATACACCCCACACGGCCCCTACACTCGGCGCCGTCGATGGACGCGCCGCAAGCGAGGCGCAATCTCGACGGCTCGGGAGAACAAGGCTCGGCGGCCCGAGCATCGTTCACGCTCAACGTTGTCGTCCGCAAGGGAATCAATCAATGAAAATAAACGAGACACTTTCCGTCCTTCGTCCCGCCTTTTCGGCAGTCCTGCTGTTCATAGCCGCCAATGCCCATGCGGTCGGCACCGGCACGATCGCCGACGGCATCGGCAGCATCGACAAAAGCGGCAACACAACCACGGTCAACCAGACAAGCCACAAGCTCATCGTCAACTGGGACCACATGAACGTAGGCAACAGCGACACGCTGAATTTCGTTCAACCAACGTCCAACTCTGCCGTGCTGAACCGCATCAGCTTGGCGGACCCAACCTTGATCCTCGGCACGCTGAACGCCAGTGACCGGGTATTCATCGTCAATCCGAATGGCGTACTGATCGGCAATAGCGCGAAGATCAACGTCGCCAGCCTGATCGCGTCGTCACTCAATATCACTGACAAGAACTTCAAGGCCGATCGGCTGAAGTTCACGGGTGGTGGAAAGGGTGATGTCATCAACGCGGGGGAAATCAACGCGACCGAATCGGTCGCATTGATCGGCTCGAAGATGGTGGTGAATACGGGCTCGATCACGTCAGCGAACGGTGATGTCGTTCTTGCCGCCGCCGACAACATTCGCCTCGCGTTCAACGGCCCCCACCTGCAAGCCGAGTTGAGCAAGGGAAGCCTCAAGGCGCTCGTCAACAACGGGGGCCTGATCGCCACGCAAGACGGCAACATCCTGCTTACCGCATGGGCGCGCGATACGCTCACCCGCAGCGTGATCAACAACACCGGTGTGCTGGAGGCTTCGAGCTTGACCGCTCGACAATCGAACGCCCCCGGCAACGCGGGCGACATCAACATCCAAAGCGCGGGGAACGGTGAGGTCACGATCGGCGGCGCAGCCACGGCCAGGGGCTGGCTCTACGCTCACGGCCATCGCGGGACGTTCGACGGCGCGGCCACGGCCGACGTATTGAAAGCGGCGTTTACGCGGCAAGCCATCACGACCGACCGCGCGTTGTTGCAAGCCAATACCGGGCGCATTTCCGGCGGCAACGTTGATTTCACGCGCGGTCAAACAACGCTTGGCCGCCTGATCATGAACGTCGATTCTGCCGACATGACACTCGCCGGCAACGCCAACCTCGTCCAGGTATACGCCGCCGACAATCTGCGTATTCACGGCCTGAACGACATCCGGATGACGCACGTGACCAGCGGCGGGAATATCGAGGTCTCGGCGGCGAACAATCTCCATGTCGAATTCGTGGAGGCGCTTGGCGACGTCACGCTCAAGGGTGCCAACGTCACGAGGAAAGATACGGATAGCTAGCCGCATCGCAATCGCGCGCGCCCGGTGCAGCACCGCACTCAAGCTGCCAACACCTCCGGGCGCGCCTCCGTCACAGGCCATCGCAGCGATGATGCCGACGCCCACGTCCAGCGCGATGTAGGGCTTGATCATGCAACCCCCGAAACTCCTCTCGCTTGGCGCGCTTGTGCTTGCCGCCATGGGCAGTCCATGCGCTGGCGCACAAGGCGCCCCTCAGAACACAACGTCAAGATCCGTCGGATTGCCGTCTAGCGGCTCGCTCCTGCGAAACAATCCGATACTGAGCGCGCCGGCCGAGCCACACGGCACCGAAGAGCAGAAACTGCAAGGCAACCGACCTGCACCTGCTGGCACCCCGACGGACAACGAAGCGCGTGTGCATGTCACCCGTATCGAGGTCGACAACGTGCCCAAGTCGTTGCAAGCGCAAGTGGCTGCCGTCGTCACGCCCTATCGCGATCGCGAGATGACGTTGACCGACGTGCGCAACGTCGCGATTCAAGTGACGGAGGTGCTGCTCGACAACGGTGAGAGCATCTCCTACGCGTACGTGCCACCGCAGGACATGGTCGACGGCGTCGTGCGGCTGAACATCCTGCGTGGCCGGGTCGAAGCAATCGAGCTGCAACACAATCGCTCGCTCGTGCACACCTCTGCGCTGCAAGCGTATCTGGATCGCGGCGTGACACCCTCCGGTGATATCCATGCCGCGCAAGACCAGCTGACGCGCATGTCGGATCTGCCGGGTCTTGGTGCGATCAACTCCACGCTTTCCCCTGGGAAGACCCCGGGTGGAACCGTACTGTCGGTAGACGCGGAGGCCGGCCCGCGCATCGAGGGGGTGCTCGTGACGGACAACGCAGGCTCCCGCCTCAGCGGGCGCAACCGGGCAGGCGCGCAAGTCGGCATCAACAGCCCGCTCGGTTTCGGCGACCGGCTGCAAGCCGTGTTCTACGGCGCGCCCGACGCTCTCCAGCTCAACCACGACAGCGATGGCGGCCAAACCCTGATCGGACGTGTGTCGTATGACAGGCCGATCGGGGCGCGCGGCGCGCGGCTGGGTCTGTCGGTTTCGCGTGTCGACTACACACTGGGCGGCCTGTATCAAGACCTGGGCGAAGGCTACGCGACCGTGTACAGCCTCTACGGCAGCTACCCGCTCGCACGCGCGCAGTCGTACAACCTCGATCTCAATGGAAATCTGGACTACAAGCGGATGAGCGACTCGCTGCTCGACTCGCCCAACCGACGCTCGGCTCCTGCCCTGGCCGTGCAGCTCGCCGGCGACGGACGCAGCCAGCTCGCGGGGCTGCCGAATGTGCTGCAGTACCAGATCGGCGTGAGCCGTGGTGACTTACACAATGACGCTGACTGGAATGGCGCGCAAACACGCGGCCGATTCCTCAAGGCGATGCAATACGCCAAGCTCCAGCAAGGGCTCGGGCGCGGTCTCCACCTGGATCTATCCATCAATGCGCAGCAAGCGTCGCGCAATCTCGACGGCGCTGAAAAGATGGTGCTCGGCGGCCCCAACGCCGTGCGTGCCTATAGCAACGATACGGCGAGCGCAGATAGCGGGTATGTCGCGTCGCTCGCGCTGAACATGTCCGTGCCCAAGCTGAAGGGTGTCACCGCGCTGGTGTTCTACGACCGGGCACGAGCCACGGTGCAGAAGTTCGTGCGTCGTGGAGCGAACGCCGTGTCGATGGATGGCTACGGCTTTGGACTGCAGTTGTCGATCCACAATCGGGCTTCGGTCAACCTGAGCTATGCAATTCGCCGCGGCAGTGATCCGCTTCTCGGCAAGCAGCATCGATCGGTGCTTTGGGCGAGTGCAGTCGTTCGATTTTGAACTCGGCTCACCAATCATGCCGGGTTCCGCCGACGCGGCGTCACAACCAGATGGGGCTCCGTACCACCGAGGCGGGCCAAGCGGCGCGCGCATTCGCGCTCGATCAGCGCAGTCAATGCTTCACAGACCAGCGCGGACTTTTCCTGAAGCCCGGTAAGAGCCTGGGCCTTGGCGATCAAATCGTCATCAAGAACGAGCGTGGCACGCATGTTGGTCTCCGCGGGAAGGCACGATTTTGTCAGCAAACGATGCCGCAGCACCAGCCTTTCCGCAACAGGATCAAGCCGCCAACACCTCCCGCGTCCCCTGCGCCACCACCGTAGAAGCCACCGCCTCCGCCACCGTCTCGCGCGACAGATGCGGCGCAAACATACCGATGAAGTCGTGCGCATAGGCGCGCAGATAAGCGCCACGTCGCACCGCTACGCGCGTGGTGTTGGGCTCGAACAGGTGGTCGGCGCCGATGCAGACGAGATTGTCGTCCTTGCGCCCGTCGTAAGCCATCGACGCGATGATGCCCACGCCCACGTCCAGCGCCACATAGGTCTTGATGACGTCCGCATCCATGGCGGTCAGCACGATCTCGGGCTGCAGGCCGGCGCTGGCAAACGCGGCGTCGATATTGCGGCGTCCCGTGAAGCCGGCGTCATAGGTGATGAGCGGGTACTGCGCCACGTCTTCGAGCGTAGGCAGCGGGTTCTTGGTCAGCGGATGATCAGGGCTCACGACCAGCACGTGGCGCCAGCGGTAGGCCTCGAAGGAAGTCAGACCGGGTTCGTTGGCCACGGCTTCGGTGGCAATGCCGATATCGGCCTGGCCCGTGAGCAGCAGTTCGACGATATGCGAGGGCGACGCCTCCTGCAGCGCCAGCGTGACGTGCGGATATTCCTTGCGGAACGACTGCACCACCTTGGGCAGCGCATAGCGCGCCTGCGTGTGCGTGGTCGCCACGGTCAGGCGGCCGGACTGGCGGCCGGAGAACTCTTCGCCGGCCTGGCGCAGGTTCTCGGCTTCGAGCAGCAGGCGCTCGACGATGCGCACGATCTCGCGGCCGGGCTCGGTCAGGCCGGTCAGGCGCTTGCCGTAGCGCTCGAAGATCTCCACGCCCAGCTCATCCTCCAGCTCGCGGATCTGTCGCGACACCCCCGGCTGCGAGGTGTACAACGCGTTGGCGACTTCGGTCAGGTTGAACTGGCGGCGCACCGCCTCGCGGATGGAACGCAGTTGCTGGAAGTTCATGCTCGTGTCCTCTCGAATAATTGTCGTGGGAGCGGCCTTATGCGGCGGCCTGCGCAACGGCCGGCTGCGCGCCTTGCGCGAACACGCGGATGGCGCGCGGACGCACCACCAGTGTTTCGCCTTCACGGAAGCCCTCGGCGCGGAAGCGCTCGATGGGCAGGGAGACTTCGATGATGTCGTCGGTGTCTTCGCGCTCCAGCTCCAGTTGCGCGACGGCGCCCAGCGTGAGCGCGCGGCGCAATGTCACCGGGATGCCCTCGGCACCCGGCGCGTAGCGCTCCAGGTCGATCTCGTGCGGGCGCACGAAGGCCACGGCTTGGTCAGCGCGCGACGAATCCACACCACCCGACGGCACGGTGATGGCTGAATCGCCCACGTGCAGCACGCTGCCACCCTCGCCTTCTTCCAGGCGCCCGTGGAACAGGTTGACGTTGCCGAGGAAGCCATAGACGAACGGCGTGGCCGGCGTGTTGTAGACGGCGTCGGGGCTGCCGACCTGCTCCACTTGGCCGCGGTTCATCAGCACCACGTTGTCGGCCACTTCCAGCGCCTCTTCCTGGTCATGCGTGACAAACAGGCTGGTGACGTGCAGATCGTCGTGCAGGCGGCGCAGCCAGCGGCGCAGCTCCTTGCGCACCTTGGCATCGAGCGCGCCGAATGGCTCGTCGAGCAGCAGCACACGCGGCTCCACCGCCAGCGCGCGCGCCAGGGCGATGCGCTGGCGCTGCCCGCCCGACAGTTGCGGCGGGTAGCGATCGGCCAGCCAGTCGAGCTGCACGAGTTCCAGCAGGTCCTTCACCTTGGCGCGGATCTGCGCTTCGCTCGGGCGCTGCGCGCGCGGCTTCACGCGCAGGCCGAAGGCCACGTTCTCGAACACCGTCATGTGCTTGAACAGCGCGTAGTGCTGGAACACGAAGCCGACCTGGCGCTCGCGCACGTGCTGGTCGGAGGCATCCTCGCCGTTGAGGTGGATGCTGCCCGAATCCGCGTGCTCCAGCCCGGCGATGATGCGCAGCAGCGTGGTCTTGCCACAGCCCGACGGGCCCAGCAGCGCGGTCAGTTCACCCTGCTTGAAGTCGAGCGAGACGTCGTTGAGCGCGACAAAATTGCCAAAGCGTTTGGTGACGTGTTGAACCTGGATGCTCATGCGGCGCTCCCTTCGAGCGGAGATTGCACGGAGACGTGCGGATGCGAAATCGACTGTGATGGCGATTGCGTGATGCGCTGGCCCGGACCCTCGCCCACGCCGGCATCCGCATCGGCCAGCTCGCGGCGGCTGCGCCATTCGACCAGCGTCTTGAGGCCCAGCGTCACGAGCGCCAGCAGCGTCAGCAGCGAGGCCACGGCAAACGCGGCCGCGAAGTTGTATTCGTTGTAGAGGATCTCGACGTGCAGCGGCATCGTGTTGGTCAGCCCACGGATATGGCCCGACACCACCGACACCGCACCGAACTCGCCCATCGCCCGCGCATTGCACAGGATCACGCCATACAGCAGGCCCCACTTGATGTTCGGCAGCGTCACGCGGAAGAAGGTCTGCCAACCCGACGCGCCCAGCACGATGGCGGCCTCCTCCTCTTCACTGCCCTGCGCCTGCATCAGCGGGATCAGCTCGCGCGCCACGAACGGGAAGGTGACGAACACCGTCGCCAGCACGATGCCCGGCACGGCAAAGATGACCTTGAAGTCGTGGTCAGACAGATAGGGGCCGAACCACCCCTGCGCGCCGAACAGCAGCACGTAGATCAGCCCCGCGATGACCGGCGACACCGAGAACGGCAGATCGATCAGCGTCAGCAGCAGGTTTTTGCCACGGAACTCGAACTTGGCGATGGCCCACGCGGCCGCCACACCGAACACGACGTTCAACGGCACGGCAATCACCGCGACGGTCAGCGTCAGATAAATTGCGGACAGCGCATCGGGCTCGATCAGCGCTTCCAGGTAGACGTCCACGCCCTTCTTGAACGCCTCGTAGAACACACTCGCCAGCGGCACGAACAGGAACAGTGCGAGGAACAGGAACGACACGAGGATCAGCGTCGCGCGCACCCAGGCGGATTCCGCCGTGGCGCCGCGTCGGCCAGTGGCCGGAGCGTGACCGAGTTGACGGGAAACGGTACCGGCCATGTCAGGCTCCTGCCGCTGCAGAATGGGAGGCCCCCACAGCGGCCAAGGTTTCGGGGGCGCGCTCCAGCGCATCGCTGCGGCTGCCGCGGCGGCGCGTCCAGGCCTGCAGCAGATTGATCACCAGCAGCAGCGAGAACGAGATCGCCAGCATCACCACCGCAATCGCCGTAGCGCCCGCGTAATCGAACTGCTCCAGCTTGGAATAGATCATCAGCGGCGTGATCTCGGAGATCATCGGCATGTTGCCGGCGATAAAGATGACCGAGCCGTACTCGCCCGTGGCGCGCGCGAAGGCCAGCGCGAAACCGGTCAGCAGCGCCGGCAGCAGGGTCGGCAGGATCACGCGCGTGAAGGTCTGCCAGCGCGTGGCGCCCAGGCTGGCGGCGGCCTCTTCCAGCTCGGTTTCGAGGTCTTCGAGCACCGGCTGTACCGTGCGCACCACGAACGGCAGCCCGATGAAGGTCAGTGCCACCACGATGCCCAGCGGCGTGAACGCGACCTTCAGCCCCAGCGGCTCCAGCCGCGAGCCGATCCAGCCATTCGGCGCATACAGCGCCGTCAGCGCGATGCCTGCCACTGCCGTGGGCAGCGCGAATGGAAGATCGACCAGCGCATCAATCAACCGCTTGCCCGGAAACCGATAGCGCACCAGCACCCACGCCACGATCAGCCCGAACACAAGGTTCACGACCGCCGCGATGAGCGACGCACCAAACGTCAGCTTGTACGAGGCGACCACGCGCGGCGCGGTGACGGTGGTCCAGAACGCGTCCCACGTCATGGTGAACGTCTTGAGGACGGTCGCCGACAGCGGGATCAGCACGATCAGCGCGAGGTACAGCAGCGAGAAGCCCAGCGCCAGCCCGAAGCCCGGGAGCACGTTGGCCGGCTTACGCCGCTTGGAGGGAGAAAACGCAGAGGACAGGCTCATCAGCGCAACCAATAAAAAGGCCGCAACGCTGCGGCCGATGTGCAGATGAACCGATTGTGGCGAGGGGTTCTTATGAAGAAAACGAATATTTGCGCATGTACATCATCGTTTTAGATATAAGGCGTGCTGGGTAAGACATCCCACTGGGCTTGCCAATCGGCGCCATCGCGGGAGGCTTCCGGCGCACTTGCGCGGCCGATCAGGCGGTCCAGCAGGGCGAGGCCAGGCGCCCAGTCGCCCAGGCCGGAATCGGCATTGATGTGCCCGGCATGGCCCGCGTCGACGATCTCCGCGCCCCAGCGGATGCCCCACTCCACGGCCTGGCAATAGCTCAGCCAGGGGTCATTGCGGCTGGCGACAACGATGGCGGGGAACGGCAGCGCGCGTTGCGGCAGCAGGTCCGCCACGCCAAACTTGTCCGGATCGGCCGGTGCCACCAGCAGCACGCCGGCCACCGCACTGCGCGCCTGCATCGCCCAGTGCAGCGACGCCAGGCAGCCGAAGCTGTGCGCAACGAGCACGGCACGCACGCCTTGGCGAGGGCGCGCGGCCTGCACGGCGCGCACGGTCTCGCCCACGCGCGCAGACCACTGCCGCAGATCGGGCGTGCCCCAATCGTCCTGCTCGACGCGCTGCCAGTCGGCAAAGCGGTGTTCCCAATGGCTTTGCCAATGGCCTGGGCCGCTGCCATGCAATCCGGGCACGGTCAGCACCGCCAAGTCGGCGGGCCAGTGCCAGTCGCGGTCGGCGGCGGGTTGTGCTGCACTGCGTGCCATCGTGTGTCCTCAATCCAGGGGATTATTCGGTCAGCGAGAGCCCGGCGCCCCACTGCTGCGGCACCAGTGGCGCCTGGGCTTGCGGCGCACGGGTCGGGATCACGACCAAGGGCTCGGGTGCGGGGGCGGGTTCCTCCGACTCCGCGCCCGGCAGCATGCTGCCCTGCACATAGGCGATGCCGGCGTCGCGGGCGAGGTCGAGATCGCGCTGGCGCTCGCAGCGGCGCAGGGCCAGCGTGACGCCCAATTCGCGCGCGGACTCCGCCAGCCCCAGCACATGCCGTGTCTGCCAGTCGCGCCGCGCATCGAGCTTCAGGAAGGCCGGCCGCGCATGCACCATCAGCGCCCCAGCCTCGGCGGGGTCGGATGCCTGCACCGCCACGGCAAAGCCATTGCGCCGGTAGTTGTCGACCACGAACAGCAGCAGGCCTAGGTCGTCATTGGCGGTGGACGGCACCTGGATCACGAGCTGCTCCGGCGAGAGCCCCAGCGCCGTCACCGCACGGTGGAAGGCCTTGCCGTGGTCGGCTGCCACCGCCGCCAGCAGGCGGCCGTGCACGTTGACCACCAGCCGCCGCGCATCGGTGCGGGCAAAGTAGTTGAGCGTATGCACCAGCCGGCACAGGCGGTCGAGCTCGACGAGCGTGCTATCGTCGGCGGCGTGCGAGAACATCTTCCACGGGTTCAAGCCGGCGTCGCCGTCGCGCGTCCACGTTCGCATCACGGCCTCGTGGCCGTCGAGGGCCAGCGTGCCATCGGTGGCTACGCGCCAGACCGGTTCGAACAAGCTGGTCAGCGAGCTATGGAAGAACTGGCCCTGGACACGCCCGCTGGCGTCACGCCAAAGCTGGCGATCCGGCGCCGGGGCGCTCGGCAAGGTGCCGAGAAATTGTGCAAGTGCGGTGGTGTGCATGAGACTCATCGGATTGGGCTCCTGTTGGGTCGCCTCCTCCTCCCCCGTCACAACTTAGCGATCGAAACTTCTGTCGCCTTCACCAGCGCCACCACTTCGCTGCCGATCTTCAGGCCGAGGCTATCGACCGAACGCGTGGTGATGACCGAGGTGACGATGCCGGCCGGGGTCTCCACGTCGATCTCCGAGAGCACGTCGCCCCGGATGATCTCCTTGATCTGCCCGCGAAATTGGTTGCGTACGTTAATCGCTTGGATGCTCATGATGTTCCTTCTTAGATGACAAGAGCCGAATGTTCAATTCGGCGCCAGTGAATATTTTTGGGGAGAAGATTGCTTCGGCTTACACGGCCCAGCGCACCGCGGTGGCGGACACGCCGCGCCAGGGTGATGCCCACGCCGTGTGCGTTTGCACATCGGGCAAGGCTTCGGGATCGATCTTGCGCTGCATCACGCGGTTGAGGATCGCCTCCTCCAACCGCGCAAACGCGGGCGATCCGCGATGACGCGGGCGCGGCAAATCGATGCGTTCATCGAGCGCGATGCGGCCGTCTTCGATCAGCACCACGCGGTCGGCCAGCGCCACCGCCTCAGCCACGTCGTGCGTGACCAGCACAGCGGTAAAGCCCAGGCGCTGCCACAGACCTTCGATCAGGTTCTGCATGTCGATGCGGGTGAGCGCATCGAGCGCGCCCAGCGGCTCGTCGAGCAGCAGCAGACGTGGGCGGTGCACCAAAGCGCGCGCCAAGGCCACGCGCTGGCGCTGCCCGCCCGACAGGCGTGACGGCCACTCGCCCGCGCGCTCGGCCAGGCCCACTTGCGCGAGCACCTCGGCAGCGTGCGCGCGCTGTGGCTTCGGCAGCCCCAACGCAACGTTGTCGATCACGGTCTTCCACGGCAACAGGCGGGCGTCCTGAAACATCACACGCGCATCGTCGTGCAGGCCGTCTTCGGCTTCGCCGTCGCGGCGCAGGTGGCCGTCGTCGATGCCCTCCAGCCCGGCAATCAGCCGCAGCAGCGTGCTCTTGCCGCAGCCACTGCGCCCGACGATGACGACAAACTCGCCCGGCGTGATCTCCAGGTCGATGCCGTGCAGCACTTCTCGATCGCCATAGCGCTTGACGACGTGCTCGATGTGCAGCGCGGTCCCGTGGTGATTCGCGTGGTGTTCCACGCGCTCCAGCACGGCGTGTTCGGTGGCGTTGCTTTGCATGCAGTTCTCCAATTCAGCTCAAGCGGCGGCCTGATAGCCGGGATGCCAGCGCAGCCAGAAACGTTCCAGCGCCCGCGACAGCAAGTCAGCCAGCTTGCCCAGCAGCGCATAAAGCAGGATGCCGAGCAGCACCACATCGGTCTGCAGGAACTCGCGCGCGTTCATCGTCATGTAGCCGATACCGGATTGCGCGGAGACCGTCTCCGCCACGATCAGCGTCACCCACATCAGGCCCAGCGAGAAGCGCACGCCCACCAGGATCTGCGGCAGCGCGCCGGGCAGGATCACCTTGCGATAGAGCTGCGCGCGCGACAGCCCATAGCTGCGCGCCATCTCCACCAGCGCCGGATCAACCGAGCGGATGCCGTGATACGTGTTCAGGTAGATCGGGAAGAACACGCCCAGCGAGACGAGGAACAGCTTGGCCGACTCATCGATGCCGAACCACAGGATCACCAGCGGGATCAGCGCCAGCACCGGGATGTTGCGGACCATCTGCAAGGTCGTGTCGAGCAGCGTCTCGGCGGTGCGGAAGGTGCCGGTCAGCAGCCCCAGCGCCAGCCCCAGCGAGCCGCCGATGGCGAAGCCCAGCAGCGCGCGCCACGTGCTCACGGCCACGTGCGTCCACAGCTCGCCCGAGCGCGCCAGCGCAAAGGCCACCTTGGCCACGTCCAGCGGCGCCGGCAGGATGCGGTTCGACAGCCAGCCCCATTGGGCCGAGGCCTGCCACAGCACCAGCAGCACCAGCGGCACGAGCCACGGCGTCAGGCGCTGGCGCGCCGCTTTCAGGAAAGTGTTCGGTTTCGATGCCATTGCCCTGCTCCTTCGATGTCTGCCTCAGCTTGCGGCCACCTTGGGCACGATGCCGGTGGCGATCACCTCGCCAAACGGCCCGTTCAGCACCTTGCCCGGCAACTTGTCGCGCACCGAGCGCGGCAGCAGCGGGAACACCAGCTCGGCAAAGCGGTACGACTCTTCCAGATGCGGATAGCCTGACAGCACGAAGGTGTCGATGCCGAGGTCGGCGTACTCCTTCATGCGCGCAGCCACCGTCTGCGGATCGCCCACCAGCGCCGTGCCGGCACCGCCGCGCACCAGGCCCACGCCCGCCCACAGGTTCGGGCTGATTTCCAAGTCAGCGCGGCTGCGCTTGGCGCCACCGGAGTGCAGGGCCGCCATGCGCTGCTGGCCGGCGGAATCCATCTTGCTGAAGGCCTCCTGCGCGCGGGCGACGGTGTCGTCGTCCAGCTTGCTGATCAGCTTGTCGGCGGCTTGCCAGGCTTCCGCATCCGTCTCGCGCACGATCACGTGCAGACGGATGCCGAAGCGCACCGTGCGGCCGTGCTTGGCGGCACGCTTGCGCACGTCGGCGATCTTCTCGGCCACGGCGGCAGGCGGTTCGCCCCAGGTCAGGTAGGTATCGACCTGCTCGGCCGCCAACTCATGCGCTGCTTCCGATGACCCACCGAAATACACCGGCGGATGCGGCCGCTGCACCGGCGGGTACAACACCTTGGCACCCTTCACGCTCAGGTGCTTGCCGGAGTAGTCCAGCGCCGCGCCCTCGTGGCTGGCCGCCAGCGTCTCACGCCAGATGCGGATGAATTCTTCCGAGGCCTCGTAGCGTTCCGCATGGTTGAGGAACAGGCCGTCGCCGGCCAGCTCCGCCGGGTCGCCACCGGTGACGAGATTCACCAGCAAGCGGCCCTGCGAGAGCCGGTCGTACGTGGCGGCCATGCGCGCGGCCAGCGTCGGCGCCATCAGGCCCGGGCGCACCGCCACCAGGAAGCGCAGGCGCTTGGTGACGGGGATCAGGCTGGCGGCGACGATCCACGGGTCTTCGCACGAGCGGCCGGTGGGGATCAGCACCCCCTCGTAGCCCAGCGTGTCGGCCGCCACGGCCACCTGCTGCAGGTAGGCGTGATCGACCTGGCGCGCGCCCTCGGCGGTGCCGAGGTAGCGGCTGTCGCCGTGGGTGGGGATGAACCAGAAGACTTGCATGACAGCTCCTTGAATCGAAATCAGCTTTGAGCGATCGCCAGTTGCGCCG
>CAJXMR010000060.1 GCA_913056305.1 uncultured Ralstonia sp.
CGGTGTGCTGCTCTTCCGACAGAACCTTGGTCATGTCGGTATCGATAAAGCCCGGTGCGATGCAGTTGACCGTGATGTTGCGGCTGCCGATCTCGCGGGCCAGCGCACGCGCCATGCCTTCGACCCCTGCCTTGGCGGCGGCGTAGTTGGCCTGGCCCGGGTTGCCGGCCGAGCCCACCACCGAGGTGATGTTGATGATGCGACCGCCGCGCGCCTTCATCATCGGGCGCAACACGGCACGCGACAATCGGAACACGGCCGAAAGGTTGGTATCGATGACCGATGCCCACTCGTCGTCCTTCATGCGCATCGCCAGGTTGTCCTGCGTGATGCCGGCATTGTTGACGAGGATGTTCAGGCCGCCGTGGGTCTTGATGGTCTCGTCGATGACGGCTTCGCAGCGCGCGGCGTCATTGACGTTGAGCACCACGCCCGCGCCCTTCACGCCGGCTTCGGCGAAGTACGCCGTGATGGCCTGCGCACCGGCCTCCGAGGTGGCCGTGCCGACCACCGTCGCGCCCTGGCGCGCCAGCTCCAGCGCAATCGCGCGGCCGATGCCCCGCGAAGCGCCGGTGACGAGCGCGACCTGGTTGTTCAATGCTTGCGTCATGCGAATTCCGTTATTTGAGTTGACCCAGCACGGCTTCAAGCGTTGCCGGATCGAAGATCGCGTCGCCGATGATATCGCCGTCGATGCGCTTGATCAGACCAGCCAGCACCTTGCCCGGGCCGCACTCGACCACGCGTGTGATGCCGTCTGCCTTCATCTTCTGGACGGTCTCGACCCAGCGCACCGGCGCTGCCGCCTGGCGCACCAGCGCATCCTTGATGGCGGCGGGATCGCTCACCACGGCCACGTCGACGTTGTTGATGACCGGGATAACCGGCGCGTTGACCGTCACATTGGCGAGGTATTCGCGCAGACGATCCGATGCCGGCTTGAGCAGCGACGAGTGGAACGGCGCCGACACCGGCAACGGCAGCGCGCGCTTGGCACCCTTGGCCTTGGCGATTTCGCAAGCGCGCTCGACGGCAGCCTTGGCACCGGCGATCACCACCTGGGCCGGTGCGTTGAAGTTCACGGCTTCGACCACGCCAGCCGCCGACGCTTCAGCGCAAGCGGCACGCACGTCATCGTCCGACAAGCCGAGGATCGCGGCCATGCCGCCCTCGCCCACCGGCACGGCTTCCTGCATCGCCTTGGCGCGAAAACGCACCAGCGGCACCGCATCCTTGAACGCGATGGCGCCCGCTGCCACCAGCGCAGAGTATTCGCCAAGGCTGTGACCAGCCACCACGGTCGGCACCGGGCCGCCCGCGGCCTGCCATGCGCGGTAGACCGCCACGGCGGCCGTCAGCATGACCGGCTGCGTGTTGGTGGTCAGGTTCAGCTCTTCAGCCGGGCCTTCGGCGATCAGCTTGCCGATATCCTGACCCAGCGCGTCGGACGCCTCGGCCAGCGTGGCCGCGACGGCCGGGTGATCGGCAAAGGCATTGAGCATGCCGACCGATTGCGAACCCTGGCCGGGAAAGACGAAAGCGAATGTCATGGCTCGTATGTTTGGTTCTGGAAATTCGTCGATCAGAAGCGCAGCAGCGCGGCGCCCCAGGTAAAGCCGCCGCCCACGCCTTCAAGCATCACGTGATGGCCGGGCTTGATGCGCCCGTCGCGCACCGCGACGTCCAAGGCCAGCGGAATCGACGCAGCCGACGTATTGCCGTGCTCGTCCACGGTCACCACCATGCGTTCATTGGGCAGGCCCAGCTTCTTGGCCGTACCCTGCATGATGCGGATGTTGGCCTGGTGCGGAATCAGCCAGTCGACCTGCGAGGCGTCGAGCTCGGCAGCGGCCAGCACTTCGCGCGCCACCTTGTCGAGCACATTCACCGCCAGCTTGAAGACGGCCTGACCATCCATGTACAGGAAGGCGCTGCCCTGGATCGCACCGGCGGCCACGTTGCCGGGCACGCACAGGATGTCGGCATGGCTGCCGTCGGCATGCAAGGCGGTCGACAGGATGCCGGGCTCGTCCGAGGCCTGCAGCACGACTGCACCAGCGCCGTCGCCGAACAGCACGCACGTCGTGCGGTCGTTGAAATCAAGGATGCGCGAGAAGACTTCCGAGCCGATCACCAGCACGTTGCGATACGCACCCGAGCGGATGAACTTGTCGGCCGTCGCCAGCGCGTACACGAAGCCAGAGCAAACCGCCTGCACATCGAACGCCGGGCACTTGTTCGATACGCCCAGCCTCTGCTGCACGAGGCATGCCGTGCTGGGGAACACAAAATCCGGTGTGGACGTGGCCACCAAGATCAGGTCGAGTTCGGAGCGGTCGATGCCTGCGGCTTCGATGGCGCGCTCGGCCGCCTTCACGGCGAGGTCACTGCACGCGACATCGGGCGCGGCGAAATGGCGCGCGCGGATGCCGCTGCGCGTCACGATCCATTCGTCGCTCGTCTCGATACCTTTCTCGGCCAGCTGGGCGGCCAGTTCGTCATTGGTAACCCGCTTGGGCGGCAGGTAACTGCCCGTACCGATGATCCTTGCGTAACGTGTCATATGCGGTGGGATGAATTCTGACTCGGGGGCAACGCGCTCAAGCAGCGTCGGCAGCCGGAGTGGAAGTGGGGGCAGGGGCAACAGCGGGCGCAGCAGCTACCGCATCGCCATGCGATTCGAACGCCTGCGCAATGCGGGCGATCACGCCGTTGGCCGCTGCGTCGTAGGCGCGCTTGATCGCCCATTCAAACGCGTAGGCATCAGCCGAACCGTGGCTCTTGATGACCAGGCCGCGCAGGCCGAGCAGCGCGGCGCCATTGTAACGCCGATGGTCCATGCGGCGCTTGAGGCTGACGATGACAGGCAGTGCCACCACAGCCAGCAGCTTGGTGAACCACGAGCGGCTGAACTCTTCGCGCAGCATCTCGCCGATCATCTTGGCGAGGCCTTCCGTGCTCTTGAGCGCCACGTTGCCGACAAAGCCGTCGCAGACGACGATGTCCGTGGTGCCCTTGAAGATGTCGTTGCCTTCAACGTTGCCGAAGAAGTTGAGGTCGGAGGCACGCAGCAGCTCACCGGCCTGCTTGACGACCTCGTTGCCCTTGATGACTTCTTCGCCGATGTTGAGCAGGCCGACCGTCGGGCGCGGCTTGTGCTCGACCACCGACACCATCGCCGAGGCCATCTGCGCGAACTGCAACAAGTGCTCGGGCTCGCAGTCGGCATTGGCGCCGAGGTCCAGCACCGTAGTGCCGGCGCCCTTCTCGTTCGGGATGGCGGTCGCGATGGCCGGGCGGTCGATGCCGTCCAGCGTCTTGAGAACGTAACGCGACACGGCCATCAGGGCGCCGGTGTTGCCGGCGGAAACGCACGCCTGAGCGGCGCCTTCCTTGACCTGATTGATGGCCACACGCATCGAAGAATCTTTCTTCTTGCGCAGCGCGACCTCGACCGGATCGTCCATCGACACCACCTCGGAGGCGGCAACGACGTGGATGCGGGGGTTCGCGGTGGCGTGGAGTCGTTTGAGCTGTGCCGCGATGGCATCGGGCTGCCCGACGAGCAGCATTTCGACGTCTTCGTGTGCGGCGAGAAAATGGATCGCTGCAGGGATCGTCACGCCAACGCCGTGATCGCCACCCATGCAGTCGATGGCAAGCTTGATGGTCATGCGAGTCTGAATTGCGGTTTCACGTGCGGCTCCGGCCGTTGGCGCGCGTAGGGTACACAACTCGGTGCATCATTTGATACGCGCTTTACCGGATTCCGTTCAGCAAAAAAGCGGCAAATTGGCTTGCCGCTTTTCTGTTTGCATCATGAACCTGTGCGTTCAGACCAACCCAACACGCTTGCCAGAGGACTGGCAAACCGCATCAGTCGTTCTTGGTCTTCACGACCTTGCGGCCGCGATAGTAGCCGTTCGGGCTCACGTGGTGACGCAGGTGGACTTCGCCCGTGGTCGGCTCGACAGCGGTCGGGGCCGAGGTGAGGAAGTCGTGCGAACGATGCATGCCGCGCTTGGACGGCGACTTCTTGTTTTGTTGAACAGCCATGACTGACTCCTAAGCAATTTGATCAATTTTATCACATCACACGGAGCCGGAGCGTAGCCATTCCGGTAGGCGTGTGAAACGTACTGCCATCAGCGCGCGCAACGCTTGCGTGCGCCTAATGTTTGGTCTTCAGGTTGGCCAGCACCGCGAACGGCGACGGCTTCTTTTCGGCTTCGACCTCTTCCGGCAAGACCTCGTCCGGACAGACTGCATGACGCGGCGACACCGGCAGCGCCAGCAGCAACTCGTCTTCAATCTGCGTGATCAGGTCGAAGCTGCGCGAGCCAACGATGACGTCTGCCTCGTCGTCGTCCAGCGGGGCCGCATCGGCTTCCGCCTCCGAACGCATGACTTCCAGGCACGTCTGCACCGGCAGCGGCTGTTCGTAGGCCTTCAGGCAACGCTGGCATTGCAGCCAGACCGCGCCCTGCACTTCCAGATCGACGAACAGCCGTTGACGGGTGGACTGACCTGCGGCGACGACTTCGTCGCGCACCGCGCCCTGCATCTGCCAACGGAACAACCCGTCGGCATCGGCCGGGGCATCGGCGGCCTGCTCGGCCAGCAGACGAGGCATGTCGGCCAGGCTGACCGTGCCGCTTACCTGCTCGCCACCGCGGATGAACGCGAAAAGATCGAATGCACGAAAATCCACTGATCGAACCCGTTAAGCGCGTTGCCGTGACCGCCCGAAAGCTTGAGTTGCGCCGCCCTGCAGCGCCTTCCACACCTTGCGCGAGGGCGCCCGGTTTGCGACACTGCGCGGCCAAACCGCGAAACGCGGGATTATACCGAGCGAAAACCGCTGGCGTCAAAGGGTTTTCGCACAAAATCCACTGCATCTTCAAGTACTTATGACCCACGCCACGCGCCCGCCGCTGATTCTCGCGTCCAGCTCGCCGTATCGCCGCGAACTGCTCGAACGCCTGCGCCTACCGTTCGAGATCGTGGTGCCGAACATCGACGAAACGCCCGCACCGGGCGAATCCCCCGATCAGACCGCACTGCGCCTGGCCCGACAGAAGGCGGAGAAGGTGGCCGCAGACCATCCGGGCGCGCTGGTGATCGGCTCCGACCAGGTCGCCACGCTCGACGGCAAGCAGGTCGGCAAGCCCGGCGACCATGCCCGCGCGCTGACCCAACTGCACTGGATGCGTGGCCGCACCGTCACATTCCACTCGGCGTTGTGCCTTTACGACGGCCGCAGCGGCCAACACCAGAGTGAAGATGTCCGCACGCTGGCGACGTTCCGCAACCTCTCCGACGAGGAACTGGACGCCTACCTGCATCTGGAGCACCCATACGACGTGGCCGGCAGCGCCAAGTCCGAGGGCCTCGGCATCGCCCTGCTCGAGCGCGTGGAATCGTCGGACCCGACCGCACTGGTCGGCCTGCCGCTGATCGCGCTGACCGGCATGCTGCGCAACGTGCACTACCCACTCTTCGCTTAAGCCATGGCCGGCACGCTCTACCTGATTCCGAACACGCTCGGCCTGCGCGACGCGGCCGACCCGCTGCCTGATGTGATCCCCGCAGGCGTACAGCAGATCACTGCGCGGCTCGATTACTTCGTCGCCGAGCACGCCAAAACGGCGCGCGCGCTACTCAAGAAGCTGGCGGAGACCACGCCGCTGGCGCGCCCGCTGCAGGAAATCACCATCCGCGAGCTGAACGTCAAGACGCCGGCATCCGAGTTGGAAGCGCTCCTGGCGCCGGTGATTGCCGGGCAGGATGCGGGGCTGATGTCGGAAGCCGGTGTGCCGGCGGTGGCCGATCCGGGCGCGAATCTCGTGCGCCTGGCGCATCGGCACGGCGTGCGCGTGAAACCGCTGGTGGGGCCCAGCTCGATCCTGCTGGCGGTGATGGCCTCGGGCCTGAACGGCCAGAGCTTCGCGTTCAACGGCTATCTGCCGGTCGATGCGGGCGAGCGGAAAACCAAGCTGCGCGCACTGGAACAGGCATCTCGCGCAGCGGGACAAACCCAGGTCTTCATCGAAACGCCCTATCGCAACGGCGCGCTGCTGGAAGCCATCCAGGCCGCCTGCGCGCCGGGCACGCTGCTGTCGATCGCGGTGGATCTGACGCTGCCCAGCGAGCAGGTCGTGACCCTGCCCGTGAGCGACTGGCGCGCCGACCGCATGGACTTGCACAAGCGGCCGGCCATCTTCTCGCTGCTGGCGCGCTGACGGCGCCAGGCGAGCGCCTTTATCCGTCCTACTGCTTCATCAGCAGCTTGAGCTCGCCGGTTGCGGCGAGCGCCTTCACGGCACCCGCGCCCATCGCCGTGCCGAGCTTGCGCGCCACGCGCGAGGCGATGTTTTCCTTGACCGTGTAATCGACCACGTCGGGCGCCTTGATGACGTTGCGCGCCACGAAATCCGCGCTGCCGACGCCATCGACCAGGCCCAGCTGGATGGCCTTGGCGCCAGTCCAGAACAAGCCGGTAAACAGCGTCGGATCGTCCTTCAGGCGGCTGCCCCGGCCCTGCTTGACCACGTCGATGAACTGCTGGTGCACCTCGTCGAGCATCTCCTGCGCGTACTGCTTCTGCTGCGTCGACACCGGCGAGAACGGATCGAGCATCCCCTTGTTGGAGCCGGCCGTCAGCAGGCGGCGCTCCACGCCCACCTTGTCCATCAACCCGGTAAAGCCGAAGCCATCCATCAGCACGCCGATCGAGCCGACGATGCTGGCCTTGTCGACGTAGATCTTGTCGGCGGCGGCGGCCACGTAGTAACCGCCCGAGGCGCACATCTCCTCGACCACCACGTACAGCGGGATGTTCTTGTACTTGGCGCGCAGGCGGCGGATGTCGTCGTTGATCATGCCCGCCTGCACCGGCGAGCCGCCCGGCGAGTTGATCTTGAGGATCACGCCGACCGTGTTGTCGTCGGCAAAGGCCGCTTCGAGCGACGCGTTGATGTTCTCGGCGCTGGCGTTCGTGCTGGCAGCGATCTCGCCGTCCAGCGTGACGAGCGCGGTATGGCGGCCGGTGCTGACGGTCTCGCCCTCCAGACTGGCGAAGGCGTAGACGATCAGGCCGATGATGCCCAGCGTCACGAAGCGGAAGAAGATGCGCCAGCGGCGCGCTGCACGTTGCTCGCGCACGGTTGCCAGCAGCACCTTTTCCAACACCTCACGCTCCCAGTTGCCAGACTGGGCGGACGCCGCTGGCTTGGGCTCAGGCGCAGCTGCGGCCGGCTCGCGCAGCTCGGCTTCGAGCGGATGGTCGGCCTGGCGGGCGACTTCCAGTTCGTCAGGCTTGCCAGCGCCCTCTTCCGGCGATTTCGGCGGGATCGAATCAGTCATGAACTAGGAGAGAAAAGAGTCGTTATGAGGCTGTCGGCGGCACCGGGCTCAGCAAAACCGGCATGCGAAACAGCGCATCCGGTTGCCACCAGACCTCGCCGTCGCGTTCCGCGACTTCCAGCTTGGACAGGTGCGCACCACGGCAGGGGCCACCCACGCAGCGCCCGGTGTCCGGCTCATAGATCGCGCCGTGCGTGGCGCACATCAGGTACAAGCCCGAGCTTTCAAAGAACTGGCCTTCCTGCCAGTCCATTTCCATCGGCACGTGGGCGCACTGGTTCAGATAGCCGTACACCACGCCAGCGTAGCGCACGACAAAACCGCCCACCGCCCGCCCGCGCACTTCGACGGAAAAACGCACGCCGAGGCCACCGTCTTCCAGCGCCGCCCCCGCGCAGATACGCACCGGCGCGATCGGCTCAGGCATGGTCGGCCAGCCAGCGATGCAGCTCGGCGACGGAGCTCGCGCAAAACAACGGCTCCAGCGCGTGCAGCACGTCGGCCGGGTGCGCGCCATAAGCGACTGCGACGCCCGCCGCACCGGCGTTGGCGGCCATCTGCAGGTCGTGCGTGGTGTCGCCGATCATCAGCGTGCGCTCCACCTCCATGCCCAGGTCGCTGGTCAGTTCCAGCAGCATGGCGGGGTGCGGCTTGGAGAAGGTCTCGTCCGCACAGCGCGTGTCGTCGAACATGCCGGTCAGGCCACTCACCTCCAGCGCCCGCTGCAGACCGACGCGCGACTTGCCCGTCGCCACCGCCAGCAGGTAGTGCTGTTGGCGCAGGGCCTCCAGCATCTCGCGCACGCCGGGGAACAGCACCAGCTGCGAATCGCGGCTCAGGTAGTGGAAGCGGTAGCGTTCTGCCAGCTTGCCGTAGTCGGCCGGGTCGAGCGTCGGGACGGCGTATTCGAGCGCGTCGCGCAAGCCCAGGCCGATCACGTGGCTGGCGTGCGCATCATCCGGCACAGGCAAGCCGAGGTCGCGGCAGGCCAGCTGAATCGACCGGGTGATGGCCGACGTCGAATCCATCAGGGTGCCGTCCCAGTCGAAGACGATCAGGTCAAAGCGCTGCTGGGGCATCGGAATCGGGGCTCTGGGGTTGGAAGGCGTTGAGGAACTCGGCGCATTCGGCCGGCAGCGGCGCATTGAACGTGACGATCTCGCCGCTCTGCGGATGCGTCAATTGCACACGGTGCGCATGCAGGAACATCCGCGCCAGCCGCGGCGAGGCGTTTGCGCGCGATAGCGCCTTGTTCAGCGCGAAATCGCCGTATTTGTCATCACCAAGAATCGGGAAGCCGGCGTGCGCCAGGTGCACGCGGATCTGGTGCGTGCGGCCGGTCTTCAACTCGGCTTCCAGCAGCGTGTACGGCCCGAACACCCCAACCTTGTTGAAAATCGTGTGCGATGGCTGCCCATCGGCCTGCACGCGCACGCGGCGTTCGCCCTCGGGCGTGGTGAATTTGTGCAACGGCGCCTTGATGTGCTGGCGCTTGTGCGGCCAGACACCCTTCACCGCGGCAAAGTAGCGCTTGTCGAGCTGGCCTTCGCGGATCTGCTCGTGCAGCGCCACCAGCGCCGAGCGCTTCTTGGCCAGCAGCAGCACGCCGGAAGTCTCGCGGTCGAGCCGGTGCACCAGTTCAAGGAATTTGGCTTCCGGACGCGACTGGCGTAACTGCTCGATCACCCCAAACGCCACGCCGGAGCCGCCATGCACGGCCACGCCGGCCGGCTTGTCGATCACCAACAGGTGCGTATCTTCATGGAGGATCGTGAACTCCGCCGCTGGCACGGCGCGCTGCGCTTCGGTCTGCTGCGCGACACGAAGCGGCGGGATCCGCACCAGATCGCCGAGCTTCAGGCGGTATTCCGCATCGATGCGGCCCTTGTTCACGCGCACCTCGCCCGAGCGCAGGATGCGGTAGATATGACTCTTGGGCACGCCCTTGGCCAGGCGCATCAGGAAGTTGTCGATGCGCTGCCCTTCGGCGTCATCGCCAATTTCTACATAGGCGACCGATTTGCCATCAAGTGCGTCACGTACCGCCTCTTGAATGCGGCCATCAAATGGATGGCGTAACTCATTCATTTTCAATATAATTTTCTCGCTGGACAGTCGTACAAGCGCCAGCAAGAGCCGGTCGGGACGAAACAACAGGTATTGTACACAGCCACCGTTTCTGACCGGAACGTGCCGCGCCCCCGCCCACTTGTGTTACAAAGCTAAACACGTGGCCGGACAACCGGCACGACAAAAGCAGCACGCACCGCTGTCCCATCGCGCAGGACGTGAACCAAAGATCACGTCGGCAAGATCGGCCAGCGTAGAACGAGCAGCTGGTAGAACAGAATTCAAGGCGGGCGCCACATGGTTTATCCATACGGCGCCCGCTTGGTGAAAGAAGCCCTTGCCGCACCAAAGTTGGTGCCGGCCGGCTGAGTATCCGGTTACCGCGTTGCCATGGCGGTCCGGCGGCAAAACTCTAACAAGCAGCACGCCGCCCGATTCGCCCGCCGCGGGTTTCGTCCGGACAGGCCGCGTCGTCAACTCGCTCTTTGTGGTCGCTTCACGCGACTCGCCGCCGCTGGCCCGCCCGCACAACGCGCTGGGCTCACGGCGCGAGTGCCAGGACGCGAAAGAGCGCGCAGAACCGCGCCCGCGAACTCCGCCCTGCACCCGTGACGCCCTCATTTCTTTCGCCCGCGCCCCGTCGCGCCGTCTTTTTCGGCCGACACTCCGGCAATTCTTTGACCACCCGCTCCGCCTTTGCGTGCTCCATGAAGCGCCGTGCTTGCACGGCATTGGAGTGAGGTTGCAATGAAACGCATGTTGTTCAATGCGACGCAGCAAGAAGAGTTGCGCGTCGCCATTGTCGATGGTCAGAAACTGATCGACATCGACATCGAAACTGCCGGGCGCGAACAGCGCAAAGGCAACATCTACAAGGGTGTCATCACCCGCATCGAACCGTCGCTGGAAGCGTGCTTCGTCAATTACGGCGAAGAGCGGCACGGTTTCCTCCCCTTCAAGGAAGTCGCCCGCGCCTTTTTCAAGGCCGGTGTGGACGTGCGCACCGCGCGCATCCAGGACGCCCTGTCGGAAGGTCAGGAACTGATCGTCCAGGTCGAGAAGGAAGAGCGTGGCAACAAGGGCGCTGCCCTGACCACCTTCATCTCGCTGGCCGGCCGCTACCTGGTGCTGATGCCGAACAACCCGCGCGGCGGCGGCGTGTCGCGCCGCATCGAGGGCGAAGACCGCCAGGAACTGCGCGAAACCATGGCGCAGCTGGAAGTGCCGGATGGCATGAGCATCATCGCCCGCACCGCCGGCATCGGCCGCTCGGCCGAAGAGCTGCAGTGGGACTTGAACTACCTGATGCAGTTGTGGAAGGCCGTTGACGGCGCCGCCGTCGATAACAAGGCCCCGCTGCTGATCTATCTCGAATCCAGCCTGGTGATCCGCGCCATCCGCGATTACTTCCAGCCGGATATCGGTGAAATCCTGATCGATACGGACGACATCTACGATCAGGCCCGCGCCTTCATGAGCGTGGTGATGCCCGACAACATGAATCGGGTGAAGAAGTACCGCGACGACGTGCCCCTGTTCTCGCGCTTCCAGATCGAACACCAGATCGAATCGGCCTACTCGCGCATGGTGATGCTGCCCTCGGGCGGCGCCATTGTGATCGACCACACCGAGGCGCTGGTCGCCGTCGACGTGAACTCGGCGCGCGCCACCAAGGGCGCCGACATCGAGGAAACCGCGCTGCGCACCAACCTCGAAGCCGCCGACGAGATCGCCCGCCAGCTGCGCCTGCGCGACCTGGGCGGCCTGATCGTGATCGACTTCATCGACATGGAGGCCAGCAAGGCCCAGAAGGACGTCGAGACCCGCCTGAAAGACGCGCTGCGCCACGACCGCGCCCGCGTGCAGATGGGCAAGATCAGCCGCTTCGGCCTGATGGAGCTGTCGCGCCAGCGCCTGCGTCCGTCGCTGTCGGAGGGCTCGCACGTCACCTGCCCGCGCTGTAACGGCACGGGCCACATCCGCGATACCGAATCGTCCGCCCTGCAGGTGCTGCGCATCATCCAGGAAGAGGCGATGAAGGAAAACACCGCCGCGATCCACTGCCAGGTGCCGGTGGAAGTGGCTGCGTTCCTGCTCAACGAGAAGCGCCCGGACATCAACCTGATCGAGACGCGCTTCAAGGTCAACGTGCTGTTGATCCCGAACAAGCATCTGGAGACGCCGCACTACAAGCTCGAGCGCCTGCGCCACGACGATCCGCGCCTGGACGAGACCAAGGCCAGCTACAAGATGGCCGAGGAAGCCGCCAAGGAACTGGAAGCCGACACCGCCTACAGCACCCGCAAGGAAGCCGCCAAGCCGCGCCAGGAAGCTGCCGTCAAGGGCATCACGCCGGAACAGCCGGCCCCCGTGTCGGTGCCGCGCGCCGAGCGTCCGGCCCGCACCGAGGCCGCCCCGGCTCCGCAAGCACCGGCACCGGTGCCTGCCCAGGGTGGTTTCGTGTCCTGGCTGAAGTCGCTGTTTGGCGGCAAGCCGGCCGAGCCGGTGGTGGCTGCGCCGGTCGAAGCACCGAAGCAGCGCGCTGAAGACGCCGGCCGCCAAGGGCGTGGCGCCCGCCAGGACCGCGGTGGCCGTGGCCAGCGTGGCGAACGTGCTGAGCGTGGTGAACGTCTGGGCCAAGGCGGCCGTGATGGTCAACGCCAAGGCCAAGGCCGTGAGGGCCGCGAAGGCGGTCGCACTGAAGGCCGTGAAGGCCAAGCCCCGCGCGAAGGCCAGCGTGATGGCCAACGCGGTGGCCGCGACCGCAGCCGCCAACCGGCCCAGGTCGAGGGTGCCGCGCGCGAAACCACCGAGGCCCGCCAGCCGCAGCAAGGCCAGGAAGCCCGCGAAGGGCAAGGCCGCCGCGAACGCAACCAGGAACGCCGCGAGCGTCAACCCCGTGAGGGCCGTGAAGGTCGCGAGCCGCGCGAGGGTCGTGAAAGCCGCGAACCGCGCGAAGGCCGCGAGCGCGAGCAGCAAGCCAACGAAGCCGCTGCCGTGGCCGCCGAAGGCCTGATCGACCAGACCGCCGCGCCGCAAGTGCCGCAAACCCCGCTCGACACCACCGCCCCTGCGGAAGTCGATACGGTGGAAGGCGCTGCACCGGGTGCCGAAGGCAATGGTGAAGGCGAAGAGCGCCGCCGCCGTGGCCGTCGTGGCCGCAACCGCTATCGCCGCGACCGCGAGGGTGGCGAGCAAGGCGTGCGCGCAGAAGGTGAAGGCGAAGGCGAAACCGAAGTGGAAGGCGAGCAGGACGTGCAAGCCACTGCCCCGGTGGAGGCTGAAGTCGCCGCTGCTCCGCAGCAGGCTCCGGTCCAGCAACCGGTCGAGCCAGTGGTGACCGAAGCGGTTGCTCCGGTGATCGCCCAGCCGGTCGAGCCGGTGCAACCGGTCCAGACCGCTGAACCGGTCGTGACCGCTGCCGCCGCCGTGGTGGAAGCCGCGCCGCAAGCCATTGCCGCGGCAATGGCCGAAGTGCCGGCACCTGCCCCGGTCAGCGCCGTGGCCAAGGCCGCACCGCTGCCGATCGAGACGCTGCAGCACGTGGTGACCGACGTCGGCATGACCTGGGTCCACACGGACGCGCAGAAGCTGCAAGCCTCGCAGGAAGAAGCGGCCCGTGCCGTGACGCCGCCGCGGGTGCCGCGCGAGCGCAAGCCGCTGCCGCCGATCCAGCAGGGTCCGATGATCCTGGTCGAGACCGGCAGCCCGGTGGGCGGTGCCGACCAGCAATAAGCGACGACCCCGGCGGGCAACCGCCGGCGCATTGCCAGAGGGCGGCTTCGGCCGCCCTTTTTCCTATGCACAGCACACCATGCCGAGCCAGCGTCACCCCGCCTGAACCGAGGGGGTGCGCTACACTCGAAGCTGTATACAGCGCGCAGCGCACTCACTCGCCGTATCGGCCGCCCGCCTGCGCGGCATCCCATTCATGACCGAAACCGTCATCCCCCTCATCGACCTGCGCGACGGCCAGCACCATCGCGCCACGGTGCCCGCCGTGCCGGACATGCTCGTCCCGGCACAAGGCAGGCTGGCAGACACGCGCGGCCGGCGCCTGCACGACCTGCGCATCTCGGTGACGGACCGCTGCAACTTCCGCTGCGTCTACTGCATGCCGAAGGATGTGTTCGACAAGGACTACCGCTTCCTGCGGCACAGCGAGCTGCTGTCGTTCGAGGAGATCGAGCGCACGGTGCGGCTGTTCATCGAGCACGGCGTCGAGAAGATCCGCCTGACCGGCGGCGAGCCGCTCCTGCGCAAGGACATCGAGCGCCTGGTCGAAATGCTCGCGCGCCTGACCACCCTCGACGGCAAGCCGCTGGACCTCACGCTCACCACCAACGGCGCCCTGCTCGCCCGCAAGGCGCAGTCGCTCAAGGACGCCGGCCTGAACCGCGTGACGGTGAGTCTCGATGCCATCGACGACACCGTCTTCCGCCGCATGAATGACGTCGACTTTGCCGTGGACGAGGTCCTGCACGGCATCGAGGTCGCGCAGCAAGTGGGCCTGGCGCCGCTGAAGGTCAACATGGTGGTCAAGAAAGGCGACAACGACGACCAGCTCGTGCCGATGGCGCGCCACTTCCGAGGCAGCGGCATCATCCTGCGCTTCATCGAATACATGGACGTGGGTGAAACCAACCATTGGGACATGACGTCGGTGGTGCCGTCGGCCGAAGTCATCCAACGGCTGTCGGCCGAATTCCCGCTCGAGCCGCTGTCGTCCAACTACACCGGCGAGACCGCCGAGCGCTGGCGCTATGCCGATGGCGCGGGCGAGATCGGCGTGATCTCCAGCGTCACGCACGCGTTCTGCCACGACTGCACGCGCGCGCGGCTGTCCACGGAAGGCAAGCTCTACCTGTGCCTGTTCGCCACCGAGGGCTTCGACCTGCGGACCCTGCTGCGCAACGGCACGACCGATCTGGAGCTGTCCAACGTCATCCGCGCCATCTGGCAGGGGCGCACGGACCGCTACTCCGAGCTGCGCGCCAGCGGCCAGGCCCACCCGGCCGGCCGGCGCATCGAAATGTCCTACATCGGCGGCTGACGGCCGCCCACGCTTTCTCATGATTCCGACTTCCGACATCACCGGCCTGATCCTGGCCGGCGGCCGGGGCAGCCGCATGGGCGGCGTCGACAAGGGCCTGCAAGTGTTCCAGGGCGCGCCGATGGCGATGCATACGCTGATGCGCCTGTCGCCGCAGGTCGGCCACGTGCTGATCAACGCCAACCGCAACCTCGCCGCATATGAGTCGTTCGGGGTGCCGGTGGTGGTGGATTCCATGCCCGACTTTGCCGGGCCGCTGGCGGGCATCCTGGCCGGGTTGGAGCAGTGCCAGACGCCCTACCTGCTGACCGCGCCGTGCGATTCGCCGTTCGTGCCGACCGACCTCGCTGCCCGGCTGGGCGCGGCGCTGGTGGAAGCCAACGCCCGCATCGCCATGCCGGTCACGCTGGAACCGGATGACGCGGGTCAACTCCGCCGCCAGGTGCAGCCGGTATTCTGTCTGCTCGACGCGTCGCTCGCCGACGACCTGACCGTCTACCTGCAAGGCGGCGGCCGCAAGATCGACGCCTGGACCGCGCGGCACCCGATGGTCGAAGTGCTCTTCGACGACGCGGCTGCCTTCGCCAACATCAACACCCTGGCCGAACTGCGCCAGCTTGCCGAGCGCCGCTAGAGCGCCGAGCCGATCCCCTCACTGACATGACCACCCTCGCCTCCGTCGTCTCCTGCCTGTCCGACTACGACCCGAACGCGCTGCCCGTGGCGCAAGCGCAAACCATCATGCGCGACTTCGTGCAGCCGGTCTCGGGCGTTGCGCGCGTGCCGATCCGCAGCGCGCTCGACCGTGTGCTGGCCGAGGACGTGCTGTCGGGCATCGACGTGCCCTCGCACGACAACTCGGCGATGGACGGCTTCGCCTTCGCCAGCGCGGAACTGTCGCGCGGTGATGGCGAGGTGGTACTGCGCGTGATCGGCACCGCGTACGCGGGCGTCGCCTTCGACGGCACGCCCGGCCCCGGCGACGCGGTGCGCGTGATGACCGGCGCCGTCATGCCGGCTGGCTGCGACACGGTGATCCCGCAGGAATTCACGCAGGGCGATGAAGCGAGCGTGCGCTTCGCCCACGATGCCGTGCGCGCCGGTGACAACCGCCGCCTGCGCGGCGAAGACCTCGCCCGCGGCAGCGCGGCACTCACCGCCGGCCGCATCCTCCGCCCCGCCGATATCGGCCTGCTCGCCTCGCTCGGCATCGCCGAAGTGTCGGTACGCCGCAAGCTGCGCGTCGCGTTCTTCTCCACCGGCGATGAGCTGCGTTCCATCGGTGAACCGCTCGACGCCGGCTGCGTGTACGACTCGAACCGCTACACGCTGCACGGCATGCTCACACGCCTGGGCGTGGAGCTGATCGACATGGGCGTGGTGCGCGACGACCCGGCGGCACTCGAAGCCGCCTTCCGCACCGCTGCGGAAAACGCCGACGCGATCATCACCTCGGGCGGCGTGTCGGTCGGCGAGGCCGATTTCACCAAGCAGATGATGGCCCAGCTCGGCGACGTGACGTTCTGGAAGATCGCCATGCGCCCGGGGCGGCCGATGGCGTTCGGCCGCATCGCATCGAACGGCCGCAGTGCGTTCCTGTTCGGGCTGCCGGGCAACCCGGTGGCGGTGATGGTGACGTTCTACCACTTCGTGCGCGGCGCGCTACTGCGCATGATGGGCGCGACCGAGACTGGCGCGCCGCTGGTGCCCGCCATCAGCGTGGCGCCGATCCGCAAGCGACCGGGGCGCACGGAGTATCAGCGCGGCATCGCAACGCTCAACGGCAGCGGCCAACTGGAGGTACGACTGACCGGCCAGCAAGGCTCCGGCGTGCTGCGTTCCATGAGTGAGGCGAATTGCTTTGTCGTACTCGCCCACGAGCAGGCGCAGGTCAATGCGGGCGACGCGGTGCAGATCCTGCTGTTCGACGGGCTGGTCTGAGCAACGGCTGAGACCCCACACCTTTGGCACATTGACGCGGCCCAATCCAGTGCGGGCGCGGCCCGCGCGACCCTTACGCTACCCGCAACACCGCATGTTGTCGGTTTTTTGCGTCACCCCCGGAGCGCGGGTATCGGCGCCACGGTCGATTCGATACACTCTGCGCCAGTTTGATTGTTTCGGATTTGCTTGACGCCATGATGACCAAGGAGATTGCCTACCTCCACCCGGCCCACACCGCCCGCGCGCTGGTGCTGGTGTATCTCTGCTTCTCGTTGCCCGTGGTGGGGTTGTTCCTGTTCGTCGGCTTTGTCCGCTATGGCGAGCTGCCGACCATCGTGGTGCTGAGCGGGCTGATCCTCAACGCGCTGCTCGGCTTCGGTGCGCTCTGGCTCGCCTGCCACGCCTACAACTGGGTCGCCGAACGCTTTGGCGGCATCGAGATCCGGCTCAAGGACATGCCCGACGAAGCGGCCTGACCGGCAGCCTCGGCATCACCCACGAAAAAGGGGCGGGAATTTCCGCCCCTTCGTTCATTCTGCGTCGGCTTCGTCATCCGTCGCTTCGGTAGGTAGCGCCGCTTCCAGCCCCAGCACCGCCTGCGCCGAATCGGTCGGCAACGCCTCCACCGCCTTGAGCTTGCGGTTCATCTGGCGGGTGCGCACCTCGGCCTGCTCGATGTTGCTGACCGCACGTTCGAGCGTCTTCTTGGTCGCGGCCAACACGTCGCCGAACTTGCCGAACTCGCTCTTGACCGCGCCCAGCACCTGCCAGACCTCGCTGGAACGCTTCTCCAGTGCCAGCGTACGGAAGCCCATCTGCAGGCTGTTCAGGATGGCCGTGAGCGTGGTCGGCCCGGCAATCGTCACGCGGAACTTGCGCTGCAGATCGTCGGTCAGGCCGGGGCGGCGCAGCACCTCGGCGTAAAGCCCTTCGGTCGGCAGGAACAGGATCGCAAAGTCGGTGGTGGCCGGCGGTGCGATGTACTTCTCGTGGATGGTCTGCGCTTCCTTGCGGACCGCCGATTCCAGTTCGCGGCTTGCGGCAGCAGCGGCCTCCGCGTCCGCACGTTCCTGCGCATCGAGCAACCGCTCGTACTGCTCCTTCGGGAACTTGGCGTCGATCGGCAGCCAGACGGTCGCGTCGTGGTCCGCGTCGGTCTTGCCGGGCAGGCGGATGGCGAATTCCACCCGCGCGCCGGTGCCCTGCACGGTCTCGACGTTCTTGTCGTATTGCTCGGGTGTAAGCATCTGCTCCAGCAGCATCTCCAACTGAACCTCGCCCCAGGTGCCGCGCGTCTTCACGTTGGTCAGCACCTTCTTCAGGTCCCCCACGCCCTGCGCCAGCGCCTGCATCTCGCCCAGGCCACGGTGCACCTGCTCCAGCCGGTCGGACACCAGCTTGAACGATTCGCCCAGGCGTTGCTCGAGCGTCGCGTGCAGTTTCTCGTCGACGGTGCGGCGCATCTCGTCGAGCTTGGTGGCGTTGTTGGCTTCGATGTCCTTGAGCCTCTGTTCCAGCGTCGCGCGCACTTCGGCCAGGCGGCGTTCGTTGCCCTCGGCCAGCTGCGCGAGCTGCTGCTGCATGCCCTCGCCGAAACGGCGCAGCGCGCTGCCCTGCTCCTCGCGGGCCTGCTGCGCTTGCTGCATCAGGTTCTGGCGCACCGCCTCCAGCTGCTGGGTGTTCGATTCGGTCAGCTTGGTGAGCTGCTGGGCGAAGGTGTCGATCTGGTTGTTCTGCAGCGTGGCGACGCTGGTCAGCTGCGTGGCCAGCATCTGCTGGAACTGGCCGAGCTGCTGCGTCACGTCGCTGCGGCCGATGCGCGCGGTCTCGGCAATCTCGCCGCGCAGTTCGCGTTCGATGCGCTCGTTGCCGCGTATGAGCTCATCGCGTAGCGCCGCCAGAATCGGCGAGACGTCATTGGCCGCCGGACGCGACACACCGCGCCAGATCAGGCCGCACAGTACGGCCACCACGGCCACGCCCAGCAAGGTCAGTAAAGCCATCCAATCCATACGTGTGTTCGATCTCGATCAGGCGGAGGTGCGCGGCACCGCCAGCGCATCCGGGTTCAACAGGTTGGGCGGCTGCCCGGCGCGCGGGCCGAAGCCAAGCGCGGCAATCAGGTTGTCTGCCGCCAGGTTGGCCATGCCCAGGCGCGTGCCATGCGTGGCGCTGGCGATGTGCGGCGTGAGCGCGACGTGTTCGGCCTCCAGCAGCGCCGGATGCACCTTGGGCTCGCCCTCGTACACGTCCAGGCCGGCCGCGAAGATGCGCTGCTCGGCCAGCGCCTGCGCGAGCGCCGCGTCGTCGACGATGCCGCCGCGCGCGAGGTTGACCAGCGTCGCCGTCGGCTTCATCTGCGCCAGTTCGGCCGCGCCGATGGCGTGGTGGCTGTCCTGAGAATACGGCAGCACCAGCACGAGGTGATCAGCCTGCGCCAGCAGTTCGTCCTTGCTGACATAGGTGGCGCGGGTGTCCTGTTCGACCTCGGGCGCGAGGCGGCTGCGGTTGTGATAGATCACGCGCATCGAGAACCCGCTTGCGCGCCGCGCCAGGGCCTGGCCGATGCGGCCCATGCCGAGGATGCCCAGCGTGCTGCCGTACACTTCGGCGCCGAGGAACATGTCGTAGGTCCAGCGCTTCCAGTGACCATCACGCAGCCAGCGCTCGGATTCCGGTACGCGGCGCGCGGCAGCCATCAGCAGCGCCCAGCCAAAGTCTGCTGTGGTCTCGGTCAGGATATCCGGCGTGTTGGTGGCGACGATGCCGGCGCGCGTCATCGCCGGCAGGTCCAGGTTGTTGTAGCCGACGGCCATGTTGGCGACCGCGCGCAGCGTTGGCACGCGGGCGATCAGGTCGGCGTTGATGGCGTCTGCCGCATTGGCGAGCAGGCCCACGCGCCCTTGCAGGCGCTCGGCCAGCGCTTCGGGCGGGTAGACCACGTCAGCCTGGTTGTCGACCACGTCGAAGGTCTCGCGCAGGCGCTCCAGCACTTCGGGAAACATCGCGCGGGTGACTAGGATTCCGGGTTTCATAAGCGGCTCGAGGTCCGTTCGATTAACGGAAGAAGATGAAGGTCATGAGCACGAAGATCGGCACCAGGATGCCGACCGACCACAGCATGTAACCGAAGAAGCTTGGCATCTGCAAACCGCGGCTCTCGGCGATGGCCTTGACCATCAAGTTGGGCGCGTTGCCGATGTAGGTGTTGGCGCCCATGAACACGGCCGCGGCCGAGATGGCGGCCAGCGTGGCGGCGCCCTCGGTCATCAGCATCTTGGCGTCGCCGCCGGCGGTGTTGAAGAACACGAGATAGGTCGGCGCGTTGTCGAGGAAGGACGACAGCAGGCCCGTCGCCCAGAAGTACATGGCGTTGTTCGGTTGCCCAGCGCTGTCGTTCACGAGATGCACGATGGCCGCGAACGGGCCATCCACGCCGGCCTTGAGCATGGCGATGACCGGCCCGATCGTGATGAAGATGCCGGCGAACAGCTTGCCGACCTCCAGGATCGGCTCCCAGTTGAATTCGTTGCCACTGCGCGCGCTGTCGGGCGTGAGCCACAAGGACAGCAACGCAATCACCACCAGCCCGATGTCGCGCACCACGTTCTGTAGCAGCACCTCGGTGCCCATCACGTCGAAGACAATGCCCGGCTTCCACAGCCCGCTCATCAGCACGAGACCGAGGATGCCCGCCAGCAGCACAAAGTTGACGTTGCCCTCGAAGCGCAGCGGACCGGCTTCGTCCGGCGTGGCGTCGGTGATGTTGGGCAACTCCTCCTTGCCCGTGTGATAGAAGTAGCTGTCGACGGCGAAGAAGATCGCCAGCAGCAGCACCCACATCATCAGCGTCTCGCGCCAGAGATACTTGGCGGTCCAGAAGAAATCGACGCCCTGCAAGAAGCCCAGGAACAGCGGCGGATCGCCCAGCGGCGTGAGCGCCCCGCCGGCGTTGGCCACGAGGAAAATGAAGAACACCACCACGTGCGAGCGATGGCGGCGCGCATCGTTTGCGCGCAAGAGCGGACGGATCAGCAGCATGGCCGCGCCGGTCGTCCCCATGATGCTGGCCAGGCCGGTGCCCAGCGCGATCAGGCCGGTATTGAGCTTGGGCGTGCCGTGGATGTTGCCGCGGATGCAGATGCCGCCGGCCACCACGTACAGCGCGGCGATCAGGGCGATGAAGGGGATGTACTCGCCAAGCGCGGCATGCACGACCGAGGCGATCGCCGCATGCCCGCCGAACGCCAGGCCGAACGGCACCAGCAACACCAGCGCCCACGCCGCCGCGATCTTGCCGTAGTGGTCGTGCCAGAGCTTGGGTGCCAGCAACGGCGCAATCGCGATCGACAGCAGAATGCCCGCGAACGGCACGCCCCACCACAACGACAGCTCGGCGCCATTCACGTCAGCGGCATACGCCGCACTCCCGAACAGCAGAAAGACGAGGGGCCAGAGGCGTTTCACAGGGGCGTTCTCCTAAACGTCAACGTTCGGCACAAAACAACCGTGCCGAACGGATAAAGACGCCAGTGTAAACGCCCAGGCTGGTTTCGACGCTCAGATGCCCGCGACTACGATGACATGCACGCGATACGGCCCGTGCGCCCCCAGCACGATGGTCTGCTCGATATCGCCGGTGCGTGACGGACCGCTGATGACGTTGGTCGCGCGCGGCAGCTCGCCCCGCTCCGCGCGCATCAGCGCATAGGCGGCTTCCAGGTCCGCCACGATGCGCGAGCGCGGCACCACGGCGATATGCGTCTCGGGCAGCAGCGCGGTGGAGGCAACATTCTCCGGCCCCGACAGCAGCATCAGCGAGCCGGTCTCGGCAATCGCGCAGAAGCAGCCAGTGATGCCGACCAGATCGCCGTGGTCATGGTCGGCCGCGGGCTCGCGCACGGGCGGGCGGAATTCGACGCTCAGGCCGGCGGCGGTCCAGTCGAGCGATTGCAGCGTGGTCCACGCCACGGCACGCGGCGTCAGGTTCAGGCCGGCCAGGTAGCGCGCGGCGGCGGCGGGCACGTCGGCCAGCGCATCCACGGTCTCCAGCGTCGACGCCATCTTCTGCGCCTGCTCGATGAAATGCGCGGTCAGGTCCTCCGGCACCGGCGGGCGCGGGCCGGCCGGGTGGCGCGCCACATAGTCGGCCACCGCATCGTGCTCGCCCTGGGTCGGCTGGTCCGGCCGATGCTGGGCGTTGCGGATGCGCGCGAAGATGGCGTCGCGTGCGCGGGTGGTGTCGAGCGGGTCGGCAGGGGTGTCCGGTCGTGTGTCCATGGCGGCTCCGAGAGGTCGGTCGATTATACGAGCCGACCGCGCGGCGATCGCGGCCCGCCCGCGCCGGACAGTTGAAAGTTATTGCGCGACCGGCTGAGCGTTATTGCACGCCAAAGACCTGCTTCAGGTAGGTCAGGTAGGCCGGGTCGTCGCACATGGTCTTCTCGGGCGCGTCCGACAGCTTGGCGACCGGCTGGCCGTTGCAGCGGACCATCTTGATGACGATCTGCAGCGGCGTGTAACCCAGATCGTTGGTCAGGTTGGTGCCGACGCCGAAGGCCAGCTTGCAGCGGCCATGGAAGCGCTCGTACAGGCCGATGACCTTGGGCATGTCCAGGCTATCGGAAAAGATCAGCGCCTTGGACTGCGGCTCGACGCGCAACTCGTCGTAGTGCTTGAGCATGCGCTCGCCCCACTCGAACGGGTCGCCGGAGTCGTGCCGTACGCCATCGAAGAGCTTGCAGAAGAACATGTCGAAATCGCGCAGGAAGGCATCGAAACCGTAGGTGTCCGACAGCGCGATGCCGAGGTCGCCGCGGTATTCGCGAGCCCAGGTCTCCAGCGCGAAGGTCTGGGAATCGCGCAGGCGCGGGCCCAGTGCCTGGCACGCCTGCAGGTATTCGTGCGCCATGGTGCCCAGCGGCGTCATGTTGTGCTTCATGGCGAAGTGCACATTGCTGGTGCCGGCGTACTGGCTGCCGAGCTGCGTGCGCGTTTCCATCAGCACATGCTCGTGCCAGGTGTGCGAGAAGCGGCGGCGCGTGCCGTAATCAGCGATGCGACAGTCCTCCAGGCCGGGGCGCATCAACGAGCCGAGCTTGTCGGTCAGCCGGCGCTTGCCCTCGTCCCATTGCGGGTGGCTCTGCGTGCGGCTGAAGTACACCTCGTTGACGATGGCCAGCACCGGCACCTCGAACATGATGGTGTGCAGCCACGGCCCGCTGATGATGATCTCGATCTGCCCGTCGTTGGACTGCGCTGGCCGGATGTCGACGTACTTCTCGTTCAGGTGAAACAGGCCGAGAAAGTCGACGAAATCGCTCTTGATGAAACGCAGGCCGCGCAGGTAGTTCAGCTCCGCCTCGGTGAAGCGCAGCGAGCACAACTGCTGGATTTCCGCGCGGATTTCCTCGATGTACGGCACTAGGTCGACGCCGGCGTTGCGGCACTTGAAGCGGTATTCAACGTGCGCAGCCGGAAAGTGATGCAGCACCACCTGCATCATGGTGAACTTGTACAGATCGGTGTCGAGCAGCGAGCGGATGATCATCGGGACTACGCCAAAGCCACATGGATGGCCGCCATGCTAACCGAAGCCCCGCCGGGCGACTTGGGCTGGCACGGAAAATCCCGCGCAAAACGCGGTTTCCGGCCCCACGTGCGGACGGAAAACCCCTTGATTCCGCTATAATTTCTGGTTTCCGACCGGATTTTTGCACCATGGAAGCAGAACGCCTCAATGCCATCCAGA
>CAJXMR010000061.1 GCA_913056305.1 uncultured Ralstonia sp.
CTTCGTTCCACTTGGCCGGGCACACGTTGCCCGGGTTGTTGGCGACGAACTGGGCTGCCTTGAGCTTGCGCAGGGTTTCCTTCACGTCACGCGCGATGGCGTTGTCGTGCACTTCCGAGGTCTTGATCACGCCTTCCGGGTTGATCACGAAGGTGCCGCGCAGGGCCAGGCCTTCTTCCGGGATGTGCACGCCGAAGGCGTTGGTCAGCTTGTGGGTCGGGTCGCCCACCAGCGGGAACTGGGCCTTGCCGACGGCCGGCGAGGTTTCGTGCCACACCTTGTGCGAGAAATGCGTGTCGGTCGTGACGATGTAGACCTCGGCGCCAGCCTTCTGGAACTCGGCGTAGTTTTCGGCAGCGTCTTCCACTTCGGTCGGGCAGTTGAAGGTGAAGGCGGCCGGCATGAAGATCAGCACGGACCACTTGCCCTTGAGCGACTGGTCGGTGACTTCAATGAACTTGCCGTTGTGGAAAGCCTCGGCCTTGAACGGCTGCACTTGGGTGTTGATCAGCGACATAGTGGTTCTTTGGGTTGGTTGTTGGGTTGACGACGGGAGTGATCGTATCGGGACCCGTCGCATTGCACAAATTGATTGATACGATCGATTCGATTGCTAATAGCTATTATACACGGGGTTGCCAGCCGCCCCTAAGGTGTACCCGGCCAACTTTACAAATCTGCACGCAGGGTGCGCACGATGCGCGCCATCACGCATGTCGTCTTCCGTGTCGCGCTGCATGCAATATGCTGGGTGAACGGGGCCTGCCCACACTGTGGCCGCCTGGCACGGCGCTTGCGCACAGCATGGGTTCGCAACCCCGTCGTGCGTGCCGATCGCGCCACCCTCTTCTGGTCGGCACGCGCGTCCGCAGTCAGGCGCCCGCGCCCGGCCCATGGAGGACCCCTCGTCATGACGCGCAACCCGACCGCGCTGCTGGTGGATGACCCGCTCTGGTACAAGGACGCCGTCATCTACCAACTGCACGTCAAGTCGTTCTGCGATTCCAATAACGACGGCGTGGGCGATTTTCCTGGCCTGATCTCCAGATTGGACTACATCGCCGAGCTGGGCGTGGACGTCATCTGGCTGCTGCCGTTCTATCCGTCCCCCCGCCGCGACGACGGCTACGACATCGCGGAGTACCGCGGCGTGCACCCCGACTACGGCACCATGGCCGACGTCCGCCGCTTCATTACCGAGGCGCATGCGCGCGGCCTGCGCGTCATCACCGAGCTCGTCATCAACCACACGTCGGACCAGCACCCATGGTTCCAGCGTGCGCGCCGGGCCAAGCCGGGCTCGGCGCTGCGTGACTTCTACGTGTGGTCCGAGCACGACAAGAAGTACGCCGGCACGCGCATCATCTTCATCGACAGCGAGCTCTCCAACTGGACGTGGGACCCGGTGGCCAACGCCTACTTCTGGCACCGCTTCTACTCCCATCAGCCCGACCTGAACTTCGACAACCCGCGCGTGCTCAAGGCCATCCTGGGCGTGATGAAGTTCTGGCTGAACCTGGGCGTGGATGGCCTGCGCCTGGATGCCGTGCCCTACCTGGTGGAGCGCGAAGGCACCTCCAACGAGAACCTGCCCGAGACGCACGAAGTGCTGCGCAAACTGCGCGCCGCCATGGACGCCGAATTCAAGCACCGCCTGCTGCTGGCCGAGGCCAACCAGTGGCCCGAAGACACGCAGGAGTACTTCGGCGCCGGCGACGAATGCCACATGGCCTTCCACTTCCCGCTGATGCCGCGCATGTACATGGCCATCGCGCGTGAAGACCGCTTCCCCATCACCGACATCATGCGGCAGACGCCCGAGGTGCCGAGCTGCTGCCAGTGGGCGATCTTCCTGCGCAACCACGACGAGCTGACGCTGGAGATGGTGACCGACGCCGAGCGCGACTACCTGTGGGAGGTCTACGCCAGCGACCGCCGCGCGCGCCTGAACCTCGGTATCCGCCGGCGACTGGCGCCGCTCTTGGAGCGCGACCGCCGCCGCGTCGAGCTGATGAACAGCCTGCTGTTCTCGATGCCCGGCACGCCCGTCATGTACTACGGCGACGAGATCGGCATGGGCGACAACATTCACCTGGGCGACCGCGACGGCGTGCGCACGCCCATGCAGTGGTCGCCCGACCGCAACGGGGGCTTTTCGCGCGCCGACCCCGAGCAGCTCGTGCTGCCGGCCATCATGGGCTCGCTGTACGGCTACGAATCGGTGAACGTCGAGGCGCAGAGCCGCGACGCACATTCGCTGCTGAACTGGACGCGCCGCATGCTCGCCACGCGCAAGCGGCACCGCGTGTTCGGGCGCGGCAGCATCCACTTCCTGCAGCCGTCCAACCGCAAGGTGCTGGCCTATATCCGCGCGCTGGAAGACGAGCCGCCGATGCTGTGCGTGGCCAATCTATCGCGAGCCTCGCAGGCGGTGGAGCTGGACCTGTCGAACTATGCGCAGCGCGTGCCGGTGGAGCTGATTGGCGGCACGGCGTTCCCGCCCGTTGGGCAGCTCCCCTATCTGCTGACGCTGCAGCCGTACGCCTTCTTCTGGCTGGAGCTGCGCGAGCACGAACCCGGCCCCTCGTGGGCACAGCCGGTGGCGGAGCAGTTGCCGGAGTTCACCACGCTGGTGCTGCGCGCGGGGCTCGACGCCCTGGCCGACACGCGCCAGCGCGAAGCGCACCGCCAGCTGATCGAACGCGAGATCCTGCCGACCTACCTGCCCATGCGCCGCTGGTTTGCCGCCATGGACAGCGTGCTGCGCGACGCGCGCTTTGCCTGGGGCGCGGCGTTGCCGGTCGATCCTGCGTGCACCCACCGGCCGCTCACGGGCGCGACCCGGCCCGAGGTGTTCCTCAACGAGATCGTCGTCACGCTGGGCGACGCCGATGGCGTCGAACGCATCGAGCGCTACCTGCTGCCGTTGTCGATCGCGTGGGAGTCGGCCACGCTGGCCGCGCTGCCGGTCCAGCTGGCGGTCGCGCGCGTGCGGCGCGGCCGCCATGTCGGCTACCTGACCGACGCCTTCACCACCGAGACCTTCGCCCGCGCCCTGCTCGCCAACCTCGCATGCGGCGCCACCGTGGAGGCCAGCAACGGCACCGTGCGCTTCGAGCCCGAACCGGACCTCGCCACGGCGCAGGCCGCCCCCCTGCCGCTGGCGCCCGACGCGCCGGTGCAGTGGCTGGCGGCGGAGCAGTCCTACAGCTCGCTGGTGATTGACGAAGCGGTCGTCGTCAAGCTGATCCGGCGCGTCTCGGCGGGCACGCACCCGGAGGTGGAGATGACGCGCCACCTCACGCGCGCGGGCTACGTTCATACCGCTGCGCTGATCGGCGAGATCGTGCACGAGGGCGCCGGCAGCGAGCCGACCACGCTGGCCGTCCTGCAGCGCTACGTGCCCAACCAGGGCGACGCCTGGACCTGGGCGCTCGACTACCTGCGCCGCACGATCGACGAGCTGGCGGTGCTGACCGAAACCGTACCGGCCGGCGAAGGCGACGAGGCGCCCATCGTCATCTCCGAGACACGCACCGACATTGATGAAGCACTGGCGGGCTACCTGGCGCAGATCGGCGCCATCGGCACGCGGCTGGGCGAGCTGCATGCCGTGCTGGCGCAGCCGGCGGAGGACCCGCACTTCGGCACCCGCGCCGCCGATGCCGACGACGTACGCGTGTGGACCGCCCGCGTGCGCGAGCAGGTCACGCGCGCGCTCGACCATCTGGAGGCGTGGCAGGAAACCCATGCGGACATCTCGCATACCGATACCGACTGGCTGCAGGCGCAGCGCGACGCGCTGCCGGCGGTCATTCGCGCGCGCGCGCAAGGCGGGCTCGGCGCGACGCTCTCGCGCGTGCACGGCGACCTCCATCTCGACCAGGTGCTGGTCGCGCAGGGCGACGCCTTCCTGATCGACTTCGGCGGCGACCCCGCCCGCCCGGTGGAAGAACGCCGGCGCAAGGACAGCCCGCTGCGCGATGTCGCCAGCCTGCTGCGCTCGCTCGACGACGTGATCGAGGCCATGCGACAGGGGCCGGAGCACGTGGCGGGGCCGGCGCAGGACCGGCGCGACCAGTTGCTCGAGCGCTTTCGCGCGGCTGCCGCCGAGCGCTTCCTGCAAGCCTACGCAGCGGCCGCCGGCAACGCTCCCGACCTGGCACTGCTCGATCTTTTCGTGCTCGAAGACGCGGCCCGCGCTGCCGGCGACGACGTCATCGCCCGGCCGGCATGGCCGCCGATTCCGCTGGCCGGGCTGGCGCGCGTGGCGCGGCGCTTGCTGGATGCCGAACCGCAGAGCGCACCGGAGACCGCACCATGACCGCCCTCGAACCCGCCACCCTACCCGTCCGATTCGAGCACGCCCTGCCGTTTGGCGCGGCGACCCTCGGGCCCGACGGCACGCGCTTTCGCCTGTGGGCACCCGATGCGGCCGAGGTGTGGGTCGAGATCGAAGGCACCGGCACCAGCACCGCCGTGCCCATGCAGGCCGAGCCGGACGGCTGGTACACCGTCATCGCGCCGGTGGACGCGGGCGCCTGCTACCGCTACCGCATCACCAACCGCGACGGCGCAACGCTCGCCGTGCCCGACCCGGCCGCGCGTGCGCAATGGCAGGACATCCACGGCCCCAGCCTGGTGGTCGACCCGACACGCTACACCTGGCAGCACCCTGGCTGGCCAGGCCGGCCGTGGCACGAGACCGTGCTGTACGAACTGCACGTCGGCGCCATGGGCGGCTTCAATGCCGTGCGTGAACGCCTGCCGGCACTGGCGCGCTTGGGGATCACCGCCGTCGAACTGATGCCGCTGGCGGAGTTTCCGGGCGCGCGCAACTGGGGCTATGACGGCGTGCTGCCGTTCGCGCCCGAAGCCAGCTACGGCACGCCCGACGAACTCAAAGCGCTGATCGATGCCGCGCATGGCCTGGGGCTGATGGTCTTCCTCGACGTGGTCTACAACCACTTCGGACCGGATGGCAACTACCTGCACCACTACGCGCGCCGTTTCTTCCGCGAAGGCATACGCACGCCCTGGGGCGAGTCCATCGACTTCCGCCAGCCGCAGGTGCGCGAATTCTTCATCCAGAACGCGCTGATGTGGCTGATGGAATATCGCTTCGATGGGCTGCGGCTGGATGCCGTGCAGGCCATTGGCGAGCGCGACTGGCTGGGCGAACTGGCCACGCGCGTGCACCAGGCAGTGGAGCCCGGGCGGTACGTGCACCTGGTGCTGGAGAACGAAGACAACACCGCATCGCTGCTGCATGGCGCCGATGTGCCCAAGACCCGCTCCGTTGGCACCTATGAAGCGCAATGGAACGACGACGGCCACCACACGCTGCATGTGCTGCTGACCGGCGAACACGAAGGCTATTACGCCCCCTACGCCGACACCCCCGCGCAGCGGCTGGCGCGCGTGCTGCAAGACGGCTTCTGCTACCAGGGCGAGCCCTACCTGCTGCACAACGGCGCCCCGCGCGGCGAGCCCAGCGGGGCATTGCCGCCCACGGCCTTCGTGCTGTTCCTGCAGAACCACGACCAGATCGGCAACCGCGCCTTTGGCGAGCGGCTCACGCGCCTGGTGCACCCCGACGCGCTGCATGCCGCGCAGGCGCTCGTGCTGTTGTGCCCGCAGATCCCCCTGCTCTTCATGGGCGAGGAGTGGGGCAGCCTGCGCCCCTTCTACTACTTCACCAGCCACCATGGCGCACTGGCCGATGCCGTGCGCGAAGGCCGGCAGCGCGACTTCGCGGGCTTTGCGGCGTTTGCCGATCCGCACCTGCGCGCACGCATTCCCGACCCGAACGATGAGCGCACCTTCCTCGACTCCGAGCCGGGCGAGGCCGATCCCACCCTGCCCGAACACCTCGACTGGCTGCACCGTACCCACCGCCTGCTGGCGCTGCGCCATGCGCAGATCGTGCCGCGCCTGGTGGGCGCCCGCGCGCTGGATGCCGTGGCGCTCGGCAGCTCGGGTGCCCTGGCGCGCTGGCGGCTGGGCGATGGCAGCGTGCTCACGCTGGCCGTCAACCTTGGGCCCCAGCCGGTTGCACTGCCCACCGCGCTGGCGGGCGACCCGACCGACCTGCTCCACGAATCGCGCGACGGCGCGGCCGCCATGCTGGCGACGCACCATGTCCCGCCGCGCGCCTGCGTGGCACTGCTCAGCACGCCGTCTGCGGCGCGCACCTCGCCATGAATCACCAGACCTCCACCCAAGCAGCCCACACCGCCTTGCACCAGCTCGCGCAGGACGCCGGCCTGCAGGTCGACTGGGAAGACGCCGGCGGCCACGCCCTGCGCGTGAACGACGACGTGCTGCGCGCCGCGCTGCGCAGCCTGGGCCTGCCCGCCGACACCGCCACCGACGTGCGCGACAGCCGCGCCCGCCTGCAGGCCGAAGCCGACAGCCTGACCGTGCCCTTGCTGGCCACCGGCGTGGCCGGACAGCCCATCGAGCTGGCCACTGCGCTGCCGCAACTGTCCGCCCTGGCCGGTCGCCCCTACCGGATCGATCTTGAGCAAGGCGGTGCCGCCGAGGGCACCGTGCACGCCGGCGCCGACCGCGAGCACGCCACGCTGCGGCTGGCGCCGGTGCAGGCGGCGGGCTATCACCGGCTGCGCATCGACACCGGCGCCTACACCGGCATCGAAGCCACGCTGGCGATTGCCCCGGCGCGCTGCTACAGCGTGGCCGACGCACTGCAGGCGCGCGGACGCCCGCCCCAGGCGCGCCTGTGGGGCAGCTCCGCGCAGCTCTACGGCTTGCGGCGCAGCGGCGAGCACGCGGCCCTCGCGGCCGGGCTGGGCGACTACACCGCAGCGGGCGTGCTCGCACACAGCCTGGCCCAGCACGGCGCCGACGCGCTGGCGCTGAGCCCCGTGCACGCCATGTTCAGCGCAGACACGCACCGCTATTCACCGTACTCCCCATCGAGCCGGCTGTTCCTCAACGCCGCGATGGTCGACCCGGCGGCATTGTTGGGGCCGGCCGCCGCGCGCCAGGCGATTGCCGACTGCGGCCTGGCCGATACCTACGCTCAACTCGAAACCGCAACCCTGATCGACTGGCCGGCTAGCGCCACGGCGCGGCTCGCGGTGCTGCGCACGCTGCACCGGCGGATGCTGCAGGACGCCGAGGCCGGTGACGACACGGCCCGCCGCCTGCACGAGCAATTCCACGCGTTCTGCGCCGCGCGCGGGCACAGCCTGCTCGACCACGCGCACTTCGAGACGCTCGATGCACACCTGCGCCAGGAACATCCGCAGATGTGGCACTGGAAGCAGTGGCCGGCCACCTACCAGTCGCCATCGTATTTGGCGGTGCGCGCCTTCGCCCGCGACCACCAGGACGACGTGGATTTCCACCTCTTCCTGCAATGGGCGGCTGCGCGCCAGCTGGCCGCCGCGCAGCGCACCGCCGAGGACGCCGGCATGGCCATCGGCCTGATGGCCGATCTGGCAGTCGGCACCGACAGCGCAGGCAGCCACGCGTGGAGCCTGCAACGCGACCTGCTGATCGGCCTGACGGTGGGCGCACCGCCCGACCTCTTCAACACCCAGGGGCAAAACTGGGGCCTCACCACCTTCAGCCCGCGCGCCATGCGCACGCAGGGCTTTGCCGCCTTCCTCGAGATGCTGCGCGCGGTGATGGCCACGCCCGGCGGCGTGCGCATCGACCACGTGCTGGGGCTGATGCGGCTGTGGGTGGTGCCCGAAGGCGCGCGGGCGGTGGATGGCGTCTACCTGCACTATCCGCTGCAGGACCTGCTGCGGCTGATTGCGTTGGAGTCATGGCGCAACCGCTGCGTGGTCATCGGCGAAGACCTCGGCACCGTCTCGGGCGGGCTGCGCGAGCGCCTGGCCGACACCGGCCTGCTCGGCATGCGCATCCTCTGGTTTGAGCGCGATGAAGGTCGCGATGGGAGCCAACCCGGCGCCGGACCTGACGCCCCCTATCGATTGCCCGCAACCTGGGCACGCACCTCGGTGGCCATGACCAGCACGCACGACCTGCCGACCCTGGTCGGCTGGTGGACCGGCAACGACGTGCACTGGCAGGGCAAGCTCGGCCTGCTGCCGATCGGCATGAACGAGACGCAGGCGCGCACCCAGCGCATGGCGGACCGCCACGCGCTGGTGGATGCGTTCGCGCGGCAGAACGCAGCCGTGCAGGAGGCCGGCAACGCGCCGATGCTGCGCGTCGCGCCGTTGCAGGCGGCACTGGCACAGGCGAGCGCCGCAGCGCCGGCAGAACGCGACGCCATCCTCGGCGCCAGCACCGGCGACTTCGCCACCGCGGCCACGGCCTACACCGCCGCCGCTCCCGTGCCGCTGGCCATCGTGCCGCTGGAAGACCTGTTCGGCCTGCTGGAGCAGCCCAACCTGCCCAGCACCATCGAGACCCACCCCAACTGGCGCCGCCGCCTGCCCGCGCCGGCCGGCACGCTGCTGGAAAACCCGGCCGTGCAGGCCCGGCTGACCGCCCTCGCCCGCGCCCGCACCGACGCCGCCTAGCCCGTTTGCCGCCCCGCACGGGTTAACACCGACTGCGCATCCTCCAGCGCGCCCCTAAAATTCCTCTATTCATATAGATGACTAGAGCAATGCGTGACCAACGCGTCGCTCACGTCACCCAGAGGAGACGGCATGTTCGGCTGGTTCAAGGAAATTTCAGCGGGGGAGAAGCGCACCTTCTGGGCGTGCTTTGGCGGCTGGGCGCTCGATGCGCTCGACGTGCAGATGTTCAGTCTGGTCATCCCCACCATCATCGCGGCGTGGCATATCGGCAAGACCGAGGCCGGGCTGGTGTCGGGCGTCACGCTGGTGGCGTCGGCGCTGGGCGGCTGGATTGCGGGGGCGCTGACCGACCGCTATGGCCGCGTGCGCACGCTGCAGATCACGGTGGCGTGGTTCTCGCTGGCGACCTTCGCCTCGGCCTTCGCGCAGAGTTTCGACCAGTTCCTGGTGCTCAAGGCCATCCAGGGCTTCGGCTTTGGCGGCGAGTGGGCCGCGGGCGCGGTGCTGATGGCCGAGAGCATCCGCGCCAGCCATCGCGGCAAGGCCATGGGCACGGTGCAGAGCGCGTGGGCCGTGGGCTGGGGCGCGGCGGTGCTGCTGTATGCGCTCACCTATTCCTTCATTGAGCCCGCCCTCGCGTGGCGCGTGATGTTTGCCGCGGGGCTGCTGCCGGCGCTGCTGATCCTCTACATCCGCCGTGGCGTGCAAGAGCCCACCGTTGCCAAAACGGTGGCGACGCCTGACGCCATGCCGGTCTCGCGCTTCCCGCTGCTCGACATCTTCCGCCCGCAGGTGCTGCGCATGACGCTGATCGGCGGGCTGCTCGGCGTCGGCGCGCACGGCGGCTACTACGCGCTGATGACGTGGCTGCCCACGTATCTGAAGACCGAGCGCCACCTGTCGGTGCTCGGCACCGGCGGCTACCTGGCGGTGATCATCTTCGCGTTCTGGGCGGGCTGCGTGGCCAGCGCCTGGCTGCTCGACGTGATCGGCCGGCGCGGCAACATCCTGCTGTTCTCGTGCTGCTGCGTAGTGACGGTGCTGGTCTACCTGCTGTTGCCGCTGTCCGATGGCGCGATGCTGGTGCTGGGCTTTCCGCTCGGCTTCTTTGCCGCCGGCATTCCAGCCAGCATGGGGGCGCTGTTCAACGAGCTGTATCCGCACGGCGTGCGCGGCACCGGCGTGGGCTTTTGCTACAACTTCGGCCGCGTGGTGTCCGCCGCGTTTCCGGTGCTGGTGGGCAAGATGAGCGCGTCGATGTCGCTGGGCACGGCCATCGGCATCGATGCGGCCATCGCGTACGCCATCGTCGCCGTGGCGGTGCTGATGCTGCCCGAGACGCGCGGCCGCGACCTGGCGGCCGTCACTGCCTGATTCCCGTCCCATGAACACCCCGACCATCCTTCGCTGCCAGGAGACTCCATGCCCACGCGCCGTGCCTTCAACACCGGGCTGCTTGCCATGCTAGGTTCCATCGCCCTCGCGGGCTGCGCGGTCAGCGGCACGCCAGACAAGACCGCGCGCATCACCGGCATCGACACGCATGCGCACGTGTTCGAGCGCGGCCTGCCGCTGGCGGGCGCGCGGCGCTATGCGCCGTCGTACGATGCGCCGCTGGCGGCCTACCTGGCGCAGCTCGACGCGCATGGCCTGTCGCATGGCGTGCTGATCCAGCCGAGCTTTCTCGGCGTCGACAACAGCTATCTGCTGGCCGCCCTCAAGCAAGCCCCGCAACGGCTGCGCGGCGTGGCCGTGATCGACCCGACCGTGCCAGAGACCTTTCTCGCGCAGCTGGATACGGAAGGCATCGTCGGCATCCGCCTGAACCTGTTCAGCGTGCCCGACCCGCAGCTGACCTCGCCCACGTGGCAGGCGGCGCTGCGCCGTCTGCACGCGCTGGGCTGGCACGTGGAGCTGCACGTGGAGGCCCGCCGCCTGCCCGCGCTGCTGCCGCCGCTGCTGGAGGCGCAGATCAACGTGGTGGTCGACCACTTTGGCCGGCCCGACCCCGCGCTCGGCGTTGGCGACCCAGGCTTTGCCGCGCTGCTCGCCGCCGGCCGCTCGCGCCGCGTGTGGGTGAAGGTGTCCGGCGCCTACCGAAACGGCGACGGTGGCGACGGCGAGGCCACCGCGCTGGCCGCCATGCCGCGCCTGAAGGATGCGCTCGGCCTGGACCGCCTGGTCTGGGGCAGCGACTGGCCGCACACGCAATACGAAGCGCGCATCCGCTATGACACGGCCTGGGCGTTTGCCGACGTGCTGCTGCCCGATACGAAGGCGCGGCGCCAGGTGCTGGTCGATACGCCCGCGCAACTGTTCCGCTTCGTCTGACGGTCGCGGCGCGATACCCCGTTTCGCCAATCGCGAATCGCGCCGCGCGGCGTGCATGCCTACACTGGCCGCTCCTCGTTCCACACAACAAGAAAGGAGCCGCCATGCAGCAGCATCGACTCGTCGACCGGCAATTCGGCCAGGTCGCGCAGACCTATCTCACCAGCGCCGTGCACGCGCAGGGCGCCGACCTCGATGCCCTGGCCGCGCTGGCCCAGGCGACGCCGCATGCCAAGGTGCTCGACCTCGGCTGCGGCGGCGGCCACGTGAGTTTTGCCATGGCGCCGCACGCCGCTGCGGTGGTGGCCTACGACCTGTCGGACGACATGCTGGGCGTGGTGGCCACCGAAGCCGCCAGGCGCGGCCTCACGCAACTGCATACGCAAGCCGGCCGCGCCGAAGCGCTGCCGTTTGACGATGCCGCCTTCGACATCGTCGCCACACGCTTCTCGGCCCACCATTGGTACGACGTACGCGCCGGCCTGGCCGAGGCGCGGCGCGTGCTCAAACCCGGCGGCAAGCTCGTCGTGGTGGATATCGTCGCGCCGGAAGCGCCGCTGCTCGACACGCTGCTGCAGACCGCCGAGGTGCTGCGCGACGCCTCGCACGTGCGCGACTACCGCGTCTCCGAATGGCAGGCCATGCTGGCCCAGGCCGGCTTCACGCCCGGCACGCCGCGCACCTGGAAGCTGACCATGGCCTTCGGCGGCTGGCTCGCGCGCATGGGCACGCCGCCGGTGCGCGCCGATGCCATCCGCGACCTGTTCGACCGTGCGGCAGACGAAGCGCGGCAGTACTTTGCGGTGGCGGATGATCATTCGTTCACCATCGACGCGATGATGATCGAGGCGGCCTAACGGGTGTCGACAGGTGCAACCCGCGTAGGGCGCGGGCGCGGATGCAGCTTCGCTCAGCGCAGATTGAAAAAATATCTGATCGCGGGGCGCGCCCGGAAACGGTGATTGCCATTACCCTTGCAAGACCGTTCGACCCACCCGTAGCCGCCGGCGGATGCTTCGCCCGGCTGCGCCGGCCTGCGCTGCCATGTACGCCCTGCTACCTGCCTTTGTTTCGTCGCTGTTCCTGTTCTTCAGTGCCTACGTGCTGCTCACGCGTGACCGGACGCGGACAAGCCTCACGTTCTTCGGCCTGACCATCCTGACCTGCCTGTGGCAGGGGATCTGGGCGTTTTTGTTCCTGAGCAGCACGGTGAGCACGGCCGAGGTGCTGGCCAAGCTCGGCTGGCTGGCGATCCTGCCACTGCCGACCGTGCTCTATCACTTTGCGACCGAAGTGGCAGAGCGCCCCGACGAGCGGCGCTGGCTCGTCGCGTCGTACACGCTGTCGGCGGTGCTGATGGTGCTGCTGATCGCCACCGATTGGGTGATCGCCGGCGTGCGGCACTTCGATTTCGGGTTCTACCCGAAGGCGGGGCCGCTGGAAGCCATCCACATTACCCAGACCACGCTGCTGGTGCTGCGCGCCATCTGGCTGCTGTATGTCGGGCAACGGCACGCCACGGTGGAAAAACGCCGGCGCCTGCAGCTGTGTCTATTGGGCATCGCGGTGTACTCGCTGGCCGCGGCGGACTACGCGGTGAACTATGGCGTGGCGCTGTATCCGCCCGGTGTCGTGTTCATTGCTGTCAGCCCGATCCTGATCACGTGGGCGCTGGTCAAGCTGGACTGGATGCGGCCCTACATGCTGGCCGCCGGCATGGCGCACGAGCTGCGCACCCCGCTGGCCACCATCCGCCTGCAGGCCGCGGAGATGGCCCGCGCGTGGCCGGAGCTGTTCAAGGGCTACCAGCTGGCCGTCAGCAACGGCCTGTGCCCGGACACCCTATCCCCAGACACACTCAAGCGGGTCTCCCGCCTGGCCAACACGATCGGCGCGGAAGCGACCACCGCGCATGCCGTCATCGACATGGCGCTGGCGTCGATCACGCTCGACCGGCTCGACACCCGGCAGTTTGCCGCCCACAGCCTCTACGAGTGCGTGGCCGATGCCATCGAGCGCTACCCCTTCCAGATTGGGGAACGCGGCCGCGTGACGCTCGCGGGCTTCGATCCGGCCTGGCGCTTCCATGGCTCGGACACCTTGCTGGTGTACGTGATCTTCAACCTGACCAAGAACGCCCTCTACGCCATCCACAGCGCCCGCAAAGGCATCATCCAGATCACCACCACCTGGAGCGGCGAGCACTACATCGTCGAGTTCCGGGATTCGGCAGACGGCATCCCGGCGCAGCATCTAGGGCGCATCTTCGATCCGTTCTTTTCCACCAAAAACCACGGCAGCGGCAGCGGCATGGGGCTGACGTTCTGCCGGCGGGTGATGGAGTCGTTCGGCGGCAAGATCGATTGCCAGTCGACCGAGGGCGAAGGCGCCTGCTTTTCGTTGTACTTCCCGCGCCTGCCCTAGGGCGGGCTCACTCGCCGGCGGCCGCGCTGCGCAGCCCCGGCGCCGCCTCCTGGGCCTGGGGCGTCTGGTGGAAGCGGAACGTATTGCGACCGTTGCGCTTGGCCTCGTAGAGCGCGGCGTCAGCGCGTTCGAACAGCACGTCCAGGCGCTCTTCGTCGGGGGTGATGGCGATGGCGCCGGCTGAGAGCGTCACGTACGGCGCCACCACCGATGCCGCATGCGGACGGGCGCGCTCGGCCACGGTGGCCACCACGCGCGCCACCGCGTAGCGCGCGTCTTCCAGGCTCAGGTCGAACAGCATGGCCACGAACTCCTCGCCGCCCACGCGGGCGATGAAGTCATCCGGGTGCCGACAGGCGGTGCCGATGGTGTCGGCCACCATGCGCAGGCAGTCGTCGCCCTGCAGGTGACCGTAGGTGTCGTTGTATTGCTTGAAGCAGTCGATGTCGAACAGCACCAGCGCAACGTGGCGGGCGTCGCGACGGGCGTGGTCGAGCAGACGCGGCGCCTGCGTTTCGAAAAAGCGGCGGTTGAACAGTTGGGTGAGCGCATCGCGGTTGATGTCGCTCTCCAGCAGCGTGAGCTTGGCCTGCGTGCGCTGCAGCTCGCCGCGCAGCGCGTCCTGGGCGCTGGCCATGCCGGCGCGCTGCAATTGCTCGAGCGTCACGTCGCGCAGCAGCAGGAACACGCCGGCGTGCCGGCCGCGCGCATCGGCCAGGCCTTCGAGCGTGATCTCCAGCGTGCGGCCGGTCTCGGGCAGCCACACTTGGTGCCGGTTGGGCAGGCGCGTGCGCTCGAACTCGCGCAGGATGACCGGCACGTTCAGCACCTCGGGCGGCGCCGCATGCAGCCGCGCGGCCGGCAGCAGGTGCCGTGCCGCCGCGTTGATGCTGGCGATGGTGCCGTCCGGCGCCAGCACGATGCAGCCATCGCGCATGGCCTCGATGATCTTGATGCGCGCGTAGGTGGCGGTGTCGCGCAGCCGCGGCCACAGGACGATCCAGCCCAGCAGCGTGGTGCTGACGGCAAACGTGGCGGGGGTCAGGTCGCCGCCCAGGGCGGTGGTCCAGCGCTGCAGGTAGGCCAGGTGCGCCACCAGCGGCAGCAGTTGCCCGATCACCAGCGCCAGGCGCACCTGCGTGCGCGAGGGCGCGTGTGCCGACTGCGCCAGCGTGGCGGCCGCGTCGGTGCCCGGCAGCGTCAGCAGCACCAGGCTCATCGCCAGCAAGGCATAGTTGTAGGCGGTGCCCACCCAGAACACCGGGCCGTGGTCGAAGATGGCGCGCGGTACGCCGTCGATCATGACGAAGCGCGCGTCCAGCCAGATCAGGTGGTGCAGCTCGTTGGTGGCGACCAGGCCGATGTAGCCCGCGGCCACCAGCAACGCCGCCACCCAGCCCGTGCGCACCAGCGGCAAGGTGTTCAGCTCCGGGCGCGTGAGGCCCAGCACCAGCCGCAGCCACGCCGCCGGGACCATCATGATGCCGAGATACGCCACCTTGGCCCAGCCGATGCGTACCGGCATGTCGAACGAGACCAGCTCCATCAACCGGGCGCCGCTCCACAGCGCGGTGCCCAGCGCCAGCAGCATGAAGGTGGAGACTTCCGGATCATCGCGCCGCGGCCACGACAGGCCGATCAGGGCGATGGACACCAGCACGGCGCACGCAAGTACGGCGATCAGCATGGCTGCCGCCTCCCGCACGCGCAAGGACGCAAACGGCCGACGCCGCCGGCCGCTTCCGCTGGTCTGTCCACGATCCTTCCCCGTTCTTTGTTTTGTCGCACAGTGTATCGGGCGATGCTGTGCGCGCCCAGCCCGGCGGCGCACGCTCGACTCCCCTACCCGCAGCTAACGGCACGGCTTGAGAAAACTAGAGCCCTACGTCGGTCGGGCCGTGCCCGGAAATGGTGCGGCGCGCATATCGATCTGCCGACGAATTCGTTTGCGCGGCGCAGCATGCCCCCTACGCTTGACCCCCTCAAACATTCATTCAGGGGGTTGTCATGACAGCAGGACTCTTCTCGCGGCAAGGCCTGGCCCACGCCGCGCGCCTGAGCGCCGGTGCGGCCATCGGTGCGGTATTGGCCATGGCGGTGCTGCACGCGCCGGTCGCCCGCGCCGACCGCCTCGACGACATCCGCCGCGCCGGCGTGCTGCGCGTGGGGGTGTTCGACGCCAACCCGCCGTTTGGCGCGGCCGATGCCAAGACCGGCCAGCCGGTTGGCCTGGATGTCGATTACGCGCAGGAAATCGCCAGAAAGCTGGGCGTCAAGCTGGAGCTGCGCGCCACCAACCCAGCCAACCGTGTGCCGCTGCTGACCTCGGGCAAGGTCGACATCATCGCCGCCAACTTCACCATCACCGACGAGCGCCGCAAGCAGATCGACTTCAGCACGCCGTATTTCGCCAGCGGCCTGCAGTTCATCGCCAAGAAGGGCGTCCTCAAGCAGCCGGATGACCTGAAGAAGGACGGCATCCGCCTGGGCGTGGACAAGGGCACCACGCAAGAGACCACGCTGCGCGAGGGCTACCCCAACGCCCGCGTGATCGCCTATGACGACTCCCCGCTGGCGCTCACCGCGCTACGCAGCGGCGCTATCCAGGCGTTTGCGCAAGACGGCGCCAAGCTGGGCGCGCTGCTGGCCACGCTGCCCAACCGCGATGCGCTGGAGATCTCGCCTTTCGTGCTCACGCGCGAGTACATGGGCATCGGCGTGCCCAAGGGCGAGACGCAGCTGACAGCCGCCGTCGACCAGATCCTGCAAGGCCTGGAGAAGGACGGCACCGCCGCCCGCATCTACGACCGCTGGTTCGGCCCGAAGAGCGCCGCGCCGCTGCCGCGCGACTTCATCATCGGCAGCACCAAGTGAGCTTGCCCAGCGTCCTCCAGCCGCTACCGCCCCGCTACCTGGGCTGGATGCTGGAGGGCTTCGGCATGACGCTGCTGGTGTCGGCGGCGGCCATCGCCGGCGGGCTTGCCATCGGCCTGCTGCTGACCGCCCTGCGCGCCAGTGGCCGGCCGTGGCTGCGCCTGCCTGCGCGCGGGCTGGTGGCCTTCCTGCGCAAGACACCGCTGCTGGTGCAACTGTTCTTCTGGTATTTCGGGGCGGCGCAGTTGCTGGGCGAAGACGTGGTCGGCGCCGTCACAGGTTGGAGCGGCATCACGCTGGGCCGCTGGCGGCTGCCCGCGCCGTCGTTCGAGTTTCTGGCGGCGGCGTTCGGGATTGCGCTGTATGCGGGCGCCTTCTACTCGGAGGAGCTGCGTGCCGGCATCCGGGCCGTGCCGCGCGGCCAGCGCGAGGCGGCCCTGTCGCTGGGCTTCACGCCGCGCGCGGCCTTCCTGCGCGTGGTGCTGCCGCAGGCGCTGCGCGTATCGGCGCTGCCGCTGCTGGGGCAATGCGCCAACACCATCAAGAACACGTCGCTGGCGATGGGCATCGGGCTGGCGGAGCTTTCTTACAGCGCGCGGCAGGTGGAGACCGATACCCTGCTCGCCTTCCGGGCCTTTGCCGTGGCAACCGTGCTGTATGCGGCGGTGATCCTGCTGCTGCAATGGGCGGCACCCTGGGCATTGCGTCGGCTGGGTTGGTTGCCCGCCTCGCCGGCCGCGTGGGCGGGGGCGCCGGCATGACGGTCGACACCCTCGTCCTGCACCTGCGCTACCTGCTGATCGGGCCCTATCCGAACGGGCCGCTCTCGGGCGCCGCGCTGACGCTGTGGATGGCGCTGCTGGCCTGCCTGGCGGCCACCGTGGCGGGGGTCGGCTGTGCGCTGCTGCTGGACCGGCTCGACGCCGCGCCCGGCCTGCGCTGGCTGGCGCGCGCGCTGCGCGGCGTGCTGGCGATCTTGCGCGCCATTCCCGTGCTGATGCTGATGTTCTGGGCCTACTTTCTGGTCCCGATGGCGCTGGGCGTGGCCGTGCCCGAGACCGCCACGGTGGTGACGGCACTGGCTGCCGTGGGCGCCGCCTATATCGCTCAGAGCATGGAGGCCGGCTTGCGCGCCGTGGGGGCGGGGCAGCGTCACGCCGCGCTGGCGCTGGGCATGTCGCCCAGGCAGGCATTGCTCGCCGTGGTGCTGCCGCAGGCGTGGCGCATCATGCTGCCATCGCTCGCTAACCAGTGGGTGTCGACGGTCAAGGACACCTCGCTGGCGTATATCGTGGGCGTGGTGGAGCTGTCCACGGCGGCCAGCCAGGTCAACAGCCGCACGGTGGCGTATCCGGCCGAGGTGTTTGGCGTGGTGGCGGTGCTGTATTTCGCGCTGTGCAGCGGTGTCGAGGCGCTGCCGGGCTGGCTGCGCGCCGGCGCCACGGCAAGGCCGCCGCGCGCGGCGCTCTGGCGGCGCTTTCTGCGTTGGCGCACCCGGCCGGTGGCTGAGGCCTGTACCTGATGCATCACGCAGTGATGGCTATCCGGCGGCTATCAACGCTTAACAAAACGCCGGTATTATTTGTGCATGACCGATACCCGCGCCATCACCAATCTCTATCCCGCGCACGACCTGGCGGTCTGCACCGACGCCAACTCCGCCGTCGAGCGCATCACCGCCATCTACGAGCGCTCCGCGCAGTCGATCCGCGACCGCTTCCAAGCCTTCGCGCGCGGCGAGGAGTGCGGCGACGACGCCCCTGCGTGCTACCCGTACCTCGGCATCAGCGTCGATCCGAAAACGCTGGTGAGCGATGCGCGTCCGGCCTGGGGCACCGTGGCCTACCCGGGCGTGTACGGCACCACGCTCACGCGGCCCGATCTCTTCCGCGAGTACTACCGCGGGCAGATCGAGCGCCTGCTGCACTATCACGACAGCCCGGTGGTGGTGGGCGTCAGCGACCGGCCGATCCCGCTGCCGTTCGTGGTGGAGGCGTCGACCATCGACATCACCCCCGAGCAGGCGCGCGCGCTGGGCGGCGCCTTCGAGCTGCCAGACCTGGCGATGATCGACGACGCCATCGCCAACGGCACCTACCGCCCGGCCGACGGCGAGCCGCAGCCGCTGTCGATGTTCACCGCCGAGCGGGTCGACCTCGCACTGCAGCGGCTGTACCACTACACCGCCACGCACCCGAAGCACTTCCAGCGCTTCGTGCTGTTCACCAACTACCAGCGCTACGTCGATGAATTTGCCGCCCTCGGCCGCAAGCTGATGGAAGACGGCAACGACGAGGGCTACGTCCGCTTTATCGAACCCGGCGACACCGTGCACGAACTCGGCACGCCCGCGCCGGACGACTCGCACCGCATCAAGGGCCTGCCGCAGATGCCGGCCTACCACCTGGTGCGCGAAGACCGCCTGGGTGTGACGCTGGTCAACATCGGCGTGGGCCCGTCCAACGCCAAGACCATCACCGACCACCTGGCCGTGCTGCGTCCGCATTGCTGGATGATGATCGGCCACTGCGGCGGCCTGCGCCGCTCACAGCAGCTCGGCGACTACGTGCTCGCCCACGCCTATGTGCGCGACGACCACGTGCTCGACCAGGACCTGCCGCCGTGGGTGCCGGTGCCCCCGATCGCCGAAATCCAGGTCGCGCTGCAGGAAGCCGTGGCGCGCATCACCGGGCTCTCCGGCGCCGACATGAAAGCGCGCATGCGCACCGGCACGGTGGTCTCCACGGATGATCGCAACTGGGAGCTGAAGTACCAGGCGCTGTACACGCGCTTCAACCAGTCGCGCGCCATCGCCATCGACATGGAAAGCGCCACCATTGCCGCCAACGGCTTCCGCCTGCGCGTGCCCTATGGCACCTTGCTGTGCGTGTCGGACAAGCCGCTGCATGGTGAGCTCAAGCTGCGCGGTATGGCCAACCTGTTCTATCGCCAGCGCGTGTCGCAGCACTTGGCAATCGGCATGGAGACCGTGCGCCTGTTACGCGAGAACGGCGTCGAGACGCTGCACTCGCGCAAGCTGCGCAGCTTTGATGAGCCCGCGTTCCGCTAAGCCCGACTACGCGCCCGACTAAGCGGGACGAAACAACCCATGCAGCCCGAGCGGCGCCGCGCCGCTCAGCTTGGCTGTCGCCACCGGCCCCGCCGCCACGTCACGCGCATCAAACGCCGTGAGCTTGGTGCAGCCAGCATCCACATCGAACACCGTGCCGACCAGCCAGCCCTCGCCTTCGCGGGCGGTGGCCGAGGCCGGCACGAACACGTGTTCCTCCACCAGCACGCGCTGCGCAAAGCGGTATTGCGCGGTCTTGCCTGACTCCGTATCGAAGCGCATCAGCGTGTCGAAGCCGGGCAGCAGGTGCGGGTCGCCCGCCGGCCGCGTGTGGGCCACGCAGAACAGCGCGCGATGACGCAGCGTGGTACGGCGCGTGTCGATCTTCGGAAACTCGGCCACGTGCTCGGTGGCGACCTGCTCGGCGCGGCCGGTGCGCAGGTTCAGGCGCAATTGCGTCAGGTGTGCGCCCGGCGTGGGGCGCGTCTGCCCGCGCATCAGCTCGCGCAACGTGGTGGTGACGATGGTGGCGTCGTCCGAGCGCACAGTGTCGAGGTGGATCTCCTGCCCGTCGGGCGACGACCACGCATTGCCAAGGTGGAAGACAAAGCCCGCCGGCAGCTGGAACCAGCGCATGCGCTCGGCGTCGTTCTTGTCGAGCACCAGCGCGCGCATGCCGAGTTCCGGGCGCCAGACGTGCGCATCGAGAAACGACACCCCGCTCTGCGCGCGTTCCTTGTCGAACACGAACGGCGGCAGCAGGAACACCAGGTGGCGCTCGGTCACGGCAAAGTCATGCACCATCGCCACGTCCGGCACCGGCACCGACTGCACGCGCTTGAGCGCGCCATCCGCGCCCACGCAATACACCGTCAGCAAACCCGCGGCGCTGCTCACGCCAAAGTTCCACAGCGTGCCGTCCGGCTCCACCTTGGGGTGCGCGGAGAACGGCATGCCGGCATAGTCGGCGCGCCAGGTCTTGATGCCGAGCGTGCGCAGCGTGTCCGGATCGACGCGCGTGGCCGAGCCGCCCTCCCACAGCGCCAGCATCTCGTTGCCCTGCATCACCAGGCTGGTGTTGGCAACGTTGATGGCATCGGGCGCGGCGACCGGCTCCATGTCCGGGTTGGCGGTGCCGAAGGTGGCGCGCTGCGGGTGCCCGGCGGCACTGTCGGCCTCGAACTTGTCGGTGCGCACGAACACGCCGCGGTGCGTGACGCCCGCCGCGCGGATGTCGTAGCGCTGGATCATGCCGTCGCCTTCGAACAGGTGGTGGTAGCGCACGCCGCCGATCTCGTGCCGCGCCGGGCCGTTGCGGTAGAACGCGCCGTGCAGCGCGGGCGGGAACGCGCCTTCCACGGCGAGCGTGCTCGGCGGCAGGTCGGCACTCGCGCCCTGATAGCCTGCGAGCCACGGCTGGCGTGCACGCGCAGCGGCAAACCCGGTGGCCCAGGCATCGGGCTCGGCGGCTGCGTTGGGGGGCATGGCCATGACGTCGCGCAGGGTCAGGCCAAACGGTGCGGCGCCCAGGGCCGCGAGGAACGATCGACGTTGCATGGCGCGCGCCCCTTCAGCGGAGATGGATCGTCACGTGCTGGTCGCCCTGCACGTCGATGGCGGCATCGTCGAATGACGGCGGGCCGAAGCGCCCGCGTGCGTCGCGGCTGAAGCCGTAGGGCTCGATGGGAATGCCGGCCGGGTTGGTGTCGAGCTTGCCGTCGCCGTTGGCATCGTGGAAGACCGACAGCGCGTAGCGCCCGGCGGGCAGGTCTGGGTAGACGAAGGTGACGCTGGCGCCCGACACGCTGTCGAGCGCAGTGATGTCGGCCCGCGCCGCACCGTCCGGCTTGAGCCAGTGAGCGGCATCGCGAAACATCGCCGCACGCACCGCGCCTTGGCGGCCCTGCGCGCCCTCGACGGTGACGGTGAGTGTGGCGGCAGACGCCGACCCCACCAGCAGCACGGCAAGCCCGCCACCGGCAACCAGCGCGCGGCGCAGCAACTTCGACACTTCGGACATGGACGGTCTCCTGACAGGCCGGCCGAGGGCAAGGGCCGGCGTTCAGGGGGCAGTCTAGACAGGCACCTGGGGGCCGTCGCGGCGGATGCGACGAACGGCAGTGGGCAGGACGCAAACGGTGGCTGCGCGCGACGAACCCGTCACGCGAACGGACGCAGTAGGTGGATCGCAGAAAATGCAACGCGCCCGGGAGGGCGCAGTCAGTGCGGCAGATGGGCGAGGCGCTGCTCGGCCAGCAGCACACTCGCACTGATGGCGAGTTGCGGCGAGATGAAGCCTTCGGGCATCTCGACGGATTCCCAGTCGCACACGACCTGGCCGGCGCGGCAGATCTGGAAGCGCGCGAACCAGCGATGATCTTCGCGCTGCAGGGGATCGACCAGGATCACATGCGCACCGTGGACCACTTCCCGTATCGGCATGCCATCCTCCGTGTGATGCAGAACTGGGCCCCACCTTAGCAAACGCGCGCGGCACCCATCTGTCAGGCAGGCGCCTACAGAGGCGCCTGCGCAAACGTTGGACACCGACGCATGCGCCGGACGCGTGCGGGTTCAGGCCACCACCGGGTCCGGCCGCGCCGATGAGCGCGTGCCCGGAAGCGGCGTGTTGTCACCACCATAGTAGGTCGTGACCAGCGAGAACTTCACTGCGCCGGTTTGATTGGCGCGCGCCGCATGAAACGTGTTGCAGTGGAAAAACAGCACGTCGCCGGGCAGCAGCGGCACCGGGCGGGCGGTGTCGATCAGCGCGCGGTTTTCGCGCACGTCCTGGCGCAGGAAGAGCTTGTCGTCAAAGCGCTCGGCCGGCAGCTCCAGCACGTGGCTGCCCGGAATGACCCACAGGCAGCCGTTGTCCACGGTTTCCTCCACCAGCGCGAGCCACACCGAGACCAGCTCGTTGCGCGCGAACGACCAATAGCGGCTGTCGCGATGCCAGTGCGTGGCCGTGCCGAAGGCGGGGTGCTTGGTCATCACGCAGTTGTGATGCGCCAGCGACAAATGCACCGGCGTACCGACCAACTGGGCAATCGTGCCGGCCACGCGCGCGTCGCGCGTCCATTCGCGATACGGTGTGCCACGCGAATCGGCATCGAGCAGGCGGCGCACCGTCTGGCCGCCCTCCGCCTCGCGCGAGGTGGGCGCGCCGGCATAGCCGACGTCGGTTTCCAGCTCGACCGGCGCCGCCGCCTGCTCCAGCGCCGCGCGGGCGGCCGCCAGCAGCGTGGCGCATTCGGACTGCCCGGCCAGGCTGCGCAGGATCAGGTAACCGTGGGTGTGGAAAAAGGCTTGCTGCTCGGCATCCAGCGCATGCGGCTGGGCGAGCACGGAGGCAGACGAAGTCATGGGAATGGGGCGATGCCGCCTGCGCGGCGTGATGCAACGTGATCGAGGCGCCCAGTGTAGCGCGATGCCCCAAAACCGCGCATGGAACACCACCGTCGTCATGGACAAACGCTGCGCCAGATCAATGACGCAGCGCAGAAAGTTTCAGGCAGAATGCTCCGCTAAACGCCCGAGCGTACCCATTTCTTCGTCCCAAACACCCCTCCTCTGCCCCCATCCGACGTCTCATGAACGCGCACTCCCACCAGCTCAGCATGACCGTGCTGATGACCCCCGACATGGCCAACTTCTCGGGCAACGTGCACGGCGGCCACATCCTCAAGCTGCTCGACCAGGTGGCCTACGCCTGCGCCAGCCGCTATGCCGGCCGCTACGTGGTCACGCTGTCGGTGGATCAGGTGGTGTTCCGCCAGCCGATCCACGTGGGCGAGCTGGTGACCTTCCTGGCCTCGGTCAACTACACCGGCCGCACGTCGATGGAGATCGGCATCAAGGTCGTCACGGAAAACATCCGCAACCAGGTCGTGCGCCATACCAACAGCTGCTACTTCACGA
>CAJXMR010000062.1 GCA_913056305.1 uncultured Ralstonia sp.
GGTAAGACGGCCACGCGCCATACCTCGGCGGAGTTCGTGGCCTTCCTCGCCGACATCGTCGCCAATCAGCCCAGCGGTAAAGAGATTCACGTCATTGCCGACAACCTCTCGGCACACAAGACCAAGCAGGTCAGCGCATTCTTGGCTGAGCACCCCACGGTCCACATGCACTTCACGCCGACCTATTCGTCCTGGCTCAATCAGGTCGAGTTGTGGTTCGCCAAGATCGAGCGCGATGTGATTGCGCGGGGCGTCTTCACCTCAGTGGCTGACCTCAAGCGCAAGCTCATGCGCTACATCCGTCAGTACAACAAGCAGCCCAAGCCGGTGAAGTGGAAATACTTCGACCCAACTCGTCGCATTACTCCCGATTCAATCGTTACAGGCCACTAGTATCCGCCCCGCTTACCGATCAATCACTTTTGCATAGGAGGACAAAAATCATGCGTCACCTCGTTTCCCCCTTTGCAGGCCCTTGCCTGGGTTGATCGAATCTCTCGCGCTGTAGCTCACAGCGTCTTCGCATTGCCCCGGCCCTTCGGCCTGCCACATCAGACGTTTTTCTGAACCTGATATGGAATCTTCATGGGCAATTGCATCTTGCATTTGTTCGACGGCGTCACCCTGATCGCCTCGGACGACACCTGGATCGAAGGCGACGCGATCCAACAACTCCAAACAACGAAAGCACTCGACGGCATGCGCCATGTGGCCGGCATGCCCGACCTGCATCCTGGTCGCGGCTACCCCGTGGGCGCGGCGTTCTTCTCGGTCGGCCGCCTGTATCCGGCGCTGATCGGCAACGACATCGGCTGCGGCATGGCGCTGTGGGCCACCGACCTGGACGCCAACAAGGTCAGCCTCGACAAGCTGGACAAGCGGCTCGGCAACATCGACACGCCGCTCGATGAAAGCTGGCATGAACTGGCAGCATCGCTGGCACCGGCCGGCACCGGCTTTGGTGCGGCGCTCGGCACCATCGGCGGCGGCAACCATTTCGCCGAGCTGCAGCGCGTGGACGCCATCTACGATGACGCGGCCGACCTGCCGTTGAACCCGCGACAGCTTCTGCTGCTCGTGCACAGCGGCTCGCGCGGGCTCGGCCAGGCGATCCTGGAAGAACAGGTGCGCACGCACGGGCACGCCGGGCTGGCGCAGGACGATGCCGCCTGCACGGCCTATCTGACGCGCCACGACACGGCACTGCACTTCGCCAAGGCCAACCGCGAGCTGATTGCGCGCCGCATGCTCGATCGGCTGCATGCCGCAGGCAAGCCGCTGCTGGACGTGCACCATAACTTCGTCGCACCGGCCACGGTCGACGGTGAACGCGGCTGGCTGCACCGCAAGGGCACGACGCCGTCCGATGCGGGGCTGGTCGTCATCCCCGGCTCGCGCGGGGATTACAGCTACCTCGTCGCCCCGCAGCCGAGCGAGCACGGCCTGTTCTCGCTCGCCCATGGCGCCGGCCGCAAATGGATGCGCAGCGAGTGCAAGGACCGCCTCGTGCGGCGCTTCACGCCCGCGCAGCTGCACCGCACCAGTCTGGGCGGACACGTGGTCTGCGAAGACAAGCAGTTGATCTACGAAGAGGCCCCCGAAGCCTACAAGCCGATCGACAGCGTCATCGCGCCGCTGGTGGAGGCGGGCCTGGTGAAGGTGCTCGCGCGCCTGCGCCCGGTGCTGACGTACAAGACGCGTGGGGAGTGCTGCTGATGGTGTTGCTGCAATTCTCTTCTGCGCAGGGGCCGGCCGAGTGCGAGTTGGCCGTCGGCAAGGCGTTGGCGTACTTGGCGCGCGAATCAGCCCAAGCTGGGGTGCGGCTCGAAATCCTGGAACAGGAGGACGGGGCACACACCGGCACGCTGTGCTCGGCGCTGATCAGCCTGGAGGGCGATGCCGAAGACGCCATCGCGCAACGCTGGGTCGGCACGATCCAGTGGACGTGCCCGAGCCCCTATCGCCCGCGCCATGCCCGCAAGAACTGGTTCTTCGGCGTGGCGCGCTGCGAGGCGCCGTCGGAAACGCTGCCAAGCGAGATCCGCTTCGAGACCACGCGTTCGTCCGGACCGGGTGGGCAGCATGTGAACAAGACGGAATCGGCGGTGCGCGCCATCCATCTCGCCACCGGCATCAGCGTGAAGGTGCAGACCGAGCGCAGCCAGCACGCCAACAAGCGGCTGGCCGTGCTGCTGCTGGCGCACAAGCTGGCCAATCATGACGCGGAGCTCAACGCCGCCCGGCGCGCGCAACGGCGCACGCTCCACCATCAGGTGGAGCGCGGCAACCCGAGTCGCGTGTTCAAGGGCGAACGGTTCGAGCTGGTGACGGGTGGCTAGCGCGCGGCCTGCCGCGTTCCGGCAAGCTGGTCGCGGCGGTATTCGCCCTGCCGCTCCAGCATCCAGCCGGGGTATTCGGCCGGCAGCCGGCTCAGCCCATCGAGCTGCGCCAGTTCGTCCGCCGTCAGCTCGACCTGCGTGGCGGCGATGTTGTCGTCGAGCTGCTCGACCTTCTTGGCGCCGACGATCACCGTGGTCACCGCGCGCTGGTGCAGCAGCCACGCGAGCGCGATCTGTGCGACCGACACGCCGCGCGCATCGGCCATGACGCGCATCGCGTCGACGCAGGTGAAAGCGCGCTCGCGGTCCACCGGCGGGAAATCGAACGTGGTGCGGCGGCTGCCCTCCACGCCCTGCTGCTCGCGGCCGTATTTGCCGCTGAGCAAGCCACCGGCCAGCGGGCTCCACACCATCAGGCCGAGGCCTTCACTCTGCAGCATTGGCACCAGCTCGCGCTCCAGGTCGCGGCCGGCGATGGTGTAGTAGGCCTGCAGGCTTTCGAAGCGCGCGCAGCCAAGGCGCTCCGCGATACCCAACGCCTTGACGATCTGCCACGCCGCCCAGTTCGACACGCCAACGTAACGCACGTGCCCCTGTTGCACGAGCGTGTCGAGCGCACGCACCGTCTCTTCAATCGGGGTGGCCGGGTCGAAGCCGTGGATCTGGTAGAGATCGATATGGTCGAGCTGCAGGCGCTGCAGGCTCGCCTTGACGCCGTCCATGATGTGATAGCGCGAGGCGCCGCGAGCGTTCGCGCCCTCGCCGGTCTGGCCGAACACCTTGGTGGCGACGACCACGCGGTCGCGCGGCACGCGCAGGTTCTTGAGCGCCTGCCCGGTGATCTGTTCGGACACGCCGTTCGAATACACATCGGCGGTGTCGATGAAATTGATGCCGGCATCGAGCGCGCGCCCGACCAGGCGTTCCGCGTCGATCTGCTGCAGGTCGCCAATGTGCTGCCAGATGCCATCGGTGCCGCCAAAGGTCATGGTGCCCAGGCACAACTCGGATACGAACAGGCCCGTCCGACCCAACTGGTTGTAACGCATGTCGTCAACTCCGGTACGTGGTGAAGAGAAGCTGAGCGCGCGGGCTCAGATGGGGAAAACAGCGCAGAGGATAGGACGGATCGGCAAACCTTGCAGGGCCCTCAGCCCTGCGTGGCGTGATACCCCAGGCGCGACGAGATCGCCGCCCCGGCCTGCTGCAGCAGCGCTACATAGTGCGCCTTGGTATCCGCCCCGCAACGCATGGTCGGGAACGAGATCGACAGCCCGGCGATCACGTGGCCGAAGCGGTCGAACACCGGCACGGCAATGCACAGCAGACCGTCTTCCTGCTCTTCGTTGTCCTCGCCGAAGCCTTGCTGGCGCACGCGCGGCAGGATGCTGAGAACCGCCTCGGCCGAGCCCAGCGTCTTCTGCGTGGATTTCTTGAACTCGACTTGCGACAGCACCTCGCGCGCCTCGTCCGGCGCCATGTACGCCAGCAGCACCTTGCCGATGGCCGTGCTGTGCAGCGGGTTGCGCCGGCCGATGCGCGACTGCATGCGCAGGCCGTAGTCAGCGTCGATCTTGTGGATATAAATGATGGCGTCTTCGTCGAAGGCGCCCAGGTGCACGGCCTCGCGCGTAAGCTGGCCGATGCGGCGCATCTCGGTGTCGGCCTCGCGGACGAGGTCGACGTTCTCCAGCGCCTTGGCGCCAAGCTCGAACAGGCGGATGGTCAGGCGGTAGCGGTCCCCATCTGCATCCGGGCCTTCCTGCGCGACGTAGCCCAGGCCCTTGAGCGTCTGCAGGAAGCGGTGCACCGTCGTCTTCGACATGCCCAACCGCTGCGACAGCTCGCTCGGGCCCACGGCGCCCAGCTCGCCCATCGCGCTCAGGATCATGAACACCTTGTCGACAGCCGAGACCGATTCGGCCTTGTCAGCGCCGGCATCGGCGGGTTCATTGGCAGGCGTGTCGTCCGGCTTGCGTTGCCGGGGCGTGGCTTTCATCTCTCGTGGTTCCGTGAAGTGCAATTCGGCAGAGAGCATAACCCGTGTCATGCCGCGGTCCGTCAATCCGCCCTCTAGCGAGCCAGCCAACCGCCATCCACGGCGAGCGTGTGGCCGTGCACGTAGTCCGACGCCGCCGAGGCGAGGAAGACCACCGCGCCCGCCAGATCGTCCGGCACGCCCCAGCGCCCGGCCGGAATGCGGTTGAGGATCTCCTCGCTGCGCTGCGAGTCTTCGCGCAACTGCGCCGTGTTGTCGGTGGCCATGTAGCCCGGCGCGATGGCGTTGACGTTGATGCCGCGCGCCGCCCATTCGTTGGCCAGCAGCCGCGTCAGCCCCAGCACCCCGCTCTTGGCCGCCGTGTACGACGGCACGCGAATGCCGCCCTGGAACGACAGCATCGACGCCACGTTGATGATCTTGCCGCGCCCGCCCTGCTTCACAAGCTGCCGCGCCACCGCCTGCGAGAGGAAGAACACGCCCTTGAGGTTGACGTCGAGCACGGCGTCCCAATCGGCCTCGGTAAAGTCCAGCGCGTCGCAGCGGCGGATGATGCCGGCGTTGTTGACGAGGATGTCGACGCGGCCGAAGGTGTCCATGGCCGCTTCGATGATGGGGTCGATGGGCGCGAGCGAAGACAGATCGGCGCGCACGTCGACGAAGCGCCGGCTGGCAGACTCCACACAGCGCGCCGTCTGCGCAGCATCGGAACGATTGGCCCCGACGATGTCACAACCGGCCGCCGCCAGCGCCGCCGCCATGCCCGCGCCCAGCCCCGTATTGCAGCCGGTGACGATGGCCACCTTGCCGGTCAGATCAAACAGGCTGGCGAGCGCGTGGCACGCACCATCATCGGCCTTCTGGAGGTAGGGGTTTTCAAGCCGCATGGTGTCAGCGCAGGTCGGCAACGGCGATGTGGTCCATATCGTGGAACACTTGGTTCTCGCCGACCATGCCCCAGATGAAGGTGTAGGCCTGCGTGCCCACGCCCGAGTGGATCGACCAGCTTGGCGAGATCACCGCCTGCTCGTTGTGCACCAGGATGTGGCGCGTCTCCTGCGGCTCGCCAAGCATGTGAAACACCGCCGCGTTGTCCGGCAGATTGAAATAGAAGTACACCTCCATGCGCCGCTCGTGCGTGTGGCACGGCATGGTGTTCCACAGGCTGCCGGGCTCCAGCTTGGTCATGCCCATCGAGAGCTGGCAGGTGGGCAGCACATCCGGCACGATGAACTTGTAGATCGTGCGCCGGTTGCTGGTGGACGCGTCGCCCAGGGTTTCCGGCGAGGCCTGCGCCAGCGTGATCGTGCGGGTCGGATACGCCGTGTGGGCCGGCGCGCAGTTGATGTAGAACTTGGCGGGACGCGCCGCATCGTCGCTGCCGAAGACGACGTTCTTGCCGCCTTGGCCAATATAGATGGCCTCTTCGTTGCCGACGGCATGCCGCACGCCGTCCACCTCCACCCAGCCTGCGTCGCCGATGTTGATCGCGCCCAGCTCGCGGCGTTCCAGTAGATGGCTCACACCCATCGACTTGGCGAGCGACCCCGGCACCTCCACCGGCCGTGTCGCAGGCCACGCGCCGCCCACGATGATCCGGTCGATGTGGCTGTAGGTGAGCTTGAGCGCATCGCGCTCGAACACCTGCTCCACCAGGAACTGGCGACGCAGGCCCGCCGTGTCGAGGGTTTTCGCGTGTTCGCTGTGAATGCCTTGCCGCACATCCATGCCGTTTCTCCGTTGGGGGATACACCGTAGCGACTGCGCCGCCGGCTGTTCTGAGCGGGATTGAATCACAAAAAACAAAAATACGGAACGTCGATCCGAATTTTTGATGCGAGGCACAACCCAATCCCACAAACGATGCATCGCACACATTTGAGCGCCAGGGTAAACGATCAATCCTTGAAATCAAAAACATGGAACATCGTTCCACATCAACTGCTATAGTCAGCCCGACGGCAGCACCCCCAACCAACCGGACGCGCAGACGTCCATGGAGGAGACGTGAAGATCAAGAAGGCGATGGACCGCATTCCGGGCGGACTGATGCTCGTGCCGCTGCTGTTGGGCGCATGCGTGCACACGTTCGCGCCCAACGCGGGGAAGTACTTCGGCTCGTTCACCAACGGCCTGATCACCGGCACAGTGCCGATCCTGGCGGTATGGTTCTTCTGCATGGGTGCCACCATCGACCTGCGCGCCACCGGCGTGGTGCTGCGCAAGTCGGGCACGCTGCTGCTGACCAAGATCGCAGTGGCATGGCTGGCGACGTTAGTCGCCGCGCAATTCATCCCCGACGAGGGCATCAAGACCGGCATCCTGGCCGGGCTGTCGCTGCTGGCGATCACCACGTCGATGGACATGACCAACGGCGGGCTCTACGCCGCCGTCATGCAGCAGTACGGCACCAAGGAGGAAGCCGGCGCCTTCGTTCTGATGTCGGTGGAATCGGGGCCGCTGGTGAGCATGCTGATCCTGGGCGCGACCGGCATTGCCGTGTTCGAGACACGGCTGTTCGTGGGCGCCGTGCTGCCCTTCCTGATCGGCTTCACGCTGGGCAATCTCGACAGCGAACTGCGCGAGCTGTTCGGCCGCTGCGTGCATCCGCTCATTCCGTTCTTCGGCTTTGCGCTGGGCAACGGTATCGACCTGAACGTGATTGCCAAGAGCGGCTTCCCGGGCCTGCTGCTCGGCCTGACGGTGATCGTCATCACGGGCGTGCCGCTGATCCTGGCCGACAAGTTCATCGCTGGCGGCAATGGCGCGGCGGGGCTGGCGGCGTCTTCAACAGCCGGGGCCGCGGTGGCCAACCCGGCGATCATCGGCGAGATGATCCCCAAGTTCAAACCCATGGTGCCCGCTGCGACCGCGCTGGTGGCCACCGCCTGCCTCGTAACGGCGATCGTCGTGCCGATCCTGACGGCGATGTGGGTGCGGCGCGTAGGCCGTGCTGCGCCATTGCCCGAGCCGGACACTGCGGGCATGCCGCCCACACCCGCGCTGGAACGCGAAGCCCACTTCTGAGCGCCGACGATGCGCCCTCAACAAGACCAGAGAGGAGAACCCCCATGCCTTTGCACCCGCTCACCCGCCGCGCTGCCGGCGTCGTCATGACCGTCGCCCTCGTCGCGGGCAGCGCCCTCACCCACGCGGCCACGGACACAGAGACTGTCGCTCAGACCGTCGAGCGCCTGCGTGTCGCCATGGTCGCCAGCGATGGCGCCACGCTCAAGTCGCTCATCGAGAACGATCTGACCTACGGCCACTCGTCCGGCAAGCTGGAAGACCGCGCGGCCTTCCTCAACACGCTGGACGGCACGAACTCGTTCCAATCGATTGTGTTGACCAACCAGGCCGTCCAGGTGAACGGTGACAACGCCTGGGTGCGCCACGTGTTCGACTCGGTCAATAACCTGCCGGACAGCAAGACGAGCACCGCGCATATCGGCGTACTGCAGGTGTGGAAGAAGCATCCGGACGGCTGGCGCCTGTTTGCGCGCCAGGCCTACTTGCTGCCCAAGGAATGACGGAGTGGATGCCTCGATGACCACGTCCACACTCCAAGGCCGGCTGACCGGCAAGACCGCCCTCGTGACAGCCGCCGCCCAAGGCATCGGCCGCGCCTGCGCCGAGCGCTTCGCCCGCGAAGGCGCCCGCGTGATTGCCACCGACCTCCGCATCGACGGGCTCAACGACGCGCCATTCGAGGTGCGCTGCCTGGACGTGCGCGACACCGGGCAGGTGAACGCGCTCGCCGCCGAACTCGGCGCCGTCGATATCCTCTTCAACTGCGCGGGCTTCGTGCATGCCGGCTCGGTGCTCGACTGCGACGAAGACGCCTGGGACTTTTCCTTCGACCTCAACGTCAAGTCGATGTACCGTACGATCCGAGCATTCCTCCCTGCGATGCTGGAGCGCGGTGGCGGCAGCGTCATCAACATGGCGTCGGCCGCGTCGAGTATCAAGGGCGTGCCGAACCGCTTCGTATATGGCGCGTCGAAGGCCGCCGTGATCGGGCTGACCAAGGCGGTGGCCGCAGACTTCGTGGCGCGCGGCGTTCGTTGCAACGCAATCTGCCCAGGTACCGTGGTGTCGCCGTCGCTCGCGAAGCGCATCGATGAACAGGCAAGCGCACAAGGCAAGCCGCGCGCCGAGATCGAAGCTGCCTTCGTGGCACGCCAGCCGATGGGGCGCCTGGGCCAGCCGGAGGAGATCGCCGCGCTGGCCGCCTACCTGGCGTCCGACGAGGCGGCGTTCACCACGGGCCAGGTGCACCTGATCGACGGCGGCTGGTCCAACTGACCCAACCGATGTTCCCTCAACCACTCAGAGTCTTGCCATGAAACTGCTGCGCTTCGGCCCCAAGGGCGAAGAGAAACCGGGTCTGCTGGATGCCGCCGGTACGATCCGTGACCTGTCTGGCATTGTCGACGACATTGCCGGCAGCGTGCTGTCGGATGCCTCGCTTACCAGGCTGCGCGACATCGACCCGACCACGCTGCCGACGGTGAGCGGCCAGCCACGCATCGGCCCGTGCGTCGGGCGCGTCGGCAAGCTGGTCTGCATCGGCCTGAACTACGCCGACCACGCTGCGGAATCCGGCCTGCCGGTGCCCACCGAGCCGGTCGTCTTCAACAAATGGACCAGCGCCATCTGCGGCCCAAACGACAACATCGAGATCCCACGCGGCTCCGTCAAGACCGATTGGGAAGTCGAATTGGGCGTGGTGATCGGCAAGGCCGCCAAGTACATCGACGAGGCTGATGCACTGGACTACGTTGCCGGCTACTGCGTCGTCAACGATGTGTCCGAGCGCGAATGGCAAATCGAGCGCGGCGGCCAATGGGACAAGGGCAAGGGCTTCGATACATTCGGCCCGCTCGGCCCGTGGCTCGTCACACGCGACGAAGTGCCCGACCCACAGGCGCTGGACCTCTGGCTGGAGGTGGATGGCCACCGCTACCAGAACGGCAACACGCGCACGATGGTGTTTGGCGTGGCGCAGTTGGTGGCGTACCTGAGCCGCTGCATGAGCCTGCAGCCGGGCGACGTCATCTCGACCGGCACGCCGCCGGGCGTTGGGCTGGGCATCAAGCCGAACCCGGTCTACCTGAAGGCGGGGCAGACCATGCGCTTGGGCATCGCCGGCTTGGGCGAGCAGTTGCAGCACACCATCTCGGCGGGCTGAGGCCTAGCGCTCCAATTCTGCAAAACGCTGCGCGACGAGGTTGCGCAGCCATTGGTTGCCGGCGTCCTGGTGGAAGCGCCGGTGCCAGAACACGTTGGTCTGCAGGGCGGGCAATTTCAGCGGCGGCGCCACGAACTGCAGCCCGAACGGCGGCGCCGCGCGCTCGGCCAGCTTGCGCGGCACCGTCACCACCAGATCCGTCGTGCTGACGATGTAGGGCACCGCCACGAAGTGCGGCACCGAGAAGCGCGCGGATTGCGTGATCCCCGCCTTGTCGAGCAACGGGCCGATGGCGTTGTACGGGCTGGCGGAACTGGCCACCACGAGGTGCGACGCGGCGCGAAAGCGTTCCAGTGTCAGTTCGCCCTCCCCCAACACGTGGCCGCGCCGGAACATCGTCACGTAGTCCTGCTGGAACAGGCGGCGCTGGAACACGCTCTCGCCCGACAGGTCGTCGAACGCGCCGATGGCGAGGTCGATGGCGCCCGCCTCCATCCCCGCCTTCATATCGAACGCGCCCGCGCGCACCGTATCGATGCGCACGCCGGGCGCCTGCTCCGCACAGAGCTGGGCCAGCACCGGCATGAAATACACCTCGCCGACGTCGCTCATGGCGATGGTGAAGCTACGCGTCGAGCTGGCGGCGTCGAAATGGGTGCGCTGGCCCAGCGCCCGCTGCAGCGTATCGAGCGCCATCGCCACTGGCTCGGCCAGTTGCTCGGCCAGTGCGGTCGGCATCATGCCGCGCGGGGTACGCACAAACAGCTCGTCATCGAAGGTCTGGCGCAGGCGGGCCAGCGCGTTGCTCACGGCCGGCTGCGACAGCCCCAGCCGCTCGGCCACGGCGGAAATGCGCTTCTCGCGCAGGATCTCCTGGAAGACCACCAGCAGGTTCAGGTCCACATCCCGCAGGTTCAGCATGGCTCGGCCTCCACATTCACAATATCAATAGCATGCATTCTCGCATTGATATTCCAAATTTTCACCCGATCCGGACAATACGCGCTACCCAACCAGAACGACAGAGCGGCCCAAACAAATGCCGCCACCGGAGACCACCATGCGCCCTGCCCCCGCTGCGCCTGCTTCACCCGTTGCATCGTCTTCCATCGACCTCACCCGCCTGATCGACCAAGGCAAGGTGGGCGGCTTCCAGATCCTATTGCTCGCCATCTGCGGGCTGTGCCTGATCATCGACGGCTTTGACGTGCAGGCCATGGGCTATGTGGCGCCGGCCATCATCAAGGACTGGAACATCACCAAGGCGAGCCTTGGGCCGGTGTTCGGCGCCGGGTTGTTCGGCATGCTGGTCGGCTCACTCGTCTTTGGCGTGCTGGGCGACCGCTTCGGGCGGCGGCCGGTGCTGATCATTGCCACCTTCTTCTTTGCCGCGTGCATGCTGGCCACCACGCAGGTGCAGACGGTGCAGGCGCTGCTCGTGCTGCGCTTTATCACCGGATTGGGCCTGGGCTGCATCATGCCCAACGCGATGGCGCTGGCCGGTGAGTTCAGCCCGGCGCGCTCGCGTGTGACGTGGATGATGCTGGTGTCGTGCGGCTTTACGGTGGGCGCGGCTCTGGGCGGGTTCGTGAGCGCGGCGCTGCTGTCGCGGTTTGGCTGGCAGGCGGTGTTCCTGGTCGGCGGGCTGGTGCCGCTGGTGATCGGCACGATGATGGCGCTGTGGCTGCCCGAGTCGCTGCAATATCTTGTCCTCAAGGGTGATCCGCAGACGCGCCATCAACGCCTCGCACGCTGGCTGGGCAAGCTCGCTCCGCAATTGCAGGTGAATGCGCAGACGCAGTTCGTGGTGCCCGAGGCGCCCGCGCACGGCATGCCGGTCTCGGCGCTGTTCACCGAGGGCCGCGCCAAGGTCACGCTGGTGCTGTGGGTCATCAACTTCATGAACCTGATCGACCTGTACTTCCTGTCGAACTGGCTGCCGACGCTGATCCGCGATGCGGGTTACCCGACGGACACCTCGGTGCTGGTGGCGACCGCCCTGCAGGTGGGCGGCGTGATCGGCACGCTCACGCTGGGCCGCCTGATCGACCGCCTCGGTTTCGTGCGCGTGCTGGCGGTGTGCTTCCTGATCGCCTGTGCCACCGTGGCGCTGATCGGCCATGTGGCGGCGGCGCTGCCGCTGCTGGTGGCGGTGGTGTTCGTGGCAGGTTTTTGCATTGTCGGTGGGCAGCCGGCGGTGAATGCGTTGGCCGCCACGTATTACCCGACCACGCTGCGCGCCACCGGCATCGGCTGGAGCCTGGGCGTGGGCCGTATCGGCTCGGTGCTGGGCCCGGTGGTCGGCGGGCAATTGATTGCCATGCAGTGGACTGGTACGGCGCTGTTCTCGGCCGCGGCGGTGCCGGCGCTGGTGTCGTTCGGCATGGTGCTGGCGTTGACGCTGGCCGCCAGTGGCCCCGACGCCGCTCGCTTTGCTGCACGCCGCCCGGCCTGATCACGCTGTAACGACTACGCTTTCTCTTGACGCACCTCTTCACCTCGAGGACTTCCCCATGAACATGCTCGCCCCGACGGCCAAGAACGCATTCACCCCTGCGTCGCTGGACCGGCCCGCTTACCAGAGCGGCTTCGGCAACGAGTTCGCCACCGAAGCCCTGCCGGGCGCGTTGCCGCACGGCCAGAACTCGCCGCAGAAGGCGCCGTACGGCCTGTATGCCGAGCAGCTTTCCGGCACCGCCTTCACCGCGCCGCGCGCGCACAACCGCCGCTCGTGGCTGTACCGCATCCGCCCGGGCGCAGTGCACCTGCCGTTCGAGGCCATCGCGCAAAGCCGCTTCCACAGCAGCTTCAACGAGGTGCCGCCCTCGCCCAACCAGTTGCGCTGGGACCCGCTGCCTACGCCAGCCGCTGGCACCGATTTCATCGATGGCATCGTCACCTTCGCCGGCAACGGCGGCCCGGATGCGCAGACCGGCTGCGGCATCCACCTGTACTCCGCCAACGCGTCGATGACCGACCGCTTCTTCTACAACGCCGACGGCGAACTGCTGATCGTGCCCCAGCAAGGCCGCCTGCGCCTGCTGACGGAAATGGGCGTGCTCGATGTCGAGCCGCTGGAGATCGTGGTCGTGCCGCGCGGCGTGCGCTTCCGCGTCGAGCTGCCGGAGGGCGAGGCACGCGGCTACATCTGCGAGAACTTCGGCGCGCTCTTCCGCCTGCCGGACCTGGGCGTGATCGGCTCGAACGGCCTGGCCAACCCGCGCGACTTCCTCACGCCGCATGCCTGGTACGAAGACCGCGAGGGCGATTTCGAACTCGTCGCCAAGTTCCAGGGCAGCCTGTGGCGCGCCAAGATCGGCCACTCGCCGCTGGACGTGGTGGCCTGGCACGGCAACTTCGCGCCGTACAAGTACGACCTGCGCCTGTTCAACACCATCGGCTCGATCAGCTACGACCACCCGGACCCGTCAATCTTCCTGGTGCTGCAGAGCCCGTCCGCCGTACCGGGCGTGGACACCATCGACTTCGTGATCTTCCCGCCGCGCTGGCTCGCGGCCGAGAACACGTTCCGCCCGCCCTGGTTCCACCGCAATATCGCCAGCGAGTTCATGGGCCTGATCCAGGGCGTGTACGACGCCAAGGCCGAAGGCTTCGTACCGGGCGGCGCGAGCCTGCACAACTGCATGAGCGGCCATGGCCCCGACGCCGAGACGTTCGAGAAGGCCAGCAATGGAGACACGACGAAACCGCACAAGGTGGACGCCACCATGGCCTTCATGTTCGAGACGCCCGCGGTGATCCGCCCGACGCGCTTTGCGGCCGAATCGGCGCAGCTGCAGGCCAAGTACTTCGAGTGCTGGCAGGGCCTGCAGAAGCACTTCGACCCGACCAAGCCCTGAGCCCGTCTTCCGACAACACGAACGAACCACGCCCCCACCATGACCACACGACTCTTGAGCTGGCTGGAATCGGCCAACACGCCCGACACGCACTTCCCGCTGGAGAACCTGCCCTTCGGCGTCTTCTCCACCAAGGAAAACCCCTCGCCGCGCGCGGGCGTGGCCCTGGGCGACCAGGTGATCGACCTCGGCGCACTGGACGATGCCGGCCTGCTGCCCGCCTCCGCGCGCGGCGCCTTCCGCACCGGCACGTTGAACACCTTCATCGCACTGGGCAAGCCGGTGTGGCACGAGACGCGCAAGCGCCTGCAGACGCTGTTCAGCACGAGCGACATGCACGTGCGCGACAACGCCACGCTGCACAGCCGCGCGTTGGTGCCGGCGGCGCATGCCGTGATGCACCTGCCGATCGACATTCCTGGCTACACGGATTTCTATTCGTCCAAGGAGCACGCCACCAATGTCGGTCGCATGTTCCGTGACCCGGACAACGCGCTGCTGCCCAACTGGCTGGAGATCCCGATCGGCTACAACGGCCGCGCCAGCTCGGTGGTGGTGAGCGGCACGCCGCTGCACCGCCCGCTGGGCCAGCTCAAGCTGCCGGACCAACCGCGCCCGATCTTCGGCGCGTGCCGCAAGCTGGACTACGAGCTGGAGATGGCCTTCGTGGTCGGCAAGCCGAGCGCGCTGGGCGAGGCCATTTCCGTCGACGCTGCACCCGAGCACATGTTTGGCGTGGTGCTGCTCAACGACTGGAGCGCGCGCGATATCCAGCAATGGGAATACGTGCCGCTGGGCCCGTTCAACTCCAAGGGCTTCGGCACGTCGATCTCGCCGTGGATCGTGACGATGGAAGCGCTGGAGCCGTTCCGCGTGGCCAACCCCGAGCAATCGCCCGAGCCGCTGGCGTACCTGCGCCAGAGCCATCCGAACGCCTACGACGTCGCACTGGAAACGGCGCTGCGTCCGCACGGCACGCCCAACAATGAGCGCACCACCATCGCCCGCACCAACTTCCGCACGATGTACTGGACCATGGCGCAGCAGCTCGCGCACCACACCGTGTCCGGCTGCAACGTGCGCGTGGGGGATCTGATGGGCTCCGGCACCATCAGCGGCACCGCGCCGGATTCGTATGGCAGCCTGCTGGAGCTGACGGTCAATGGCAAGCAGCCGCTGCAGTTGGGCAACGGTGCCACGCGCGCCTTCCTGGAAGACGGCGACGAAGTCATCATGACCGGCTGGTGCCAGGGCGACGGCTATCGCGTCGGCTTTGGTGAAGTGCGTGGCGAGATTCTGCCGGCACGCAGTGTGAAGTAACTGCCAATCGAGCGGCGGATTCACAGTCCGCCGCTCCCTTCATTCCCGCTTCGCGCCCGCGCACGCCAGCATGGCGTCGCCGATCACATCCTCGCCGCGCGCCTTCAGCCCCTCGCCGGCACCGCGGATATCCCGCGCTTCCTTGTTCTGCCCAAGCTTGAGCTTGCCCTCCAGCCGCGTGATCTCGATCTCGATGCCGACAATCATCTTGAGCATCGCGTCGATGTAGTCCTTGGGACCATCCGACATCTTCCACGGCGCAGGCAGGGGTGCTTCGTGGTTGCGCGTGAGGCGGGCGACCACACCGCGCACGAAGCGCTCGTCATCGTGGATGGTGATGCGGCCATGGGCGTGCGCCACCCGGTAATTCCAGGTCGGCACCTGCTTGTGGTGCTCCTGCTTGCTCGGATACCAGTTCGGCGAGATATAGGCATCGCCCGCGCGGAAGATGACCAGCACTTCGTCGCCGTTGGCCACGTCCTGCCAAACCGGATTCACGCGTGCCACGTGGGCGTGCAGCACGCCGAGCTTGCCTTCTTCCGGATTCAGCAGGAACGGGATGTGGTTCGCATCGAGCCCACTCTTGCCGTGCGTGACCAGCGTGCCGAACGGGTTCTGCGTGATCAGGTCGTGGAGCACCTCGGTGCGCGACTCGTCGAAATGGGCGGGGACGTACATGGCAACTCCGGTGGCGATGGGTTGAGGCTGTGATGCAAACCGTATGCACGCATTCTGACGCCAAACTGGTTTAGGATACAGAACCAGTTTCAACCATTTTTACCGGACCAGAATCCATGGCAAGACGCGCCAAGGCCATCGATCTTCCCGCCATCGGCGAGCTGGACCGCGCCGCCGGCCACCTTGGGCGCCAGTTGGCACAGGCGCTGCGCGAGGCGATCCGGCGGGGCGATCTCAAGCCCGGGGAACTGCTGCCGTCGACACGCCTGCTCGCCCAATCGCTGCAGGTGGCGCGCGGCACCGTGATCGAGGCGTTCGAGCAGTTGATCGCGGAGGGCTTCCTGGCCTCCCTGGGTGGCGCCGGCACGCGGGTGGCGTCGGCCCTGGGCGAATCGCCAAGCCACGCGGACAAACCTCCTGCCCGCGCCGCACGGATGGCGCTGCCCGCGCCCGCCGCTGCCTTCGCGCAGGTCGCTCGGGAGTTTCGCCCGTTGCCGCCGGTGCCGTTCGCCATCTCCGTTCCGGTCGGCCCGACGGCGCCCGATGACGCCTGGCGCCGCATCGGCAACCGGCTGCGAGCCAAAGGCGAAGGCGCGCCGGCCGGGTACAGCGACCCGCAAGGCGCACTGCCACTGCGCGAGGCCATTGCCGACTACGTCCGCAAATCGCGCTCCGTGCGGTGCGAGGCCAGCCAGGTGATCATCACCAGCGGCACGCAGCAGGGCCTGTATCTGTCGTGCCAGGTGCTGCTGGCCACGGGCGACCGCGCCTGGGTCGAAGACCCCGCCTATCGCGGCATCACGGCGATCCTGGAAAACACCGGCCGCCAGGACAGCGTCATCCGCGTGCCGGTCGATGCGGAGGGCATCAACGTCGAGGCCGGCATTGGGATGGCGCCCCATGCGCGCGCCGCGTTCGTCACGCCGTCGCACCAGTATCCGCTGGGCATGCCGATGAGCATGGCGCGACGGACCGCGCTGCTGGCGTGGGCGCGGGCAAACGATGCCTGGATCGTGGAGGACGACTACGACAGCGAGTTGCGCTACGCCGGCCATCCGTTTCCGTCGCTGCAAGGGCTGGACCCGGCGCGCGTGGTCTACCTCGGCACCTTCAGCAAGATCCTGTTCCCGTCGCTGCGGCTCGGGTACGTCATCGTTCCGGACGATCTGGTGGCGGCCTTCTGCGGCGCACGCATCCTGATGGACCGGCATCCGCCGAGCGCCGATCAGCACGTGCTGGCCGCTTTCATGATGGAGGGGCATCTGGACCGGCACATCCGCCGCGTACGCAGCGTCTATGCGGACTGCCGCGCGCAACTGGTGAGCACGCTCGACCAGCTGCTGCCGAAAGACCTGGCCTGGCTGCAGCCCTGCGACCAGGGCATGCACATGGTGCTCTGGCTGGCGGACGGCCTGGACGATCGAATGGTGGCCTCAATGGCGGCCGACGCGGGCGTGGCGGTGCGCGCGGTATCCCCCACCTACGCCGGCGGCAAGGGCTGCCCCGGCTTGATCCTGGGCTTCGGCGGCTTCAGCCCGCAGCAGATGGAAACGGCCGCGCGTGATCTGGCGGCCGTGATCGTCAGCGCGGCGCGTGCGCGGCTCAATCCCGCAGCAGGTTCTTCGCGATGATCAACTGCTGGATCTGCGTGGTGCCCTCGTACAGGCGCAGCAGGCGCACGTCGCGGTAGAAGCGCTCGGCCTTGTACTCGGCAATGTAGCCGGCACCGCCGTGGATCTGCACCGCGCGGTCCGCCACGCGGCCGACCATCTCGGTGCAGAACATCTTCGTGCACGAGGCCAGCATGCTGACTTCGTGGTCCTGCTTGCCAACCGGCTTCGCGTCGTAGCGGCGCGCGCAGTCGCGCACCATCGACATACCCGCGTACAGCTCGGTCTGGCTGTCGGCGAGCATGGCCTGGATCAGCTGGAAATCGGCGATCGGCTGGCCGAACTGCTTGCGTTCTTTGGCGTAAGCGACCGCGTCCGTGATGAGCCGGTGCGCCATGCCGCACGCCAGCGCGGAGATATGCAGGCGCCCACGGTCCAGTACCTTCATCGCCGTCTTGAAGCCCTGCCCCGCCACGCCGCCGATGATATTGGCGGCTGGTACTCGCACGTTGTCGAGAATCACGTCGCAGGTCTTGGTGCCACGCTGCCCCATCTTCTTGTCCGGCTTGCCGAGCGTGATGCCCGGCGTGTCAGCCGGCACGATGAAGGCCGAGATACCGCCGGCGCCTTCGCCCCCGGTGCGCGCCATCAATGTAAAGGCCCCGGCGCGCGGCGCGTTGGTGATGAAACGCTTGGTGCCGTTGATGACGTAGTGATCGCCATCGAGCGTGGCGCGCGTCTGCAAGGATGCCGCGTCGGAGCCGGCATTCGGCTCGGTCAGCGCAAACGAGATGATCAGCTCACCGCTGGCGATGCGCGGCAGGTAATCCGCTTTCTGCGCGTCGGTGCCGTCCATCAGGATGCCCTGCGAGCCGATGCCGACGTTGGTGCCGAACACCGAGCGGAACGCGAACGCCGTGTGCCCGAGGTCGTACACCACCTCGCACTCCTGCGCCATCGACAGTCCGATGCCGCCGTGCTCCTCCGGAATCGAGATGCCGAACAGGCCCATCTCCTTCATGTCGGCGACGATGTCGGCGGGCACGTCATCCTCTTCTTCGAGGATGTTTTCCGCCGGCATGAGCCGTTCCTGGATGAAGCGCTGCACCGATTGCCGCAGCAGGCCGAAGGATTCGTCGTCGAGCGCCATGTCGCTGGCTCCTGTGGGATGTTCCGGTGGATGGTACCGGGTTCAGACGTTTTGACAATCCTGGCATGGATCAACAGAATGTCGAGTCCTATTCACCAATATCGCAGGCCGAGATGGACCTCAACGCGCTCAAGTTGTTCGTGGAAATCGTCGATGCGGGCAACCTGTCGGCGGCGGCGCGCAAGCTGCAAACCACGCGCTCCAATGTGAGCCACCGGCTCAAGGCGTTCGAGCGCGCGCTGGGCGTCCAGCTGCTGCGCCGGACCACGCGCCGCGTCGAGCCCACCGAGGTCGGCGCAGGTATCTACGAGCACGGCCGCAGCATCCTGCGCGAGATGGCGGCAGCCGATGCGCTGGTGTCGTCGCTGGGCAAGTCGTTGCAGGGCAGCGTGCGGCTGTCGGTGCCGACCGGGCTGGGGCACCTGCTGGTGTCGCCGCTGCTGGTGGCGTTCAAGCGCGCGTATCCGGATATCCGGCTGGACGTGCGCTTCGACAACCGCGTGTCCGACCTGATTGGCGAGGACGTGGATGTGGCACTGCGCATCGTGTCGAACCCGCCCGAGTCGCTGGTCGCCACGCTGCTCGATGAAGTCGATTGGGTGCTGTGCGCCGCGCCGGACTACCTGGCCGAACACGGCGTGCCGAAGACACTCGAGGCGTTGGCCGACCACACCATCGTCAGTGCGCCGGCGGTCGGGCAAGCACTGCGGCTGTCGGCACAACTCGGTGACGCGCGCACGCACGTCACGCTCGACCCGGGCGTCTCGTCCGACAACTACCTGTTCCTGCAAGCCTCGGTACGCGCCGGCAATGGCCTGGGCATCCTGCCCTACTACGCCGCGGCCGATGACTTGCGCGCGGGCCACGTCAAGCGCGTGCTGCCGGGCTATCGGTTCAGCGTCTTCGGCAGCCGCCTCTACATGCTCGCGATGCCGAGCCGCTACCGCACACTGGCGACGCGGCATCTGCTGGATTTCCTGAAGGACGGGCTGCAGGGCAAGCTGCCGCGCCTGCCGCAAAAGGAACGCGCCTGACTACGCCTCCAACGCCATCAACCCCGGCAACTGCGCAAAGCAGATCGACTTGGCCGTCTCGATAAAGTCCTGCGCGAACGGTGCCTCGGCGTAGTCGCGCGCCATGGCGGCATAGAGGTCGCTCCACACGCCCTCGCGGCCGACGCGCTTGGCGATCACGTATTCGTAGTCGACGTAGTTCTTGATGCCCCAGCTCGGCAGCGCGGCCAGCCCGCGCCGGCTGGCGACGAGCTGCAGCACCGCGATCGTCAGCTCGGCCGTGCGCCGCGTGAACGCAATGCCGGCCGGCGCCAGCACCTGGCGGATCAGGTCGATGCGCTCTTCCGGCACGGGGTACGTGATGAGCGTCTGGTCGGTAAAGTCCTGCGGCTCCAGCCATTTCTTGTTGTGCAGCGGATGGTCGGTCGGCAGCACCGCCAGGATCTCGAAGCGGAACAGCGGCGCGAACACCACGCCCCGGCGCATCTTGGCGTCGGACCCAATCACAACATCCGCGCGCCCCTCTTTGAGCAGCGCGAGCGGGTCGGTATGGAAGCCGGAGACGAGATCCATCTCCACCTCGGGCCAGCGCTGGCGGAAGGCATCCATCACGGGCATCAACCAGTCGAAGCAGGTGTGGCACTCCAGCGCGATGCGCAGCGTGCCGGACGCGCGGCCCTTGATGCGCTCCAGGTCGCGCTCGGCGGTCTGGATGTCGGCGACCACCTTTTGCGCAAGTTCGAGCAAGCGTTCGCCGGCCTCGCTCAGCTCCACGGTCTGGCCCTTGCGGCGCACCACGGCCAGCCCGTAGTGGGCCTCCAATGCGCGCAACTGATGCGACAGCGCGGATTGCGTCAGGTGCAGCCGCTCGGCCGCACGCGAGACCGAGCCGCCGTCAGCCAATGCGATCAGGGTCCGGAGATGACGGATTTCAAGCATGTTCGTGCGATTTCCAAAATATGAATTGCATTCAACATTATCGAAAATAATATCATTTGATTCATGATCGGTCGTCGCCCATCATCGCAGGACTCAAAAACAAACCTGCTCTCCTGCGACCAACATGACGACCATCCACACCCTCGGCTACCCGCGCATCGGCGCGCAACGCGAGCTGAAGTTCGCGCTCGAATCGTTCTGGAAAGGCGCTTCCACCGAAGCCGACCTGCGCGCCACCGGCCGCACGCTGCGCGAGCGCCACTGGAATGCCCAGCGTGACGCGGGCCTCGATTTCGTGACCGTGGGTGACTTCGCCTGGTACGACCAGGTGCTGCAGACGGCCGCCCTGCTCGGCGCGATCCCGACGCGCTACGGCTTTGATCCGGCGCAGCTGACGCTGGCGCAATCGTTCGTGCTGGCGCGCGGCAATGCCGACCACGCAGCGATGGAAATGACCAAGTGGTTCGACACCAACTACCACTACCTCGTGCCGGAACTGACGCCCGACCTGGCGGATCGGCAATTGGGCCCCGGCACCGAATGGCTGTTCGACGAGGTGCGCGAGGCACAAGCCGCTGGGCACCGCGTGAAAGTGGTGCTGGTCGGGCCGGTCACGTTCCTGCATCTGGCCAAGGCGCGTGGTGGCCTGACCGACAAGCTGGCGCTGCTGCCGCAGCTGCTGCAGGCTTACACGGCCGTGCTCAAGCGCCTCGCTGCGCTGAACGTGGAATGGGTGCAGATCGATGAACCCGCCCTGGTGCTCGACCTGCCGAAGGCCTGGACCGACGCGTTCGCCCCGGCCTACGCCGCGCTGGCCGCTGCCAATGGTCCGAAGCTGCTGCTGGCTACCTACTTCGAGGCAGCCTCGCAACATGCTGCCTTGATCAAATCGCTGCCCGTGGCGGGCGTGCACCTGGATCTCGTGCGCGCGCCGGAGCAGCTTGGCGCCTTCGCGCCGTGGCCGGCGGACAAGATTCTCTCGGTGGGCGTGGTCGATGGCCGCAACATCTGGCGCACGGACCTCGCCCGCGCGCTTGAACGCGTAGCCCCGCTGGCCGAGGCCTTTGGCGATCGCCTGTGGATCGCGCCGAGCTGCTCGCTGCTGCACGTGCCGGTGGATCTGGCCGCCGAGACCAAGCTGGATGAAGAACTGAAGGGCTGGCTGGCCTTCGCGCGCCAGAAGCTGGATGAGCTGGCCGTGCTCAAGCTTGCGCTGGTCGAAGGCCCCGCCTCCGTCCAAGCGGAACTCGACGACAACCGCGCCGCCATCGCCTCGCGTGGGCAATCGCGCCGCGTGCACAACGCCAGCGTCAAGAAGCGCGTGGCCGCCATCCGCGCGGAGGACGCCGAACGCGCCGCCGCCTACCCGGCCCGCGCCGAGGCCCAGCAAGCCCGCCTGAACCTGCCGCTGCTGCCGACCACCACTATCGGTTCGTTCCCGCAGACGGCCGAGATCCGCCAGGCGCGCGCCCAGCACAAGCGCGGCGACCTGCCGGCGCTGGACTACCTGGAGCGCATGCGCGCGGAGATCACCGACGTGGTCCGCCGCCAGGAAGCCCTGGGCCTGGACATGCTGGTGCACGGCGAAGCCGAACGCAACGACATGGTCGAGTACTTCGGCGAGCTGCTGTGGGGCTATGCCTTCACCGCCAACGGCTGGGTGCAGAGCTACGGCTCGCGCTGCGTGAAGCCGCCGGTCATCTACGGCGATGTGTACCGCCCCGAGCCGATGACGGTCGAGTGGTCCAAGTACGCGCAGAGCCAGACGGCCAAGCCGATGAAGGGCATGCTGACCGGCCCGGTGACGATGCTGCAATGGTCCTTCGTGCGTGACGACCAGCCGCGCGAGCAGACCGCGCTGCAGATCGCCCTGGCCCTGCGCGACGAGGTGTGCGACCTGGAGACGGCCGGCATCGCCGCCATCCAGATCGACGAGCCGGCTTTCCGCGAGGGCCTGCCGCTGCGCGCATCGGACGTGCCGGGCTACCTGGAATGGGCGGCGCGCGCCTTCCGCGTGTCGGCCTCGGGCGTGCGCAACGACACGCAGATCCATACGCACATGTGCTATTCGGAGTTCAACGACATCCTGCCGGCCATCGCGTCGATGGATGCCGACGTGATCACGATCGAAACGTCGCGCTCGAACATGGAGCTGCTGGACGCGTTTGGTGAGTTCGCTTACCCGAACGAGATCGGCCCGGGCGTGTACGACATCCACTCGCCGCGCGTGCCACGTGTGGAAGAGATGGAAGCGCTGCTCGACAAGGCCGCGCAGGTGGTGCCGGTGCAGCGCCTGTGGGTCAACCCGGACTGCGGCCTGAAGACGCGCGGCTGGCCGGAGGTGGAAGCGGCGCTGCAAGGCATGGTGGAGGCGACGCGCCGCCTGCGTGCCAAGCATGCCAATGCTGCCCACGCGGGTGCGAAGGCCTCGCAGTCGGAAAGCGCTGTCGCTTGAGTCGTCACGCATGAAAAAACGCCAACCGGATCGCTCCGGTTGGCGTTTTTCTTTGGCCGCAGCCGCTTAGTCCATCCCGTACTTCGGCGAACGCGGACCGTACAGCAGACTGCCCGGATGGCCCGCCGACAGCAGACGCGCGCTGGTCGTGCCGGCCACCTTGTAGCCCGCATCGGTGGCGCTGTTGATGATCTGCGTGACCGCCGCCGTTACCAGCATGCCGATGATGCCGCCACCGCTGTTGTTGTTGCCTTCGTTGCTCGAGGCGCTGGCACGGCCCGTCCACAGTGTCTGACCGCTGCGCAGGTCCACCAGCTTGGCATCGGCAGTCACCACGGTGGCGCTGCTGATCACCATGTACTTGGTGCCGTACTGCGTGATGTTGACGTACAGCGCAGCATCCGCACCAAAGATGTCGTGCAGCTTGGCCACCGGCACGCCATGGATGTCACCGGCGGCGGTCAGGCCGTTCTGACGGAAAGTTTCATCAACCAGCGCGACCGGCAGCACGTAGTAACCAGCCTCAGCCAGCGGCACCGTCACTTGCGACAGCATGCCGTAGGTGGCGCCCACGTCCGGCG
>CAJXMR010000063.1 GCA_913056305.1 uncultured Ralstonia sp.
CCCGCCGATGACCTCAGAGCGAGTACTCGTGTTCTTTGACTGAGTCAACGCGGTTCCCCAGGTAACCAGGTTTACCGCGTGCTGACATCGCACGCACCGGACACTGAAACGTCCCCATGCACTGCTATTCCACTCCGCGGGTGGGTTGTGATGTGCATTTTGTGCCACAACCAGCGGTGCCAATGCGACTCTGCCGATAGAGGGGTGGAGGCTCCGCGCTCAAGGGTGATACTATTTCCTGTCAAGAAGTGCCGCGACATAGAATAGTAGGCACGACAGCTTAGGCCGTTGGTCTGGTTCGACCAGACAGCGACAAGTAGCGGTGGGGATCCTCGTGGAAGAATTCAATTCGAGCATGGCGTACGCACTCATGCCCTACGCGGCCGTCGGCGGCGTGGCTGTCATCAGCGTGTGGGCTGTCTGCTGGGCGTACGCCCGCAGGCGCAAGGCAAAGCGGGTCGCCATGGATATGCAAGCCGTCGACCAGACAATCGTCCGGGCGGAGGCGCTTGAGCAGTTTTGGGAGCAGGGCATGCTGCCCAACGCCCTCGCAGGCGAGGGCATGTTCAAGGAAGACTATGTCCGGGACATGCTCTCCACAATTCGGCGCATGCACGCAGAGCTGCTCCCGTTGCTTGATCAGGTCCAGAATGGAACCCCGCTAGATGCATCACAGCGAAAACATCTGGCGTTCCTTCGCAAGGAACTCAACCGTTGCATGCAGCGCCCAGACGGGCAGTACTTCGACCTTGCGACAACACTGGCTGAGTTCGGCACCTCCCGGGAGGTCAAGCGCGAAGCACCGATCCAATGGCAAGCGCGCTCCCTAATGGACCGGCCGGCTGCCGCGCAACTCGCGGAACGGACCAGCTTGCAGCGAGACAACAATTCAAGCGATGGGGATTGGATGAATCCCCTGAATCCATTCAGCCCGCTGAGCCCACTCAATCCGCTGTCCTCTGTCAGTCCTTGGTCGCTCTGGCAATCCGAGCCCGGACATCAAGACGAAAGCGATCGGCACCAGCGCGTCTGGGGTGATCGCAGCACCTCAGACAATTCGTCCTTGGGCTTCTTCGGGGGAAACGATAGCAGCAGTGGTAACGATGGCGGGCGATCGCTTTTGGACTGCTCATCCTCCAGTGATAGCGGCGGCTCGTCGAACGACAGTCCGTCCAACGACAGCAACAACGACAGCTATTCCACTCCCTGTGGTGGCGACTGATCTCGCTTCGCTTACCGCGCCCGCCGCCAACCCGGCAGTTTGAACGGATTTTCACGTAAGGCATCCTTGCCATGAAAACACCTCGCCTGATTGTTCTCGCGCTCTCGGCTGTTTTTGTCGCGTCCCCGTTGGCCTGGGGGAAAAGCTCTGGTTTCAGTTCCAGCAGCTCTGGCGGCTCGCGGAGTTCGAGCTTCAGCTCCAGCAGTTCGTCGAGCAGCCGATCCAGCAGCAGTTACGGATCGTCGAGCAGCTATGGCTCGTCGAGTTCGTCCTCTTCCTCTGGGCGTTCGTCGGGCTTCAGCTCGAGCGACTCCTCATCGACCAGCCGCCCGGCGTCGACCGGCCTGGGTAGCTCGATGTACTCGTCACGCGCGAGCAAGGAGGCCGCTGATACGTACACGGCCAGCAAGGCCGGCCCGAGTACTGATAGCACGAGCCGCAGCAGCGGTTACGGTACGGCCGGCGCGCCGGGCACGGCGTACGCCAACTCATCTCAGGGCTACTCGAATGGGCCGTCCTACACCCCGCCTGTCGCCCAGGCGCCGACCACGACCGTGACCAATAACTACTCGAATCCCGGTGGCAACTCGGCCCTGACCAACATGGCGCTTGGTTACATGATCGGCCACTCGACGTCGCAACACGACACAGTGGTGGTGCAACAGCCTGCGCCGGCGCAAAGCAGCCAATTGTCTCAAGCATCTCCGCAAAACGGCGGACTTGTCGCACCTGCTGATCGGCAGGTGCCGAGCGCGTCCCAAGAGGCTTCAAACAACGAATCTTCCCTCACGCTGCCCGGTCCGGCCATGGGTGCCGTATCCAGTGCGTCGGACGGACTAATGTGGCACGCCCTGGGCTGGGTCATCGGGTTTGGCCTCGCCGTCGTCGTCGTATTGATGATCTTGAGGGCCTGGACAGCGCGAAAGGCTAAGTTCGCGCAGAAAACCAACTACCGACTTTAAGGAACCCCATGGGTTTGATTGACCTCACCCGACGTGTCGTTGAGAAGAAGCTCGACGACGCAGCCAAAGCTCACGCACCGAAGGCCGAGCGAGTTGACGTCGGGCTACCGTTCGGCGCGCGGATTGGCAGTCTCTTCGAAGTGCCGCGTACGCAAATCGCGCTGCTCACCGGGTCGTTGCTGACCCTGCCGAAGTCGGCGCAAATGCCGATCGTCGCGGCAAGCCGTGTGCGACTGGACGGCGCCGACGATATCGACGCCGACGGCGCCATGATCAAGGGCGGTGGCGGCGCCCTCACGCGCGAGAAGATCGTTGCTTCGGTGGCTGGCGAGTTCGTCTGCATCGCGGACGGCAGCAAGCTGGTCGATACGCTGGGCGTGTTCCCGCTGCCGGTGGAAGTGGTGCCGATGGCACGCGCCGCCGTGGCCCGCCAGTTGGCCGCGCTGGGCGGTCAGCCGCGCCTGCGCATGACCCGCGATGGCCAGATCTACAAGACCGACAACGGCAATGTGATTCTGGACGTGTCGGGCCTGCGCATTGCCGAGCCGAAGGCGCTGGAAGCGCGCGTCAACGACATTCCGGGGGTCGTGACGGTTGGTCTGTTTGCCAAGCGTGGCGCCAACGTGCTGTTGCTGGGCACGGAAGCGGGCGTGCAGCGCCGCGATTTCTGAAGCCGCACGACGCGCCGCGTAACCGCGTGGCGCCGCCGACAAAAATGCCGTTCAAGCGTACGCTGAACGGCATTTTTTTTGGGGCGGCGAGGCCGATGTGGCGATTACTCGTGGTCGTTGCGCGGCGCCGCTGAGACGGCGCCGCACGCGCGCAGCAGCAACGCGACCACCTCTTCAGTGCGCTCGGCAAACGCCTTTTGCGTCAACGCCCGCTTGCCCGACAGCGCGCGGATCTGCGCTTCGAAATCGGCGTAGTGCTGGGTGGTCGACCAGATCATGTACATCAGCGTCTGCGCGTCGACCGGCGCGAGCAGGCCGCGCGCGATCCAGCCATCGATGACTTGCACGCGCGTGTCGAACCAGGGCTTCACGCGCTGCGCGAGGATGTCCTGCATGTGCTCCGCGCCCTGGATGATCTCGTTGGCCCACACCTTGGAGCCCAACGGCCGGCGGCGCGACAGCTCCATCTTGGCGCGCACATAGCCGCCGATGGCCTCGACCGGGTCGTCGCTGCTCTCGAACGAGCCGGCGGCGCGATGCCAGTCTTCGAACAGGTCTTCCAGCACGCGCCGGTATAGCGCCAGCTTGGTCGGGAAGTAGTAGTGCAGATTGGCCTTGGGCAGGCCGGCGCGCTCCGCGATCAGGGCCGTGCTCGCGCCCTCCAGGCCGCGCTCGGCGAAGACGGCTTCCGCACAGGCCAGCAGGTGGGCCTCGTTCGACTCACGGATATGCGCCTTGCGCCGCCGCAAAGGTGCCGGGGTTTCAGGGTGCTCCGCCGGGTTGGCTGCCACTGGGTCGTCTCGCATGCGGGTCTCGTGCGGCACACACGCCGCGTCGCGCCTCATTCTAGTCGCTCGAAGGCGCGCGGACACCTCGGGCATACGACATCGAGCGCGTCATGCTGCATCGCAATGGCACGCTTCTCGCTTTGAAAGCCGGACTGCGAAAGACATTGATTTGACGGGAATCGTCGTCTACAACCTGTCCATTCGGACAGGATTGGAGCGGCGGGCGACACCCCGAAAAGGTCGTTCGCGATGGACCGAATGCCATGCACCGCACGCGTGCGGACATGCCCTAAAACACGGCCCCCGGTGCACCGATACAGCGTCGGTCGCTGCAGTGGAACCCTAAGGAGCGATGTGCATGAATGCAACATCCGAAGCGTTGGCAACGATACGGCTAGACACGTCGGTCAAGGTTGACGGCAAACGCCTGTGGGACAGCCTGATGTCGATGGCGAAGATCGGCGCCACGCCCAAGGGCGGTGTCTGCCGCCTGGCGCTGACCGATCTCGACAAGCAGGGGCGCGACCTCATCGTGAGCTGGGCCAAGGAGGCCGGCTGCACGGTCACGGTCGACCAGATGGGCAACGTCTTCATGCGGCGCGCCGGACGCAACCGGGATGCGCTGCCGGTCATGACCGGCTCGCACGCCGATTCGCAGCCGACCGGTGGGCGTTTCGACGGCATCTATGGCGTGCTCGGCGGGCTGGAGGTGATTCGCAGCTTGAACGACCACGGCATTGAGACCGAGCACCCGATCGAGGTGGTGATCTGGACCAATGAAGAGGGCTCGCGCTTCGCCCCGGCGATGGTGGCCTCGGGCGTGTTCGCGGGTGTCTTCACGCTGGACTACGGCCTGTCGCGCAAGGACGTCGACGGCAAGACCATCGGCGAGGAACTGCAGCGTATCGGCTACGCGGGTGACGTACCGTGCGGCGGTCGCCCGCTGCATGCAGCGTTCGAACTGCACATTGAGCAGGGCCCGATCCTGGAGGCCGAGCAGAAGACCATCGGTGTGGTGACGGATGCGCAGGGTCAGCGCTGGTACGAGATCACGCTGACCGGCCAGGAGGCCCACGCCGGCCCGACGCCGATGCCGCGTCGCCGAGATGCGCTGCTGGGCGCGGCGCGCGTGGTCGATCTGGTCAATCGCATCGGGCTGGATCACGCGCCGTTCGCCTGCGCGACGGTCGGCATGATGCAGGTGTACCCGAACTCACGCAACGTGATTCCGGGGCGCGTGTTCTTCACGGTGGATTTTCGGCATCCGGACGATGCGGTGCTCGCCAAGATGGACGCGGCGCTGCGCGAGGGCGTCGCCAAGATCGCCGGCGGCAGTGGGCTGGAGACGCAGCTCGAGCAGATCTTCTACTACCAGCCCGTCAAGTTCGATGCCGCGTGCGTGGCCTCGGTGCGTGCCGCCACCGAGCGCTTCGGCTATTCGCACCGCGACATGGTGTCCGGCGCGGGCCATGACGCGTGCTACCTGTCGCAGGTGGCACCCACGTCGATGGTGTTCGTGCCGTGCATCGGCGGCATCAGCCACAACGAGATCGAAGACGCCACGCCCGAGTGGATCGAGGCCGGCGCGAATGTCCTGCTGCACGCGATGCTTTCCCGCGCGTGCGAACCCGCTTCGTAGCCGCACCCCGTAGTCGCCGTCGCATCACCCACAACGAAAGCCGTCCCGACCTCGCCCGTGTGAGGCCGGCGGGCACGGCTGTGTCCTCACACTGACGAAGGAGCACCCATGGCTCTGAAGGAAACCGGCGCAACTGGTGACATCGCCGCGCACCGCCTGTCGCCCGAGCAGTTGTCGTGCGAGTTTGCCGATATCGCACCGCTGCTCGACCCGACGGCTGCGGCCGCCGCCGCCAGCCGCTGCCACTACTGCTACGACGCGCCCTGCGTGCAGGCGTGCCCGACGCAGATCGACATCCCCAGCTTCATCCGCAAGATCGGCAACGGCAACCTGAAGGGCGCCGCGATGGATATCTTGTCGGCCAATCCGCTCGGCGGGATGTGCGCGCGGGTGTGCCCGACCGAGATCCTGTGCGAGGGCGCGTGCGTGCGGAACGATCAGGATGCGCAGCCGGTGGCCATCGGCGCGCTGCAGCGCCATGCGACGGATTGGGCGATGGCCAAGGGCGTTGCGCTCTTCAAACGGGCGGCGGAGACGGGGCGGCATATCGCCGTGGTCGGCGCGGGGCCGGCGGGGCTGGCGTGTGCGCATCGGCTGGCGCTGGCCGGACATCGCGTGACGCTGTTCGACGCCCATGCCAAGGCCGGTGGCCTGAATGAATACGGCATCGCCGCCTACAAGACCGTCGACGAGTTTGCCCAGCGCGAGGTCGAGTGGCTGCTGTCGGTCGGTGGCATCGAGCTGAAGACCGGTGTTGTATTCGGCGGAGACGTGTCGCTCGACGCGTTGCGCAAACAGCATGACGCGGTATTCCTGGCGATTGGATTGGGCGGCGTGCGGGCACTCGCGCTCGAGGGCGAAGACCTGGCCGGCGTGATGAACGCGGTCGATTTCATCGAGGCGGTGCGCCAGGCCGAGGCGCTGGAGACGGTGCCGGTCGGCCGGCGCGTGGTCGTGATCGGCGGCGGCAATACGGCGGTGGATGCGGCCGTGCAAAGCCGCAAGCTCGGCGCGACGACGGTGACGATGGTGTATCGGCGCGGCGTCGAGTCGATGAGCGCGACGTGGGCCGAACGCGAGTTCGCGCAAAAGAACGGCGTCACACTCATCACGCATGCGAAGCCGGTGCGGTTGGTTGGCCGCGATGGGCAGGTCACCGGCGTGGAGTTCGAGCGCACGTCGGGTGAGCGCTTCACGGTCGAGGCCGACATGGTGCTCAAGGCGATCGGCCAGACGCTGGTGCCGGTGGGCCTCGACGGCGAGCTGCTGACGCTGGACGGCAGCCGCATTGCCGTGGATGCAGGCGGGCGAACCACGCTCCCCGACGTCTGGGCCGGTGGCGATTGCGCGGCCACCGGCGGCATCGACCTGACGGTGCAGGCCGTGCAGGACGGCAAGGTGGCCGCCGCGTCCATCGATGCCTACCTGGCGAGCCTGACGGCCATGGCGGCCTGAGCCGCACGCCCACAACAACACACTCTACGGAGCCGAACATGGCCGATCTGCGCTGCACGATTGCCGGCATCACATCGCCGAACCCCTTCTGGCTGGCCTCCGCGCCGCCCACCGACAAGGCCTACAACGTCAACCGCGCGTTCGAGGCGGGCTGGGGCGGCGTGGTGTGGAAGACGCTGGGGCTTGACCCGCACGTGGTCAACGTCAGCTCGCGCTACGGCGCGGTGCAGTGGAACGGCCAGCGCATCGCGGGGCTGAACAACATCGAGCTGATCACCGACCGGCCGCTCGACGTGAACCTGCGCGAGATCGCCCAGGTCAAGCGCGACTGGCCGGACCGCGCGCTGATCGTCTCGCTGATGGTGCCCTGCAACGAGCACGACTGGAAATGGATCCTGCCGATGGTCGAGGACACCGGCGCCGATGCGGTCGAGCTGAACTTCGGCTGCCCGCATGGCATGAGCGAGCGCGGCATGGGCGCGGCGGTCGGGCAGGTGCCGGAGTACATCGAGATGGTCACGCGCTGGGTGAAGGAGAGCACGCGCATGCCGTGCCTGGTCAAGCTCACGCCCAACATCACCGACATCCGCGTGGGCTCGCGCGCGGCGTACAAGGGCGGGGCGGATGGCGTGTCGCTCATCAACACCATCAACTCGATCGTGGCGGTGGATCTGGACCAGATGGCGCCGATGCCCACGGTGGACGGCAAGGGCACGCACGGCGGCTACTGCGGCCCAGCGGTCAAGCCGATCGCGCTGAACATGGTGGCGGAGATCGCGCGCGACGCACAGACGCCCAACCTGCCGATCTCGGGCATCGGTGGCATCTCCAACTGGCGCGATGCGGCGGAGTTCATCGTGCTGGGCGCGGGCAGCGTGCAGGTGTGCACGGCGGCCATGCACTATGGCTTCCGCATCGTGCAGGACATGGCCGACGGCCTGGCCAACTGGATGGACGAGAAGGGCTACGCCACGCTGGACGACGTCCGCGGCCGGGCCGTCCCCAACGTGACCGACTGGAAGTACCTGAACCTGAAGTACGACATCAAGGCGCGCATCGACCAGGACCGCTGCATCCAGTGCGGCCTGTGCCATATCGCTTGCGAAGACACCTCGCACCAGGCCATCACGCGCGAGAAGGACGGCAAGCGCCACTTCGAAGTCGTCGATGCCGAATGCGTCGGGTGCAATTTATGCATGCATGTCTGCCCGGTCGAACAATGCATCACGATGGAGCGCGTGGACGCCGGCGGCTATGCCAACTGGACCACGCACCCGAACAACCCGGCGCGCGTTGGTGCAGAGGCGCCCGATGCCGGTGCCAGGGAGCCCGTCAAGGCGGCCTGAGTCCGTCGTCCCGCGTATCGGATGTCCTTGTGCAGACCGGTTTTGATTCCTACAAATGAGCCTGACGCGCGCCGCAGAGCGCGCCCAACCACCGTGGAGGTCTTTCAATGAAGCAGGCAGCGCACACCGCCGATCCGCTAGCGGCTGACAGCAATCTCTATAACGACGACCTCGCGCCCACCGGCGTGGCCCAGCGCACCTGGAGGTGGTACCACTTCGCGGCGCTGTGGGTCGGCATGGTGATGAATATCGCGTCGTACATGCTGGCGGCCGGGCTGACGGAGCAGGGCATGTCGCCGTGGCAGGCGGTGGTGACGGTGCTGCTGGGCAATGCCATCGTGCTGGTGCCGATGCTGCTGATCGGCCACGCCGGCGCCAAGCACGGCATTCCGTATGCGGTGCTGGTGCGCACCTCGTTCGGCACGCAGGGGGCGAAGCTGCCGGCGCTGCTGCGCGCCATTGTCGCCTGCGGCTGGTACGGCATCCAGACCTGGCTGGGTGGCAGCGCCATCTACACGCTGGCCAACATCCTGACCGGCAACGCGCTGCATGGCACGCCGCTGCCGTTCCTGGACATTTCCATCGGTCAGCTTGCGTGCTTCCTGCTGTTCTGGGTGCTGCAGCTCTACTTCATCCTGCACGGCACCGATTCGATCCGCTGGCTGGAGAGCTGGTCGGCCCCCATCAAGATCGTGATGTGCCTGGTGCTGGTGTGGTGGGCCACGTCGCAGGCGGGCGGGGTGGGGTCGATGCTGTCGGCGCCGTCGCAGTTCGTGGCGGGCGGCAAGAAGGAGGGCCTGTTCTGGGTGACGTTCTGGCCGAGCCTGACAGCCATGGTCGGCTTCTGGGCGACGCTGGCGCTGAACATTCCCGACTTCACGCGCTTCGCCAAATCGCAGCGCGACCAGATCGTCGGCCAGTCGATCGGCCTGCCGATCCCGATGGCGCTGCTGTCGGTCATCTCGGTGGTGGTCACGTCCGCCACCGTGGTCATCTACGGCAAGGCGATCTGGGACCCGATCGATCTGACCAGCCGCATGACCGGCATCGGCGTGGGCGTCGCGCTGGTGATCCTGACGCTGGACACCATGTGCTGCAATCTCGCGGCCAACCTGGTCGGCCCCGCGTACGACTTCTCCAGCCTGTGGCCGAAGGGCATTTCGTATAAGACCGGCGGGCTCATCACCGCCACCATCGCCATCGTGATGATGCCGTGGAAGATCCTGGCTACGTCGGAGGGCTACATCTTCACGTGGCTGGTTGGGTACTCGGCGCTGCTGGGGCCGGTGGCCGGCATCATGATGGTCGACTACTTCCTGATCCGCGGCACACGCCTGAGCGCACGCGAGCTGTTCGACGAGCACGGCGAATACGCCTACACCGGCGGCTGGAACATCGGCGCGGTGGTGGCGCTGGCGGTGGGCGTGCTGCCCAACCTGCCGGGCTTCCTGCACACGGCGTTCCCCACGGCGTTCCCGAACGTGCCGGCGTTCTTCAACACGCTCTACACGTATGCGTGGTTCGTCGGCCTGGTGCTGGCAGCACTCGTTTACAGCGCGTGGATGAAGCTGCGCGGCAGCCCGAGCGCGAGCGTGGCGAGCGCTTGAGCTGCGCGCGCACGTCGACAGACACACCCACAAGGAGACAGCGACATGACGACCCTGATCCGTGGCGGCACGGTCATCGATGCGGACCGCACCTGGCGCGCTGACGTGCTCTGTGCGCGCCCGGAAGACGGCGGCACCATCTTGCAGGTGGCCGAGCGGATCGACCCGCCGGCCGGCGCCACGATCATCGATGCGCACGGGCAATACGTGATGCCCGGCGGCATCGACCCGCACACGCACATGGAGCTGCCCTTCATGGGCACCACGGCCAGCGATGATTTCTACACCGGTACGGCGGCGGGTCTGGCGGGCGGCACCACCAGCATCATCGACTTCGTGATCCCCAGCCCGCGCCAATCGCTGATGGAGGCTTTCCACGAATGGCGCGGCTGGGCCGAGAAGGCGGCGTCCGACTACGGCTTCCACGTCGCCGTCACGTGGTGGGACGAGTCGGTCCATCGCGATATGGGGACGCTGGTACACGAGCACGGCGTCTCCAGCTTCAAGCACTTCATGGCCTACAAGAACGCGATCATGGCCGACGACGAGATCCTGGTGAACAGCTTCTCGCGTTCATTGGAGCTGGGCGCACTGCCGACCGTGCACGCGGAAAACGGCGAGCTGGTCTTCCAGCTCCAGCGCCAGTTGCTCGCGCACGGCATCACCGGGCCGGAGGCGCATCCGTTGTCGCGCCCGCCCGAGGTGGAGGGCGAGGCCGCCAATCGCGCGATCCGCATCGCGCAGGTGCTGGGTGTGCCGGTGTACATCGTGCACGTGTCGGCCAAGGATGCGGTGGAGGTGATCGCCCGCGCGCGCAACGAGGGCCTGCGCGTGTTCGGCGAGGTGCTGCCGGGCCATCTGGTGATCGACGAGGCGGTGTACCGCGACCCGGACTGGACGCGCGCCGCCGCCCACGTCATGAGCCCGCCGTTCCGCGCGGCCGAGCATCGCGAGGCGCTGTGGCGCGGCCTGCAGTCCGGCCAGTTGCACACCACGGCGACGGACCACTGCGTGTTCTGCGCCTCGCAGAAGGCCATGGGCCGCGACGACTTCACCAAGATTCCCAACGGCTGCGGTGGTGTGGAGGATCGCCTCGCCATCCTCTGGCACCACGGCGTCAACGCCGGGCGCATCACGCCGAACGAGTTCGTGCGCATCACCTCGACCAACGCCGCGCAGATCTTCAACCTGTATCCGCGCAAGGGCGCCGTGCAGCCGGGGGCGGATGCCGACCTGGTGGTGTGGGACCCGGCGGCGACCAAAACCATCTCCGTGAAGACGCATCACCAGAAGGTGGACTTCAACGTGTTCGAGGGGATGACGGTGCGCGGCGTTGCCACCCACACGCTCACGCGCGGCGCGTTGGCCTGGGCAGACGGCGACTTGCGCGCGGTGCGCGGCGCGGGGCAATACCTGAAGCGCCCGCCGGCCGCGGCGTACTACGACGCCATCCGCCTTGCCAATGCGCGTCGCACGGCACATGCGGTGGAGCGGCACAGCGAGGAGATGGCCAGCGCCAAGTGAGTTGCAACCCACAATGCCGCCCGGAGGTGCTCGGGCGGCATTTTTTTGCGATGTGTGCATCACAACGCAGACCGTTGATCGTTTGCGATGTGCGTATTGTTGAAAACAGGTTTAAGTCATGCGTTAAGTGGCCGATAAGACGGGCACGGTGGCTTGCGGGCCGCCCATTCAGCGCATCCACAAGATGCGTGATGCTGCCGAGGCAGTCGTCTTACCGAGTCATCATGAAATTAGCAATCAAGCTTCCCCTGGCCTTTGCAGCCGCACTGCTGCTGATGTTTGCCGGGGCGATCTACGGCATCAGCTCGCTGAATCACTCCATCGTCGAATACAACACCACCGTGCAGGCGCGCGTGGCCGACGAGCGTGCGGTGACGAAGATGCTGGTCACCTTCAAGACCCAGGTGCAGGAGTGGAAGGACACCCTGCTGCGCGGTGAGGATCCGGTCAAGCTGGACAAATACTGGGGCGCCTTCCTCAAGGGTGAGCAGACCGTTGCCGACCAGGCGAAGGCCCTGCAAGCCTCGTTGCCGGCCGGCAAGAGCCGTGACCTGGTCGCACAATTCGCCACCGCGCACACCGCCATGGGCGAGGGCTATCGCAAGGGCCACGACATGTTCGTGGCGGCGTCGTTCGACCCGACCGTGGGCGACAAGGTGGTGGCCGGCGTGGACCGCGAACCGGCACGCCTGCTGGATGAGGCGGCCAAGGAGATTGCGGAGCAAAGTACGGCGGCGTCAGCCAGGACCGCGGAGGCCGCGCATACCGCGCTGGTGGTCAGCATCGTGCTGATGCTGGCGGCGTTTGGCCTGGGCCTGGGCGGCGCGTTCCTGTTCAGCCGGTCGATCACGCGGCCGCTGTCGCGCGCGGTGGATGTGGCGCGCGCGGTGTCGCATGGCAATCTGGCTGAGCCATTCGATGCCAAGGGTTCCGACGAGATCGCCCAGCTGCTGGTCGCCCTCAAAGACATGCAGCGCAGCCTGGCCAACGTGGTGAGTGAAGTGCGCCGCAATGCCGAGGGCGTGGCGGCCGCCAGCTCGCAGATCGCCTCGGGCAACCTGAACCTGTCTTCGCGCACGGAGGAGCAGGCAGCGTCGTTGGAAGAAACCGCTGCCACCATGGGTGAGCTGACCGGCACCGTGCGCCGCAATTCCGAGAGCGCGGTGCAGGCGTCGGCGCTGGCCGGTCACGCATCGGAAACGGCGGCGCGCGGCGGCAAGGTCATGGGCGACGTGGTCGACACCATGCGCGGCATCTCGGAAAGCTCCAACAAGGTGGGCGAGATCATCGGCGTGATCGACAGCATCGCGTTCCAGACCAACATCCTGGCGCTGAACGCGGCCGTGGAAGCGGCGCGCGCCGGCGAGCAGGGCCGCGGCTTTGCCGTCGTGGCTGGCGAGGTGCGCACGCTGGCCCAGCGCAGCGCCACGGCTGCCAAGGAGATCAAGGGCCTGATCGGCCGGTCGACCGAGCGCGTGGAAGCCGGCGAGCGGCTGGTGCAGGAGGCCGGCGGCATCATCGGCGAGATCGTCGGCTCCGTGCAGCGTGTCACGCAGATCGTGGCGGAAATCTCCTCCGCCTCGGCCGAGCAGAGCAGCGGTATCGAGCAGGTGAACATCGCCGTTGGCCAGATCGAGGAGGTGACGCAGCAGAACGCGGCGCTGGTGGAAGAGGCCTCGGCCGCCGCACACGCGATGGCGGATCAGGCCGATGCGCTGCGCCGTGCGGTGGCGATCTTCAAGATGGAGGGCGTCGCCGCGTCAGCGTGAGCCGGGTGAGCACCCAAACAAAAAGCCGTTCAGGTTGCGCTGAACGGCTTTTTTGTTGGCGTGACCGGCAAGTCAGGCCGACGGCGGCGGCACGTAGCCCGAAGCCTGGTCGGCGCCTTCGCCAAAGAAGTACTTCTCGGTCTGCTTGAGCAGGTACTGGCGCGCGCGCGTATCCGCCATGTTCAGGCGGTTTTCGTTGATCAGCATGGTCTGGTGCTTGAGCCAGCCGGCCCAGGCTTCCTTCGAGACGCTTTGCCAGATCTTCTTGCCCAGTTCGCCGGGCAGGGGCGGGAAGTCGAGGCCTTCGGCTTCCTTGTTGAGCTTGACGCAGTGGACCATGCGGGCCATGGGGATTCCTCTTTTGTGGCGGGAGCGCCGCTCTCGCGCAGCGCAGGTGCCGCTATTGTAAATGGCGCAGCCGGCATCTCCGGGATTCCGGCATGCCGGCTAAGGGCTTAGGGCCTGTTGATACATCAAACGTGCGCACGTTTGACGTGTCAACAGGCCCTAAAGCTTCTTCATCAGCACCATCGAGCGCCGCTGCCAGTTGTACAGCTTGCGGCGGTCTTCCGGCAGGTCGTCCACGGTGGCGTGCACGAAGCCGCGCTTGAGGAACCAGTGCTCGGTGCGCGTGGTGAGCACGAACAGGTGCTTCAGGCCCAGCGCCCGGGCGCGTGCCTCGATGTGTTTGAGCAGACGTTCGCCGTCGCCGGTGCCCTGGGTGTCGGGGGCCACGGTCAGGCAGGCCATCTCGCCCACGCTTTCCTTCCCATATGGATACAGCGCCGCGCAGCCAAAGATGATGCCGTCGTGCTCGATCACCGAGAAATTGGTGATGTCGCGCTCCAGCAAGCGGCGCTCGCGCGGCACCAGCGTGCCGTCGGCTTCCAGCGGCTCGATCAGCTGCACAATGCCGCCCACGTCGTCGAGCGTCGCTTCGCGCAGGTATTCCAGGTCGGCGTGCGACACCATGGTGCCCACGCCATCGTGCAGGAACAGCTCCAGCAGGATGCTGCCGTCCAGCGCAAACGGGATCACGTGCGCCCGGCGCACGCCGCCGCGCATCGCCTTGACGATGTGCTGCAGGTAGTAGGCCGTGTCGTTCGGCAGGCTGCCGTCGCGCAGGCGCTCGATGGCGGTTTCCATCGACAGGTCCTGCTGCAGCTTGCCGACGCGGTCCATGATGCCCGGCAGCTCGGTGATGAAGATCAGCTTGTCGGCCTTGAGCGCCGTGGCCGTGTTGGCCGCGACGTCTTCCATCGACAGGTTGAACGCCTGCCCCGTGGGCGAGAAGCCCAGCGGCGAGAGCAGCACGATCTTGCGGTTGGACAGCGAATACTGGATCGACTCCGCGTCGATCTTGCGCACCAGCCCGGTGTGCTGGAAATCCACGCCATTGACGATACCCACCGGCCGTGCCGTCACGAAGTTGCCCGACACCACGGAGATGCGCGCGCCGGCCATCGGCGTGTTCGGCAACCCCTGGCTGAAGGCCGCTTCGATATCGAGGCGCAGTTCGCCCGAGGCCTCCTTGGCCGATTCCAGTGCCGCGTTGTCGGTCACGCGCACGCCATCGACGAACTGGGTCTGCACGTTGCGCAGCGCCAGTTGCTCCTCCACCTGTGGGCGCGAGCCGTGCACCAGCACGATGCGCATGCCCATGGCGTGTAGCAGGGCGACGTCGTTGACCAGCGCGCCCAGATTGCCGGCCTGGACCAGCTCGCCGCCGAAGCCGATCACGAAGGTCTTGTCGCGGAAGGCGTGGATATAGGGCGCCACCTCGCGCAGCCAGTCCACGAACTGCTGCTGTTCGGGCGTGGGCGGGATCGGGGCGACGTCAACGGCGGCGGGCGTGTGCGCCACCAGCGAAACGCCGGGGGCGGGGGCGGAGGAACGAGCGGTCACGGGCGGAGCGGGGAGAGTGGTGCGAAGCGCAGCCGATGCTGGAAAGATGCGCGGATTATAATCCCGGCCGATGTCAGATTCCCATGCCCAGCCGCCCCGGTTACGAGACCCGGCGGCCCCCTCCCAACGACCGCAGAACGACGCCCCGCAGCCCGAGCGCAAGCCCGGTGGCAACGGCCGTCCGCCGCGCCGCGCCAAGCCCACGCCGGAAGCCCTCGCCGCCGCGCTGGAGGCCCGCCGCGCGCGCGCCAATCCCGTCCCGCCGATCAACTTTCCCGAGGCGCTGCCCGTCTCGGCCCGGCGCGATGAGATTGCCGAGGCCATCGCCGCCAATCAGGTGGTGATCGTCTCGGGCGAGACCGGCTCGGGCAAGACCACGCAGCTGCCGAAGATCTGCCTGTCGATCGGGCGGGGCATCGGCGCGGGCGGCACCGGGCTGATCGGCCATACGCAGCCGCGCCGGATTGCCGCCACGTCCACGGCCAAGCGCATCGCGCAGGAGATCGGCACGCCGGTGGGCGAGCACGTGGGCTTCCAGGTGCGCTTCAACGACACGCTCTCCGCCGGGGCGTCGGTCAAGCTGATGACCGACGGCATCCTGCTGGCCGAGACGCAGAACGACCCGCTGCTGCGCGCCTATGACACGATCATCATCGACGAGGCGCACGAGCGCAGCCTCAACATCGATTTCCTGATCGGCTACCTGAAGCAGCTGCTGCCGCGCCGGCCCGACCTGAAGGTCATCATCACCTCGGCGACCATCGACGCACAGCGCTTCGCCGAGCACTTTGTCGGACCGAAGGGGCCGGCGCCGGTCATTGAAGTCAGCGGCCGTCTGTATCCGGTCGAGGTGCGCTACCGCCCTGTCCAGCGCGACGAGAAGGACAAGGAGCGCGACCTCTATGAAGCCATCGTCGATGCCGTCGACGAGCTCGCGCGCGAAGGCTCCGGCGATGTGCTGATCTTCCTGCCGGGCGAGCGCGAGATCCGCGAGGCGGCCGAGGCGCTGCGCAAGCACCATCCGGCGCATACCGAGATCCTGCCGCTGTTTGCGCGGCTGTCGGTACAGGAGCAGGAGCGCGTGTTCCGCCCGTCCAACGCGCGGCGCATCGTGCTGGCGACCAACGTCGCCGAGACTTCGCTGACGGTGCCGGGCATCCGCTACGTGGTCGACACGGGGCTGGCGCGCGTCAAGCGCTATTCGTACCGCAACAAGGTCGAGCAGCTGCAGATCGAGCCGGTGTCGCAGGCCGCTGCCAACCAGCGCGCGGGCCGTTGCGGCCGGGTGGCCGACGGCGTGTGCATCCGCCTGTATGAAGAGGCGGATTTCATCGCGCGGCCGCGCTTTACCGATCCGGAAATCCTGCGGTCGTCGCTGGCGGCGGTCATCCTGCGCATGAAGGCGCTGCGGCTGACCGATGTCGAGCAGTTCCCCTTTATCGAGCCGCCGCTGGGCCGCGCGATTGCCGACGGCTACCAGCTCTTGCAGGAACTCGGCGCCGTTGACGACGAGAACGCGCTGACGCCGCTGGGCAAGCAGGTCGCCCGTCTGCCGCTGGACCCGCGCGTGGCGCGCATGATCCTGGCTGGGCGCGACCACCAGTGTCTGCGCGAGATGCTCATCATCGCCAGCGCCCTGTCAGTGCAGGACCCGCGCGAGCGCCCGCAGGAACTGCAGCAGCAGGCCGACCAGGCCCACCGCTTGTTTGCCGACGAGAAATCGGAATTCCTCGGCTGGGTCAAGCTGTGGAAGTGGTTTGAAGAGGCGGTCGCGCACAAGAAATCGAACAAGCAGTTGCAGGACCAGTGCCGATCGCACTTCCTCTCGCATCTGCGCCTGCGCGAATGGCGCGACGTGCATTCGCAACTGCACACCACGGTGGCGGAGCAGGGCTGGAAGCTCAACGAATCCGATCCGACCTACGAGCAACTGCATCTGGCGCTGCTGACGGGTTTGCTCGGCAATATCGGCGTGCGCATCGAAGAGGCCGACGGCAAGGGCCGCGAATACCTCGGCGCGCGCGGCATCAAGTTCTTCCTGTGGCCGGGTTCGGTCATCGCGCGCAAGGCGGGCAAGTGGGTCGTCGGCGGCGAGCTGATCGAGACCAGCCGTCTATTCGGCCGCACGCTGGCGCGCATCGAGCCGGAATGGGTAGAGAAGGTCGGCGCGCACCTGCTCAAGGTGTCGTGGAGCGATCCGCACTGGGAGAAGAAGGCCGGCCAGGTGATGGCCTTCGAGCGCGGCACGCTATACGGCCTGCCGATCTACCAGCAGCGCCGCGTGCATTTCGGGCCGATGCAGCCGAAGGAGGCGCGTGAGATGTTCATTCGCCGGGCGCTGGTCGACGGCGAGTTCGAGACGCGCCTGCCGTTCTTCGCGCACAACCAGAGGCTGGTGCGCGAGATCGAGAACCTGGAGCACAAGTCCCGCCGCCAGGACGTGCTGGTGGACGACGAGCTGATCTACGCGTTCTACGACAGCCAGGTTCCGGCCGACATCCACAACACCGTCGCTTTCGAGCAGTGGTATGCGGACGCCGCCAACGCAAGTGGCAAAGGCGGCCAGAAGCTGCTGTACCTGAATCGCGACGACCTGATGCGGCACGAGGCGGCCGGCATCACGACCGACCTGTTCCCCAAGACGCTGCCGATCGCCGGCATCGACATGGGCCTGACGTACCACTTCGAGCCCGGCAGCCCGCGCGACGGCGTGACGCTGACGGTGCCGTTGTACGCGCTCAACCAGGTGCCCGCGCAGCGTGCCGAATGGCTGGTGCCCGGCATGCTCAAGGAGAAGGTGCACCTGCTCCTGAAGAGCCTGCCGCAGAAGCTGCGCCGCCATTGTGTGCCGCTGCCGGACTACGCGGCGGGCTTTGTCTCGCGCGTGCGGCTGGGCGACGGTGACCTGCTCGACCGCCTGATCGCCGACGTGCGCGAGCAGACCAGTACGGCGCTCAAGCGGGCGGACTTCAAGCTGGAAACGCTGCCCGCGCATCACTTCATGAACTTCAAGGTGATCGACGAGCACGGCCGCCAGCTCGACATGGGCCGCAATCTGGCCCAGTTGCGCGCCGAGCTGGGCGGACGGGCGCAGCAGACCTTCCAATCGATCGCCGCGCAGGATGCGGCGGTGGCCGGCGCGCAGGGCGAGAGCACTGGCGCCAAGCCGGGCAAGGTCGGCAAGAGCCTGAGTTCGACCGATCTGCCGGCCAATGCCGCGCTGTACTCCGGCCTGACCACCTGGAATTTCGGCGCGCTGCCGGAGCTGCTGGAGATCCGCAAGGGCAGCCAGACGCTGTTCGGCTATCCGGCGCTGGTCGATGCGGGCGACCACTGCGATGTGGAAGTCTTCGACGACCCGGCCGAGGCTGCGCGCATTCATCGCCTGGGCCTGCGCCGGCTGTTCGCGCTGCAGCTGCGCGAGCCGCTCAAGTACCTGGAAAAGAACCTCCCCGGCCTGTCGCAGATGGCGATCCAGTTCATGAACCTGGGCACGCAGGACGAACTGCGCGACCAGATTCTGGACGCCACGCTGGAACGCGCCTGCCTGCAGGACCCGCTACCCACCGACGACGCCAGCTTCGGCGCCCGCAAGGATGAGAGCCGCGCACGCCTGACCCTGCTCGCGCAGGAGATCGCCCGCCTGGTCGGCGCGATCCTGGCCGAATACGCGCAACTGCCGCGCAAGCAGCAGATTGCCAAGCCCTTCGCCGCGGCCGCCGTGGATATCGATGCACAACTGAAGACGCTGATGCACAAGCGCTTCATCGAGGCGACGCCGTATGCGCAGTTGACGCACTTCCCGCGTTACCTGAAGGGCATCGCCCTGCGCATCGACAAGCTCAAGGCGGACCCCACGCGCGATGCGCAACGCATGCAGGAGATGGCGCCGCTGATCCAGCAGTACCAGCGCGCCGAGAAGGCGTTGCGCGTGCAAGGGCAGGGCGGCAACGACCCGCGCATGGAAGAGTTCCGCTGGATGCTGGAAGAGTTGCGCATCGCCCTGTTCGCGCAGGAGCTGCGCACGCCGGTGCCGATGTCGGTCAAACGCCTCCTGAAGGTCTGGGAGTCGATGCAGCGCTGATGGAAACCGCGCGACACTTTGCCGCAAATCAGAAAAGTTCCATCTTTCTTTTTAGATTTGCGTCATCGGCATGGCGATACCAACCGTTAAAATGGCTGGCTAAGTTGCTGAATCGGTTGAATATGTCTGTCTCGCGTATCTCGTTGTTTTCCCGTTGGGTTTCCCTGCTGGCGCTGTCGGTGTCGGCCATTGCGCCGCTGCTGGTGGCACATACGGCACATGCGGAAGTCGTGACCGTGCTCAATTCGGGCGACGCCAGCGTCACCCTGATCGACAAGGACTCGCGCAAGGTGCTGGAGACCTTCCCGATCGGCAAGGAGCCGCACCACCTGATCGCCACGCCCGACGAGAAATCGCTGATCGTCGCCAACGCGGTGGGCAATGAGCTGGTGTTCCTCGATCCGATCACCGGCAAGATCCAGCAGCGTGTGCAGCACATCGACGATCCTTACCAGATCGGTTTCTCGCCCGACCAGAAATGGTTCCTGACCACCGGCAACCGGCTGGATCGCGTCGACATCTACCGCTGGGACGGCCACGCGCTGTCCATCGCCAAGCAGCTGCCGCTGGTCAAGACGCCGAGCCACATCGCCTTCACGGCCGACAGCAAGGTGGCCTTCATCACGCTGCAAGACTCCAACGAGATCGCCGCCATCGACCTGCCCACGCAGACCGTGATGTGGCGCATGAGCGCCGGCTCCGCGCCGGCCGGCGTGTGGGTCACGCCCGACCAGAAATACCTGCTGGTGGGCATGACCGGCGCTGATTACGTGGAAGTGATCGACTGGCGCACCCACACCAGCGTCAAGCGCATCCCGACCGGCAAGGCAGCGCACAACTTCCGCGCGGTGGGCGACAAGCGGCACGTGTTCCTGTCCAACCGCGTGTCGGGCACGATCAGCATCATCGACCAGCAGACGCTGACCAAGGTCGGCGACATCACTGGCCTGCCGCCTGGCCCGGACGACATGGAACTGACCGCCGACGGCAAGCAGCTGTGGGTGACCTGCCGCTGGGCCAAGCGTGTGGTGATCGTTGACGTGGCGACGCGCAAGGTCATCGACGAGATCAAGGTCGGCCGCTCGCCGCACGGCATCTATTTCCGCACGCGTGCGCCGCTGATCTGAGCGTGAGCACCATGAAGCCCGGCCTGTCGATCCTGCGTACGGTGGCCGCTGCAGCGGCGCTGGGGCTGTGCGCCTTTGCGGCAGCTGCGCCCGGTGGGGTCAATGCTGGTGCCTGCAGGGGCACGGTCTACCTGACCTTCGACACCGGCAGCATGAGCCAGGCACAGCTGATTGCCGACACGCTGCGCCGCCACCGCATCCAGGCCACGTTCTTCCTCGCCAACGAGAAGACCATCCACGACGACAGCACGCTCGACGACGCCTGGGCGCCGTACTGGAAATCGCTGGCCGCCGACGGCCACGCCTTCGGCACGCACACCTTCGACCACGTCTACTACAAGGGCGAGGTTGAGGGCAAAAACGGCGGCGACGGCAAAGTGCGCTTTCGCCCGCAGTTCGGCGCGCAGGGCGGCCGCAACGTGGTGTGGGGCGAGCCCGAATTCTGTGCCGAACTCAAGCGCAGCGCCGAGCGCTTTCGCGCCATGACCGGCCAGCCGATGGACCCGCTGTGGCGCGCGCCCGGCGGCCACCTCTCGGTCACGACCGAGGCCTGGGCCAAGCAATGCGGCTATGCCCACGTGGCCTGGGCGCCCGCCGGTTTCCTCGGCGACGAGTTACCCTCCGAGCGCTATCCGAACGCGATGCTGCTCGACAAGGCACTCGCCAACCTGCGCGATGGCGATATCACCATGGCCCACCTCGGTATCTGGTCGCGCAAGGACGCGTGGGCCCCCGCCGACCTGGAGCCGCTGATCACCGGCCTGGAGCGCAAGGGCTTCTGCTTTGCCACGCTGCGTGATCATCCGCAGTACAAGGCGTGGTTTGCCGCCCACCCGCCGGCGCGCTGAGTCTCGACCATGTTCGACTGGATTGCCAACACCTTCACCCAAGCGCAGGAACTGCTGTTCCAGCAGGTCGTGATGCCGCTCACCTACGCCATCGGCCTCGGCGGCTACGTGGAAGACGCGTACCCCGGCACCGAGTGGCTGCTGATGGGCCTGGTGCAGATCGCCGTGTTGCTGCTGGTGCTGCGCCCGCTCGAGCGCTGGCGCCCGGTGGAGCCGATGCGCGATCGCAAGGCAGTGCGCGCGGACATCATCTATACGCTGTTCCAGCGGCTCGGCTTCTTCCCGCTGCTGATGTTCTTCACGCTGCAGCCGCTGATCGACGACCTGGACGGCAAGCTGCGCTTCTGGGGCTGGGCCCACCTCAACGTTGAGGACTGGTGGCCGGGCGTGACCTCCGTTGCCATCGTCAGCTTCCTGATCTACCTGGTGCTGTTCGACCTGCTCGACTACTGGTACCACCGTCTGTCGCACAAGTTCAACTGGTGGTGGAGCCTGCATTCGCTGCATCACAGCCAGCGGCAGATGACGATGTGGTCGGACAACCGCAACCACATCCTCGACGACGTGCTGCGCGGCGCGGTGTTTGCCGTTGCGGCGCTGGTGGTCGGGGTGGAGCCGTCGCAGTATGTGCTGCTGGTCGCCATCTCGCAGCTGGTGCAGAGCCTGCAGCACGCCAACGTGCGGCTGCACTTCGGCTGGCTGGGTGAGCGGCTGTTGATCTCGCCGCGTTTCCACCGGCTGCACCACGCCATCGGCCTCGGGCACGAGGTGCCGGGCAAGCCGGGCGTGCTGGGCGGCTGTAACTTCGGCGTACTGTTCCCGTGGTGGGACATGCTGTTTGGCACCGCCATCTTCTCGCCGGAATACCACGCCACCGGCATCCGCGATCAACTCCCCGCGCCGCAGGGCCGCTCGCGCGACTACGGGCATGGCGTGCTGCGCCAGCAGTGGCTGGGGTTCAAACGCCTCTTCGGACGCGCCTGAGCATTGACCGCGGTGCGTTGCCGCGCTGTGCTAGGCTGTCCGCATCCTGATTTCCCGACCTCTGCATGAACGACCTGATCCGCTCGTTTGGCCGCGCGCTGCTGTCGCAACTGCATCCGCGCATGCTGTTCATGACGGTACTGCCGTTCGTCGTCGCGCTGGTGGTGTGGGGGCCGATCCTGTATTTCGGCTGGAACCAGGTGATGGACGTGGCGCGCGGCGTGCTCGAAGGCTGGCCGCTCACGCATTGGATCTACCGCGGACTGGATAGCCTCGGCATGACGGGCTTCCGTGCCGTGATCGCGCCGCTGGTGGTGATCGCCGTGCTGGTGCCGGTGATCGTGGTGACGATCCTGGTGTTCGTGGGCGCGGCGTCAGTGCCCACGGTGATGCGCTTTCTCGATCGCAACTATCCGCAGCTGGAGCGTCGCAAGGGCGGTTCCGTGGTCGGCAGCCTGCTGCATTCGCTGGCCTGCACGCTGGTGTTTGCGGTGGTGGCGGTGATCACGTTGCCGCTGTGGCTGATTCCGCCGTTCTTTGCGCTCATCCCGCCGCTGCTGTGGGGCTGGCTGACCTACCGCGTGATGACCTACGACGCGCTGGCCGAGCATGCCACGCCCGAAGAGCGCCGCATCATCATGCAGCGCTACCGGCTGCCGCTCTTGGGCATCGGCATCGCGGTCGGCATGCTGGGCTCGGCGCCGACGCTGCTGTGGGTGTCGTCGGTGCTGACCATCGTGCTGTTCCCCATCATCGCCATCGCCGTCATCTGGCTGTATGTGCTGATCTTCATCTTCTCGGCGCTGTGGTTCGGCCACTTCTGCCTGCGCGCGCTGACCCGCCTGCGCGCCGAGGCGCCCGCCGCGCGCGTGATCGAATCGACGGTCATCGACGTCACCCACGTTGAGCTGCCACGCGACTAACAAGGACTGACATGGCTTTCGGCATGATCATCATCGGCGACGAGATCCTCTCCGGCCGCC
>CAJXMR010000064.1 GCA_913056305.1 uncultured Ralstonia sp.
TCAGCAGCGCGATGCGGCGCTCGGACAGCGCACCGATCTCGGCAATCGCCAGCGCGAGCATGTCGGCGGCAAACGCCACCGGCTCGGCATGGAAGTTACCGCCCGAGATCACTTCACCGGCGTCGGCGTAGACCAGCGGGTTGTCGGTCACTGCGTTGGCTTCGGTGAGCAGCGTGGCGCCGGCCTGGCGGATCAGATCGAAACATGCACCCATGACTTGCGGCTGGCAGCGCAGGCTGTATGGGTCTTGCACGCGCTTGTCGCCCACGAGGTGAGACTGACGGATGGCGCTGCCGGCAAGCAGGTTGCGGTACACGGCCGCGGTGGCGATCTGGCCGGCTTGCCCACGCACAGTGTGCACGCGCGGATCGAACGGCGCGTCGCTGCCCTTGGCGGCATCCACCGACAACGCACCCGACACCGTGGCGGCTTGCAGCAGTCGCTCGGCCAGGAACAGGCCGTTGAGCGCCAACGCGGTCGACACCTGCGTGCCGTTGATGAGTGCCAGGCCTTCCTTGGCGGCCAGCGCGTTCGGCTCGATGCCCGCGGCAGCCAGTGCCGCACGTGCCGGGGTGCGTACGCCGTTCACGCGCACGTCGCCTTCGCCCAGCAGGGCCAGCGTCATGTGCGCCAGCGGCGCCAGATCGCCCGACGCGCCCACCGAACCCTTCGACGGAATGCAGGGCACGATGCCGGCGTTCAGCAGTGCCAACAGCGTGTCGATCACAACACGGCGCACGCCCGAATAACCGCGCGCCAGGCTCGCTGCCTTCATCAGCAGCACCAATCGCGCCACGTTGTCGCTCAAGTCTTCACCGGTGCCGACAGCGTGCGACAGGATCAGGTTGCGTTGCAGGCGCTCCAGCTCGTGCGTGGCGATCTGCGTCTTGGCCAGCTTGCCGAAACCGGTGTTGATGCCGTAGGCCGGGTCGCCCTTGGCGACGATGGCCTGCACCGTGGCGGCCGACGCCTCGATGGCGGCGGCGCAGTCGCCCGACAGCGCGATGGGCGTGGGCGCGAGCCACACGCGGCGCAGGTCGGCGAAGGTCATCTCACCGGGTTGCAGCGTGAGGATGGGGGGCGTGGTCATGGTGTTCATGGAATGCAGGGGATCTCTCTAACTTAGCCGATCATCGGCAGGTTCAAACCATTGCGCTTGGCGCAGGCGACGGCGGTCTCGTAGCCGGCATCGGCATGGCGCATCACGCCCGAGCCGGAATCGTTGACCAGCACGCGGCCCAGGCGCTTGGCAGCGGCCTCGGTGCCGTCGGCGACGATCACCACGCCCGAGTGCTGCGAATAGCCCATGCCGACGCCGCCGCCATGGTGCAGCGACACCCAGGTCGCACCGCCGGCGGTGTTCAGCAGCGCGTTGAGCAGCGGCCAGTCCGACACGGCGTCGGTGCCGTCGCGCATGGCTTCGGTTTCGCGGTTGGGGCTGGCAACCGAGCCGGTGTCGAGGTGATCGCGGCCGATCACGATGGGGGCCTTCAGCTCGCCGTTCTTGACCATCTCATTGAAGGCCAGGCCGGCCAGGTGGCGCTCGCCCAGGCCCAGCCAGCAGATGCGGGCGGGCAGGCCCTGGAAGGCGATGCGCTCACGCGCCATGTCGAGCCAGCGATGCACATGCGTGTTGTGCGGGAAGAGCTCCTTGATCTTGGCGTCGGTCTTGTAGATGTCTTCCGGGTCACCCGAGAGCGCCACCCAGCGGAACGGGCCCTTGCCCTCGCAGAACAGCGGGCGGATGTAGGCCGGCACGAAGCCTGGGAAGTCGAAGGCATTCTTCACACCCTGATCGAACGCGACCTGCCGGATGTTGTTGCCGTAGTCGACGGTCGGGATGCCCATGGCCTGGAAGTCGAGCATGGCTTGCACGTGCACGGCGCACGACTTTGCGGCCTCTTCAGTCAGGCGGGCGTGCTGCGACGGATCGCGTTGCGCAGCACGCCATTGCTCGACCGTCCAGCCAGTCGGCAGGTAGCCGTTGACCAGATCATGCGCCGAGGTCTGGTCGGTCACCAGATCCGGCTTGAGGCCGCCGGCGCGGGCACGCTTGACCAGCTCCGGCAGGATTTCCGCGGCATTGCCGAGCAGACCGATGGACACGGCCTCACCACGCTCGCAATGGTGGCGAATCAGATTGAATGCGTCGTCGATGTCCTTGGCCTGCTTGTCGAGGTAGCGCGTACGCAGGCGGAAGTCGATGCTCGATTGCTGGCACTCGATGTTCAGCGACACGGCACCGGCCAGCGTGGCGGCCAGCGGCTGCGCGCCACCCATGCCGCCCAGGCCGGCGGTCAGGATCCAGCGGCCGGCCAGCTTGCCGTCGTAATGTTGGCGGCCGGCTTCGGCAAAGGTCTCGTAGGTGCCTTGGACGATGCCCTGGCTGCCGATGTAGATCCAGCTGCCAGCAGTCATCTGGCCGTACATGAACAGGCCCTTGCGGTCCAGCTCGTTGAAGTGCTCCCAGTTGGCCCACTTCGGTACGAGATTGGAGTTGGCGATCAAGACGCGCGGCGCATCCGGATGCGTCTTGAACACGCCCACCGGCTTGCCCGACTGCACCAGCAGCGACTCGTCGTCGTTCAGCTCGCGCAGCGTTTCCAGGATCTTGTCGAAGCAGGCCCAGTCACGCGCCGCGCGGCCGATGCCGCCATAGACGACGAGGTGCTTGGGGTTCTCGGCCACGTCCGGGTCGAGGTTGTTCTGCAGCATGCGGTAGGCGGCTTCGGTCAGCCAGCTCTTGCAGTGCAGCTCCGTGCCGCGCGGGGCGCGGATCTCGCGCGAAGCGTCGTAGCGCGGGTCGTTGGACAGGTGGGCGGCGTCGATCGGGGCATTCATGTGAGGTCTCCTGCAGAACTCCTGTGGATGCAGCGGATCGTATGTTGTATATACAAATAAATCAAGAAAACTTTACAACTTGAGGGCAAACCCCGATCATGACTGCCAACGGGTCATCACATCGGCCCCTCACATCTGTCCCCCAGGTCGTCCACATGTCACCCGAGCCGTCCGCCGCCACACCCGCCTTCCGGCGCATCAAGGAAGACATCCTGTCCCGCATCCGCAGCGGGGAATGGAAGGAAGGCGAGGTGATTCCCGCCGAGGTGGCGCTGGCGCAGGCCTTTGGTGTGTCGCGCATGACGGTCAACCGCGCGCTGCGCGAGCTGACCGCCGAGCAGATCCTCACGCGCGTGCAGGGCTCGGGGACGTTCGTTGCACAGCAGAAATACCAGGCGACGCTGGTGGCGATCCGCAACATCGCCGAGGAGATCGCCGCGCGCGGGCACCGGCACCGCGCCGAGCTGCACAAGCTCGAGCGCGTGCGCGCCAACGAGGCGATGGCCGCGCCGTTCGGGTTGCCGGCCGGGCGCACGCTGTTCCATTCGCTGATCGTGCATTTCGAGAACGACCTGCCGATCCAGCTCGAAGACCGCTGGGTCAACGCCGCGCTGGCGCCGGACTATATGGAGCAGGATTTCACGCAGACCACGCCGAATGCCTACCTGATGCGTGCCGCCCCGTTGCAGGGCGTGGAGTATGGCATCGAGGCGTGCCTGCCCCCGCGTGACATCGCCGAGATGCTGCACATGGAGGTGCGCGAGCCGTGCCTGATGCTGCGGCGAAAGACGCTGTCCCAGGGCGAGGTCGCCTCGGTGGCGACCATGTGGCACCCGGGCGGGCGGTATCAGTTCACGGGGAGTTTCTGAGGGCTAGCTGCGGCCTTTCCAGGGCACCGCACGCGCCTCGACGGCACGCATCGCCAGATCGAACGCCCACGCAATCGCGCCGATCAGCACGATGCCCATCACCACCAGATCGGTGCGCAGGAAGCTCGATGCATTGAGCACCATCTGGCCGAGGCCCACGGTGGCCGCCACCATCTCCGCCGCCACCAGCGTGGTCCAGCCGAAGCCGATGGCGATACGCAAGCCGGTGAGGATCTCCGGCAGCGCGGCCGGCAGGATCACGTGCCGCACCACCTGCGTGAAGCTCGCACCCAGCGCATAGGCGGCGTTGATCTGCTCGCGCGTGGCGCTGCGCACGCCGGCGCGCGCGGCCATGGCAATCGGCGCAAAGCAGGCGAGATAGATGACGACGATCTTGGCGCGCTCGTCGATGCCAAGCCAGATGACCACCAGCGGCAGGTACGCCAGCGGCGGCAGCGGCCGGTAGAACTCGATGGGCGGGTCCAGCAGGCCGCGTGCGGTGCGCGACACGCCCATCGCCAGGCCGATCGGCACAGCGGTGACGGTCGCCAGCACAAACGCGCCGAACACACGCAGCGCGCTCCAGCCCAGATGCGCGGCCAGCGGCTGACCGCCCTGGATGTCGCCGCGCCAGGCGTCGACAAACGCCTGCCCCACCGCCTGCGGCGACGGCAGGAACAGCGGCGGCACCCAGTGGAACGTGGTCGCCGCCCACCATAGCAGCAGCAAAGCGCCGACCGACAGCACGCTCAGCCCGAGCGTGCCGCCCTCGCCCGGCAGGCGGTAGCCGCGCAGGCGACGAGGGGTATCTCGCGATGGCGTGGCGTCCTCGCAGCCCAGGCAATCCAGCAGGGCCGTCTCGATTGCGCTCATGCCGCCGCCTCCCTACCGGTGTCAGTCTTCCTGCCTTGGTGGCGTCGGTGGCCGGCGGAATTCGTGGCCGTGCGCATCCCCGCTGCGCGGGGCCCCTGCTTACTACTCATACCGCCTCCGTTTCCGGCGCGCGATGGATCAGCGCCAGCACGCGCTCCCGCCACGCAATGAATTCCGCTGATGATTTGACCGCGCGCGCGTCGCCGCCGGCCAGCGCCCGCCGCGAGAACGGCAGGTCGAACGTCTGCGCGACGCGCCCCGGCGAGGGCGACATCACCACCAACCGTGTCGCCAGGAACAACGCCTCTTCCACGTCATGCGTGATGAAGAACACCGTGGTGCAAGTGCGCTGCCACACGTCCAGCACCAGCGTCTGCATGGTCTCGCGCGTGAAGGCGTCGAGCGCGCCCATCGGCTCGTCCATCAGGAGCACGCGCGGCTCGGTGGCCAGCGCCCGCGCGATGCCAACGCGCTGCTGCATGCCGCCCGACAGGGCATACACGGGCGACACGGCATGCGCCTCCAGCCCAACCAGCCGCAGCAGTTCGAGCGCCCGCGCGTGGCGTGTGGAACGGTCGATGCCGCGCAGCTTCAAGCCGAGTGCCACGTTGTCGCGCACATTCAGCCACGGCATCAGGCCGTAGCGTTGGAACACCACACCGCGCTCTGCGCCGGGGCCCTCCACCTCCCGTCCGTCGAGCAGGATGTGGCCGGCCGTCGGCGCCACGAAGCCGGCCAGGCAATTCAGCAGCGTGGTCTTGCCGCAGCCCGAGGCGCCCAGCGCGACGACGAATTCGCCTGCCTCGATCGACAGGTCGACGCCGTCGAGCGCCCGTATCGTGCGGCCGTGCGCGTCGGTGTAGTCGACGCGCAGGCCGCGGACTTCGATGCGGCTCATCGGGATGCGGTAGCAACGGCCTTGCCCGACCCACCCGCCACGCGCTGGACGAAGCGGGAATCAATGGTGGCGCCGTAGTCCGGCAGCACCGCCTGGATCGTGCCCTGCGTCTTCAGGAACTGCGCCGTGGCCAGCAGCGATTGCGCCGCGCCCGATTGCGCACCGCCGCCCAGCCAGCGCTTGGACGCCTGCTCGGCCGCATCTGGGAAAGCGTACAGCGCGAGGCTCGCCGGCACCTCAGCCGCCGTCGCGCCCGAGGTCTTGGCCACCGCCGCCACCTGCGGCGAGCTGACCGTCCACGCGGCCTTGTTGTCGCGATAGGCGGCATCGGCCTTGGCCAGCACCTCCGTGAACTTGGCAAGGAACTCCGCATGGTCGCGCGCGAACTTCCGGTCGGCCACAAAGCCGTCAAACGTCGACTTGCCCGTGGCCGCGGCGATCTTGCCGGAGGTGATCAGCACCGTGCCGTTCTTCTTGACCTTGGCGAGCACCGGGTCCCAGATGAAGGCGGCGTCGACATCGCCGCGGTCCCATGCGGCAGACAGTTCCTGCGGGCGCAGGTTGACGACCTTCACGTCGCGCGGGTCCAGCCCCGCCTGCTGCAGCGCCACCAGCGCATGGAAGTGCGAGGTCGACACATACGGCACGCCCAGCGTCTTGCCTTTCAGGTCCGCCACCCGCGCGACACCGCTGCCGTTGCGAGCGACCAGCGCCTCCGCATCGTTGATGTTGTCGAGAATCCAGAACAGCGACAGGTCCACGCCCTGCGACACGCCGGCCGCGATCGGGCTCGACCCGGCTTCGCCGATCTGCACCGAGCCCGAGGCGATGGCGCGCACTACGTCTGCGCCGCTGGCGAGCTGGCGGTAGGTCACCTTGTAGCCGGTGGCGCGCTCGACCTCGCCGGTGGCCTGGGCGTAGCGCCAGGGCAGCATCATGTCCTGATAGGCGATGACGACCTCGCGGTCAGCCGCGCGCGCGGGCGCGCTGCCGAGCAAGGAGAACGAGACTGCCACCGACAGTGCGGCGGCCAGCAAACGGGGGAGAGAAGAACCAGCCATGGAAGACTCCGGCAGAAAGAACGCGCACATGCGCCGGAGTCGATTCTGGGAGACGGCAGGCGGGGCTGTCGTCGAAGAAATTCGGCTGAGCTTATGCCGCCAGCCTGAGGATCAATATTGGCTGAGCGTGCTCGACAGAAGCTTGGCGGTGATGTCCACGATCGGGATCACGCGCTCGTAGGCCATGCGCATCGGCCCGATCACGCCGAGCGTGCCGACGATCTTGCCGTCCACCTCGTACGGCGCGGTGATGACCGCCATGTCTTCGTGCGGCACCAGGCTGCTCTCGCCGCCGATGAAGATCTGCACGCCCTCGGCGCGGCTGGAGACATCAAGCAATTGCAGCAAACCAGTCTTCTGCTCGAACACGGCAAACAGCCGGCGCAGCTTGTCCATGGAGGAGGACAGGTCTTCCACCTCCAGCAGCTTGCGCTCGCCGGAGATGACCACCGGTTCTTCGTCCGACACCGCGCTGCTGCCCGCCTCCACCGCCGCCTGCATCAGCGACGTCATGTCGGCCTGCAGGGCGGAAAGCTCGCCGCGCAGGCGCTCGCGCACAGTGTCGAAGGTCATGCCGCCGTAGTGCGCGTTGATGTAGTTGGCGGCTTCCACCAGCTGCGACGGCGTGTACGGCGTATCGGTATGGATGATGCGGTTCTGCACGTCGCCCTCGGGCGTGACGACGATCAGCAGGATGCGCGTCTCGGACAGGCGCAGGAATTCGATCTGCCGGAAGGCATGCGTGCGGCGCGGCGTCATCACCACGCCGGCAAACTGCGACAGGTTGGACAGCGTTTGCGCCGCCGCCGCGATTACCCGCTGCGACGATTCCGACCCATGCGAGGCCAACTGCGCGCGCACCTGCTCGGCAATCGCGCCGGCCACCTGGTGCGCGATCGGGTCGCGCGCGCCGACCAGCTCCAGCGGGTTGGCCGTCAGCATGGTGTCGACGAAGAGCCGGTAGCCGCGCGGCGTCGGGATGCGCCCGGCCGAGGTGTGCGGGCTGGCGATGAAGCCCATCTCCTCCAGGTCGGCCATCACATTGCGGATGGTGGCCGGCGACAGGTCGAGCCCGGAATACTTCGACAGGGTGCGCGAGCCCACGGGCTGCCCCTCGGCGATGTACCGCTCGATCAGGGTCTTGAGGAGGATGGTGGCGCGTTTGTCCATGGTGGCTTCGATTTTACGCAAAATCGGCCGCACAAAACCGGCCGCCCCAAGGTGACGGCGACGTTTCATGGTCAAACATACGCCCGCGGCTGCACAACGTGGCGACCGTCATATCGATATGGTGTAATGCGCCCATGTCGAAATCCGCGTCCGCCTCAGCTTCCCGCGTGTCTCAGCCCTCGCCTTTCAAGACCGTCGCGCTGGTCGGCCGCTACTCGGCCGCCAACATTGCCGCACCGCTCATGGAACTGGCGTCGAGCATCGCCGCGCGCGGGCACGACATCGTGTTCGAGCGCGAAACGGCGCTGAACATCGGCGTCCAGGATTACCCTGCCCTGCCGCCCGAAGAAATGGCCCGCCAGGCCGACGTGGCGGTCGTGCTCGGCGGCGACGGCACGTTGCTCGGCATCGGCCGCCACCTGGCCGGCGCCAGCGTGCCTGTGATCGGCGTCAACCACGGGCGGCTCGGCTTCATGACCGACATCCCGTTCGAAGACGTTCACAACGTGCTGCCCGACATGCTGGCCGGCCGCTACGAGGCCGAGATCCGCACGCTGCTGCAGGCCCAGGTGGTCCGCGACGACGAGGTCATCTTCTCCGCCCTGGCCTTCAACGATGTGGTGGTCAACCGTTCCGGCATCTCCGGCATGGTCGAGCTGGCCGTGTCGGTGGACGGCTTCTTCATGTACAACCAACGCTCGGACGGCCTGATCGTGTCCACCCCCACCGGGTCGACGGCCTATGCGCTATCGGCAGGCGGGCCGATCCTGCACCCGGCGCTCTCGGGCCTGGTGCTGGTGCCGATCGCGCCGCACGCGCTGTCCAACCGGCCGATCGTGATCCCGCACGACGCCGAGTTGGTCATCCAGGTCACCAGCGGGCGCGACGCCAGCGTCAACTTCGACATGCAGTCGCTGACCTCGCTGCTGCCCGGCGACCGCATCGTGGTGCGCCGCTCCGAGCGCACCGTGCAACTGCTGCACCCGGTCGGCTACAACTACTACGCCACGCTGCGCAAGAAGCTGCACTGGCACGAGTACCCCACCGAAGACAACCGGCTGTAACCCAGACTCCGCCCGACGCTCCATGCTGCGCAGCCTCACCATCCGCGATTTCGTCATCGTCCACGCGCTGGACCTCGACCTGGCCGACGGCTTTACCGTGTTCACCGGCGAGACCGGCGCCGGCAAATCCATCCTGATCGACGCGCTGGCGCTCACACTGGGCGAGCGCGCCGATGCCGCCGTGGTGCGCGAGGGCGCGCCGCGCGCGGACATCACCGCCGCATTTGACGCGCACCCGCAGGTCGCTGCGTGGCTGGAAGCACACGAGCTACATGACGACGAAGGCGTCATCCTGCTGCGCCGCACCGTCGATGCCGCCGGCCGCAGCAAGGCCTTCATCAACGGTGCCGCCGTCACGCTCGCACAACTGCGCGAAGTGGGCGAGCAACTGGTCGACATCCACGGCCAGCACGCGCATCAACTGCTGCTCAAGACGGATGCCCAGCGCAGCCTGCTCGACGCCCACGCCGGCCTCGAGGACGACGTGCGCACCGTGGCCGAACGCTATCGCGCGTGGCAAGCCGTGGTGCGCCTGCGCGAGGCGGCCGAGCAGCAATCGCGCGAGGCCCAGCTCGAGCGCGAGCGCATCGAATGGCAGGTCAATGAATTGCAGAAGCTCGCCCCGCAGCCCGGCGAGTGGGAAGACGTACAGGCCGAGCACCATCGCCTGTCGCACGCCGCCAGCCTGATCGAAGGCACGCGCGCGGCGCTCGATGGCCTGTCGGAGGCGGAAGGTGCCGTGCTCACGCAGCTGGGCACCACCCTCCATACGCTGCGGGAGCTGGCCGAGATCGACCCGGCCCTGGCCGACGTGCTGGCCGCGCTGGAGCCGGCCGAGGTGCAGATCCAGGAAGCCGTGCACTCGCTTGCACGCTATGCCGATCGTGCGGAGCTGGACCCGGACCGCCTGGCCGAAGTCGATGCGCGCATGCAGGCGCTGCACACCATGGCGCGCAAATACCGCGTCGCGCCCGAGACACTGCCGGCCGAGCTGGCCGAGCGCCAGGCGCAACTGGCCGCGCTGCAGGCGGCGTCCGACCTCGACGCGCTGCAGGCACAGGAAACGCAAACCCACGCCGCCTATGCGCAGGTCGCCCAGGCGCTGTCACGCGCCCGCGCCAAGGCCGCGCGCGAGCTGGCCGAGGCCGTGACCGGCGCCATGCAGGGCCTGTCGATGGCCGGCGGGCGCTTCGACATCGCGCTGCACGCACTGGAGCACGGCGGTGCGGCGGGGCTGGAACAGGTCGAATTCCTCGTCGCCGGCCATGCCGGCGTGTCGCCGCGGCCGCTGGCAAAGGTGGCCTCGGGCGGCGAGCTGGCGCGCATCAGCCTGGCCATCTCGGTGATCGCCAGCGAGGCGAGCCCGACCCCCACGCTGATCTTCGACGAGGTCGACTCCGGCATCGGTGGCGCCGTGGCCGAAGTCGTGGGCCGGCGCCTGCGCGAACTGGGCACGCGCCGCCAGGTGCTGTGCGTCACCCACCTGCCGCAGGTGGCGGCGCTCGCCAACCACCACGTGCAGGTGGCCAAGCAGACGGTCGCCGGCAGCACGCGCTCCGACCTGGTGGTGCTGGACGCCACCGGCCGCGTGGACGAAATCGCGCGCATGCTCGGCGGCGCATCCCTCACCGACACCACGCGCCGCCATGCCGACGAGATGCTCGCCGCTGGGCGCGCCCAGCCCTCGCCGGCCGCGCAGCGTAAAACGCGGCGTGCGGCCCAGTGATCGCGTATACCTAAAAAGACATTGCCGCGTTTCATGTTCAGTGGAACGCCTTTCCCCATTCCCCGCTCCCCAGGAGAACCGCATGCCCTACCCGGTCAGCCGATCCCGCACCCTGCTGTCTTCCTACAAGCCCGCGCTGGCGGCGGTGCTCGGTCTGTGTTTGCTGGCCGCCTGCAAATCCGTCCCGGCCATCGATCCGGGCAAGCCGCCTGCCATGGACCCGTCTTCCGTCAACACCACGCCGCCGGCCTCGGTGTCGGCCGCGCAAAACCTGGGCGACGTGATCGTCGGCCTGCGCGCGCCCACCGATTCCGCCGCCACGCTGCAGGGCCAGCTTGATGCCATTGGTGCGCGCGCCACGCCGCGCGTGGCCTTCACGGTGGTGCGCCCGATGTCGGGCGGCTACTGGGTAGTGCGCGCCGCCTCAGGCGATGCGTCCGCCACGCTGGACAACGCCATCGCCACGCTGCGCGCCGCACCCGGCATCGCCTCGGCGGATGCGGATCGCGTACTCAAGATTCAACGTTGATTGCCCCAGGCGCGTTGCAGGCGCAGCTACACACTGTGTGCTTTGCCCGCATGTGCGCCGCAAGACGCAGGATTGCATGCTAATTTCTTACTGTCGCCGGTTGCGCGACATTGCCGCATCACCCGCCGCAAAGACTGTCACGATGGAGTCCGCCCACATGACGTTCGCTCTCATGCAACCCACGCGCGCGCGACGCGCAGGTGCCGCCCTGATGGGCGCCGCGGCCATGCTGCTCGCATGCCACACGGCGTCGGCCGCTGGCAACGCCCAGCCCCAGTACACCGGCGACCTGATCATCAAATGGCGGGATGACACCAGCGGCACGCAAAAGCCGCTGTCCGCGACCGAGGCGAGCAACCGCCTGCTGTCGGTTGCGCAGGCCGCCGGCAGCGCGCTGCAAGTCAAGCGCACCCTGGCCACCAATGCGCAGCTCACGCGCACGGGCCTGACCGACGCCGCCAGCATCGAGGCCGCGGCGGCCAAGGTCGCGCAGGATGCACGCGTGGCCTATGCCGTGCCGGACCGCATTCTGCATCCGTCGGCTACCCCCAACGATCCGCAATTTGCCACGCAGAACAACCTGCAGATCCCGTCGGTTGTGCCCGGCGGGATCAACGTGCAGCCGGCATGGGACGTCACACAGGGATCGACCAGCATCGTGGTGGCCGTGGTCGACACCGGCTACACCGACCACCCGGACCTGACCAACAAGATCCTGCCCGGCTACAACTTCATCTCCAGCGCCGCGCGCGCCGGAAACAGCACGGGGCGCGGCACCGACGCGCACGACCTGGGCGATGGCGTCACCGCCACGGACGTCGCGAATATCTCCGGTTGCACCGCGAGCGACATCGGCCCGAGCAGCTGGCACGGTACCGAGACGTCGAGCGTGCTGGCCGCCGGCACCAACAACGGGCTCGACATTGCAGGGGTGGGCTGGAACACGCTGATCGTGCCGGTGCGCGTCTCGGGCAAATGCGGCGCGCTGCTGTCCGACACCGTGGACGGCATGCTGTGGGCGGGCGGCATTGCCGTGTCGGGCGTGCCGAACAACCCCAGCCCGGCGCGCGTGGTCAACGTGAGCCTGGGCAGCGTCGGGGCGTGCTCGGCGGCGGAGCAGGATGCGATCAACCGCCTGGCCGCGCTGGGCACGGTGGTGGTAGCCGCCTCCGGCAATGAAGGCGGCGCGGTGGATGCGCCTGCCAACTGTTCGGGCGCCATCGCCGTGACGGCACACGTCGACAGCGGCGAGAACGCAAGCTACGCCAACGTCGGCGCGGAGGTGGCGATCAGCGCGCCGGGCGGCGGCTGCGGGAATTCCAAGGTCATCACGACCACCACCCCGGCAACCTGCTCCGAAACGCAATCGGTCATCCAGGCGGATTCCAACACCGGTCAGTACAGCCCGGGCAGCGCCACCGTCAAACAGGTGGCGGGCACCAGCTTTTCCACGCCCGAGGTGGCGGGCACGATCGCGCTGATGCTGAGCGTCCAGCCGCAATTGTCGAACGCGCAGATCCTGGCCGGCCTGCAGCAGTCCGCGCGTGCCCACCCGGCCAACACCTACTGCACGGTAAACGCCGGCAAATGCGGTGCGGGCCTGCTGGATACGGCCGGTGCCGTGGCCTACGCGCAGAAAACAACGCCGGCCGGAATCGGCAATGGCACGTCGAGTTCGAGCAGTAGCTCCGGCAGCGGTGGCGGCGGTGGCGGTGCCGTCGGCCTGACGGGTGCCGCGCTACTGCTGGCGGCCGGATTGGCCGGCCGTCGCCGACGCCGCAAGTAAGCCAGCCGCCTCACCCTCCCTCCGCCCGCGCCGGCCCCGGCGCGGGCATCTGTCTTATCCCGCCTCCCGATTTCCCCTTGTTTGTGCGCGACCATCCCTGCCTAGGCCTTCGATACTAGGGTTTCCACCCAGTCACATCTGGAACACACGATCTCAATCGTTTCTGACAATTAAGTCTCAGTTTTTCACAAGAAAACAGGACTGCTCTGATGAAAACGATGGTTCCCGGGGGTGCCTTTCGTGCGCTGATCGCGCTTGGATTGGGTTCGATGCAGGCTGTGCCAGCCATGGCGGCCGAAAAATCGACCGCATACAACCTGCAGCTGCAGCAGGTCACGCAGCTGATCATCAAGGAAAAGAGCAGCGCCAGCGGAGTGCTCAAGGCGCAATCGGTGGCCGCTGACGGCACGGCGACACGCGCGGACGTTGCAACGGTGCAACGGTGGTCGGCCGCGGCCCAGCTGCAGGTGACGTACAAGCGCGCCATGGCTGGCGGTGCACACGTGGTGACGCTGCCCAGCGTCATGTCGCTGGCAGACGCCCAGACCGTGGCGCAGCGCATGGAGGCCAGCGGCCAGTTCGAATACGTATCGCCAGACCGCGTCATGCGGCCGATGGCGCTCGCCACCGATCCGTTCTTCGCCCAGCAATGGAACCTGCTGCCGGGCACCCCGGTGCCCGGCGGCGCGAACGTGACTGCCGCCTGGGACACGACCACCGGTGTGAACACCGTCTACGTGGGCATCGTCGACACCGGCATCCGTGCCGACCACGCCGACTTTGGCGGCGCGGCGCGCTTCAACACTGGCTACAACTTCGTCAGCAGCAGCGCCATGGCCGGCACGACGGACAGCAAGACCGGCCAGACCATCCCCAGCGGGTTCGTCAACAACGGTGCCAACAACGCGGCCGGCAACAACGACCCCGCCGACCCGGGTGACTGGGTGGACTCAACAGATACGAGCAAATTTCCCACCCTGTGCGGCAACCCCAGCAGCAGCAGCTGGCATGGCACCTTCGTGGCGGGCATGATCGCAGCGCAGCGCAACAACGGCATCGGCATTGCGGGCATCGCGCCGGGCGTGCGCGTGCAGATGGCGCGGGCGCTGGGCAAGTGCGGCGGCGCCACCTCCGACATCATTGAAGCGCTGCAGTGGCTGGCGGGCGTCCCGGTCTCCGGTGCCGGCACCAACCCGACCCCGGCCAAGGTCATCAACATGAGCCTGGGCGGCGTCGGCCCGTGTTCGCAACCGGAGCAGGACGCCGTCAACGCGGCGCGCGCCCAGGGCGCCACCATCGTGGTCGCCACCGGCAACGAATCCGGCCCGGTGGATTCGCCCGCCAACTGCGCCGGCGCCATTGCCGTGACGGCCAACACGCTGGAGGGCGACAACGCCGTCTATGCCAACGTCGGCGCGCAGACCACGATCAGCGCGCCGGGTGGCGGCAGGGGTACGGTCGTCAACGGAACGGCCAGCGGCATCATCTCGCTGTCCAACAACGGCGCCACCAACCCGATGGCTTCGCCCACCGGAGACGCCTATGCCAACGACATCGGCACCTCGATGGCCACGCCGCACGTGACGGCGGTGGCGGCGCTGATGCTCTCCGTCCAGCCCGCGCTGACGCCGGACACCATCGCGACGCTGCTCAAGCAGTCGTCGCGCCCGTTCCCGTCGGGCACGTATTGCGCCACGCATGCGGGTGTTTGCGGCGCGGGCCTGCTGGACGCCGGCGCGGCCATCACCCAGACGCAAGGCATGCCCACCGTCCATGTCGGACCATCGGTGTCGACCGCCACCACCGGCACGGCCGTCACGCTCAGGGCTGTCAGCGGTGCCGGCTACGGCCGCACCGCCGGTAACCCGGTCTGGGCGCAAACGGCCGGCACCCCCGTCACGCTCACGACCACCGGCCCAGACGCCAACGGCAACAGCACGGCGACGTTCACGCCGTCCGCGATCGGCGTCTACATCTTCAGCGTGACGCTGACCAACAACGCGGGCAGCTCCGCCTCCGATACCGCCACCATAACGGTCACCCCGGGCTCTTCCAGCTCAACGGGCTCGGGCAGCGGCGGGGCGTCGGGCGGTGGCGGCGGTGGCGGTGGCGGTCACTTCCCCCTGTGGCTGGCGGGCCTGCTGCTGGCCGCCGGCGCGATCGCCTTCTCGCGCCGCAAGACCCTGTAAACGCAACAAGGACACGCCCGGCAGCCGCCGGCGTGTCCATTGCGCTTGCGTCGCCCCCCTGTAGATCAGCCGCGCACCCGCTTGCCTTGGGCGCGCCATTCCCCCAGCACCCAGATCAGCAGACCGCTCGCCGCGCCAAAGGCGTGGGCGATGCGCACCACACCCCAGCCCCAGTGCGGGTCGTAGACGATCGGCGATAACCACGACTGCTCCAGCCACACCTTCACCAGCACACCCGCGCACAGCAGGGTGCCGATCCAGCGTGAGCGCCGGTCGTCAGCCGCGCCTTGCGCAGAGGGTCGCAGCAACCGCAGCCCACCCCATGCCGCCAGCCCGTGCAATGCGCCCGACAGGCCGCCATACCACTGCACCGTCGGCTGATTGAGAAGCGCCAGCTGCACCAGCACCCCGCAGGCCACCAATGCGCCAACGATGGCGTCCGGCCGCAGCACCCGCGACAACAACAGGATCAGGCCCGTCGCCGCCATGCAATCGGCCAGCCAATGCCACGCGTCAAGGTGGACCCACATGGCCGTGACGATGCGCCACCACTGGCCGCCGCGCACCCCATCGCGCTGGTACAGGCCGATGGCATGCAGCCACGGCACGAACGAGAACGCGGCAGACAGCGCGAACACGCCCGCGCAAACGCCCCACGTGCGGACCGCATGCACGCGCGGGCTCATGGCGCGGGCGATGCTGCGCCAACGGCGCCGAACACCTGCCCCCACAAGGCGCGCACGTGGGCGGCCTCATGCGCACAGGTGCCGGCCGGCACACGCGCGGCGGACTGCCCGTCCAGCCGCAGCTGGTGTTGGCGCGCGCGGAAGTCCCGATAGGCGTCAGCCACCTGGGCCGCGCGGGTCGCGTCGATCAGGCCCAGCTCACCCGCCATGCGCAGCAGCGCGATGTTGCCGGCGTTGCGCGTGAGCTCCGCATGCGCGGCGCTGTGCAACAGCACCAGGAATTGCACGGTGAATTCGATATCGACCATGCCGCCGCGGTCGTGCTTCAAATCAAACAGCGCGGTCGGGTTGGCGTGGCCTTCGAGCACCTTTTCCCGCATCGCCACGATCTCGTCGCGCAGCGGGCCGGCCTCGCGCGGCTGGCGCAGCACTGCCGTGCGCAGCGCCTCGAAGCGCGCGCCGATCTCGGCATCGCCCGCGCAGAAGCGCGCGCGCGTGAGCGCCTGGTGCTCCCACACCCAGGCGGCGTTGTCGCCCTCGCGCATCTGATAGCGGCGGAAAGCCTCGAAGTGCGTGACCATCAGGCCGGCGGCGCCGTTCGGGCGCAGGCGCGTGTCCACGTCGAACAGCATGCCGGCGGCGGTGTGGCTGGTCAGCCAGGTGATGAGCTTGCGCGCGAAGGATGCGTACACATCGGGCGCGCGCTCGTCGTCATCGTCGTAGAGGAAGATGATGTCGAGGTCGGACGCATAGCCGAGCTCCTTGCCGCCCAGGCGCCCGTAGGCCACCACGGCAAAGCGCGGCACCTCGCGGTGGCGCGTGGCCACCTGCTGCCAGACGGTTTCCAGCGTCAGGTCCAGCACGGCATCGGCCAGGTCGGAGAGGCGGTCGCTGATCTGCTCGACGGTCAGCATCCCCTGCAGGTCCTGCAGCAGGATGCGGAAGGTCTCGGCATGGTGCTCCTGGCGCAGGATGTCCATCTGCATCTCGACATGGTCATCGGCGGCGCGCAGGCGGTCGCGCACGCGCTCGCGGAAGGCCGGCCAGTCGGGCGCGGCGGACAGCGCCTCGGTATCGAGCAGCTCGTCGAGCAGCTGCGGATGGCGCGTCAGGTAATCCGCCGCCCAGCGCGAGGCGTGCAGCGTGTGGGCCACGCGCGCCATCGCCTGCGGGTACTCGGAGAGCAGCGACAGGTACGACGAACGCCGGCTGATCGCGTCGAAAAAATCGAGGAAGCGCGCGATGGTGACGTCCGCATCGGTCTGCCGCGCGGCGTGGTCCAGAGCGCGGTTGATGAGCTGGTCAAAACGCTGGCGGCTGACCTCCGACAGCGCCCGGTAGCGCGGCGAATGGCGCGACGCGCGCAGCCGCTCCAGCACGCTGTCGGCATCGGCATAGCCGAGTTCGGCGAGCTGCGCGCGGGCGCTCTCGGTGCGCTCGTCGTCGAGCAGATCAGCGTGCCAGATGGCGGCACACGGCGGCTGGCTGTCCTGCTTGTCGGAGAAGGTCTGCTCGAACTGCTGCGCGACTTCCTCCTGATACGCCTCCAACTGCGCGACCAGCGCGGCATAGTCGGCAAAGCCCATCATGCGCGCGACGCTCAACTGGTCGGCCGGTGCGCCGGGCAGGTTGTGCGTCTGGGCGTCTTCGATGTACTGCAAGCGGTGCTCGAGCTGGCGCAGGAAGCGGTACGCCTCGGTCAGGCGTGCCACCACATCGGCGTCGATCAGGCCGCGCTCTGCGGCGGTGCGCAGCACCTCCAGCGTCGGCCGCACGCGCAGGGCGAAATCCTGTCCGCCGCGAATCAACTGGAACACCTGCGCCACAAATTCGATCTCGCGGATGCCGCCGCGCCCGAGCTTGATGTTGGGCGCGCGCGCGTGCACGTGGCCGTCGTGCTGCAGGTGGCCGCTGCTGCTGCGCTTGGCGGCCTCCGCGCGGATCTGCGCATGCAGCGCGCGGATGGCGGCGATCACGCCGTAGTCGAGGTAGCGGCGGAACACGAACGGCCCGGTCACGCGATCGAGCTGCTGGATCACGCGTGCCGCATGCGGGCTGGTCGGGTCGGTGATGACGCGGCCCTTGATCCAGGCATAGCGCTCCCACTCGCGGCCCTGCACGACAAAGTATTCCTCCAGCATGCCCAGGCTGCAGGCCAGCGGGCCGGCGTCGCCGTTGGGGCGCAGGCGCATGTCGACGCGGAAGACGTAGCCGTCTTCGGTCACCTCGGCCAGCGCGTTGATCAGGCGCCGGCCGAGCTTGACGAAGTATTCGTGGTTGGACAGCTGGCGAGGGCCGCCGTGCGTGTCGCCCTCCTCGTCGTAGAGGAAGATCAGGTCGATGTCGGACGAGACGTTCAGCTCGCGCCCGCCCAGCTTGCCCATGCCGACCACCACCAGCTCCTGCACCTCGCCCGAGGATTGTCCAATCGGCTGGCCATGCAGCGCGCCCAGCTCCTGCCCGATCACGGCAATCGCCACGCGCACGGCAAACTCGGCCAGGTCGGTCATGGTGCCGGTCACTTCGTCCAGCGTGGCCGCGCCGGACAAGTCGCGCTCGATCAGGGCGGCGAAGACCTCCTTGCGCAGCATGCGCAGCGCGCGCTTGAGCGCCTGCTCCGGCTCAACCGCAGCCGCCTCGAACAGCTCGCCAAAGCGCGCCGACAGCCAGGCCACGTCGATCAGGCCGGCAACAGCGGTTTGCACCTGCTCCGCCCAGCCCTCGCGCGCCGCGGCCATGCGCTGGACGTAGCGGGAATAGCTGCGCGCAAACGGCAGCGCGGCGGGGGGCGCGTCCGGCGGGCAGGCCGGCGTTTGCAGGAACGGCGAGGCGGGGGTGGATGTGGTCATGCGGGCGAGGAGTGGAAACGGCGTGGGAAACGGCATGGGAAACGGCGGGAAGCTTTTATTTTCGCTGAAACGGCCGCAGGGCGGACGGGCGGATCAGGCGCATCACAAGAAAGAACGGTCAAGCACGCATCGAGGCCCCCGCCCGCTGCCGCCTCACGCCCGTGCGCCCCGCAAACGTGGCGGCCACCGCCGAATATCGGATAATCCGGATCATGCCGGTCCCGCCCCATCCCCCCGAAGCCCCGAAGTCCGACGGCAGCCATGCCAATACCGCCCCCGCTGCCCGGGCAGGCCTGCGCGCGGCCATGCCCGCTGCCTGGGCCTCGATCGGGCGGATAGCGCACCGGCTGTGGGCCGGCCTTGGCGCCGTGGCGCGCGCGCCGATCTGGCGCAAGCTCTGGCGCATCCTGTGGAAGACCGCCGCCGCGCTGATGGTGCTGGCCGTGATCGGCGTGCTGCTGGTGCGCTTCGTCCTGTGGCCGCGCGTGAGCCTGGCGCGCGAGTGGATGGAACGCGAGGCGGCCGTTCCCCTGCAGGCGCAGGTCAGCATTGGCGCGCTGGATACCTATTGGGACGGCTGGCACCCGGCCTTCCGCGCCCAACGCATCGAGGCGCGCGACGCCGCCGGCCGCCAGACCCTGGCGGTGCAGGACGTGCAGGCGCGGCTGTCGTGGCGGTCATTGCTGCGCTGGCAGGTGACGTTCTCCGTACTGCACGCCAGCCACGCCGACGTGCTGGTCCGCCGCGACCCGGCCGGCGCCCTGTCGGTGGGCGGCATCAAGATGGAGCCGACCGCCGGCGCCGACGGCACCTTCCTGGACCAGCTCCTCGCGCAAGGCGACATCGACTTTCGCGAAGGCGCGGTGCGCTGGCTCGACGAGCAGCACGGCCTGCCGGAAGCGGCGCTGGGCAATGTGCGCCTGCAACTGCGCAGCGGCCCGACCCACCACCGCCTGGAAGCCAGCGCCAACGCGCCCACCCTGTTCAACGGCCCGATCAAGCTGCACGCCGATTTCCGCCACGAACTGCTGCAGCGCCCCGGCGATTGGCACCACTGGCACGGCCAGGCCACCTGGCAGGTCGACACGCTGCAACTGGCGACCCTGCAACGCTACGTGCCGGTGCTGGCCGCCGCCAACAGCGGCACGCTCACCTCCGACGGCTCGGTAGAATTCGCGGGCGGCGTCTTCACCCGCAGCCAGGCCCGGCTGACCGGCCAGGCACTCGACCTGCAGGTACGCAAAGACCTCGACCCGATCCGCCTGCGCAGCCTGCAGGCCCTGGCCTCGCACCAGCGCACCGCCACTGGCGAGCACACGCTGCGCATCGATACCCTGCTGTGGCTGCCGCTGGACGCCTCGTCGCCGCAGGCCGTGGCGGTGCCGCCGCCCCCGCAGGCCACGCTGGTCGGCCCCACCCCCGAGGCGCCGCCCAACCCCGCCGGCACGCCGCGCGGCTTCCGCAACATCACCGTCGGCTGGGCGCTCGATACACGCGACGCCCTGCGCAGCCTGCAGGTCAAGGCGAGCACACTCGACTTGGCCGACGCGCGCGCCGTCGCCACCACCCTGCCCCTGCCGGCAGCCGTGCTGGCACCGCTGCGCAGCAAGCAGCCGACCGGCCGCCTGGACGACATCGATTTCAGCTGGCAGCGCGACGTCTCGCGCTGGCGCCCGAACAGCCCGGCGCCCGAGCATTTCAACGGACGCGGCACGCTGCGCCAGGTGTCGTTCGGCCCCGGCCCGCTGCCGGCCGTGCCGCCCGGCCATCACCCCGATCCGGCCGTGCCGGGCGTGGAGAACCTCTCCGGCAACTTCAGCTTTGCCGACGACAAGGGCACCGTGCGCATCGATTCCGCCGACCTCGCCCTGCTGCTGCCCGGCGTATTCGACGAAGCACGCGTGCCGCTGGAGCGCCTGCAAGGCACCTTCGCCTGGACCTACCGCAAGCAGGAGCTGGTGGTCAGCAGCGACAACCTGACCTTCTCCAACGACGACCTCTCGGCCAGCGTATCCGGCAGCTACCGTCATGCGCCCAACACCAGCCACATCGGCGCGCTGGACCTGAAGGGCACGCTGGAACGCGCCACCGTCACGCGCGTGCCGCGCTACCTGCCGCTCTCGGTCGGGCCGCATACGCGCGACTACCTGGCGGGCGCCCTGCAAGGCGGCACGGCCAGCAACGTCACCCTCGTCCTCACCGGTGACCTGAACGAATTCCCGTTCCGTGCCCCGCACAAGGGCGCCTTCCGCGTCGAAGTGCCGGTCAAGGACGTGACCTACCAGCCGGCCCCCGCCGACGCCTCGCACCCGACCGGCTGGCCGGCCTTCACCGACGTCGAGGGCACCGTGGTGTTCGACAAGCCGTCGATGTCATTCAAGGTGGCGCGCGCCAGGGCAGGCGGCGTGACACTGACCGACGTGAACGGCAGCCTGCCCGACATGGGCGACCACCATCCGCTGCTGACCATCGACGGCCATGCCGACGGCGCCACGCAAAGCTTCCTGCAATACGTCGAGGGCAGCCCGGTGAGCGGCTGGATCGGCCACTTCACCAAGGACGCGCGCGCGCAGGGCAATGCCACGCTGGCACTCAAGCTGGACCTGCCGCTCAACGAGATGCACACCGCGCGTGCGCAGGGCAGCGTCACCTTCCTGCACAACGATGTCGTGCTGGCGCCGCAGGCGCCGTCGCTCACGGACGTGACCGGCGCGCTCACCTTCACGCAAAAAGGCATCGGTTTCGACAACCTGCGCGCACGCTTTGCCGGCGGCGAGATCCGCCCGAGCGGCGGCACGCTGCCCGATGGCACGATCCGGATCCAGGTGGCGGGCACGGCATCGGCACAGGGCCTGCGCGAGACCGCCCCTGCCGGCAGCGCCATCGCCGCGGTGGCGCGCGCGCTGGAAGGCAGCGCGCCCTACAGCGCCACCATCAGCACCAAGCAGCACCACACGTCCGTGCTGGTGCAGACCGACCTGACGCCGATGACGGTGCAACTGCCGGCGCCGCTCGCCAAGGCGGCGGGTCAACCGCTACCGGTGCGCTTCGAGATGCGTCCGCTCGCGTCCGGCACCGCAGCCAACGACGCCGGCGATCTTGATGAAGTCCTGCTACAGATCGGCAACGTGGCGAGCGCCCGCTACGAGCAGCGCACCACCGCCAACGGCACCGAGGTGCTGCGCGGCGGCATCGGCGTGCACCAGCCCGTGCCGCAGCCGGCCGAAGGCGTGCTCGCCAGCCTTGCGCTGGAGCATCTGGACATCGACGCCTGGCGTCAGGTCTTTACCGCGCCGGTCACGGAGAAGGACACCGCGCCAGCCGCCGAACATGCGGCGGATCATGGCGCCGCCTATCTGCCCAGCCACGTCGCTGCGCGCGCGCAGACACTGCGCATCCTCGGTCGCGCCGGTGCAATAAGTCAGCACGCCGATGGGGTCGCGGTAGGTGGTGAGTTTCGTACCCTCGAACTTAGGCACGATGGCCAGCAGGCCGGCTGCCGCCGCGGTGCCGACAATGGCCGCGAGCGGCTTACTTGGGCGCTTGAGTGCGGGCACGTTTGGGCTCCTGCTTGATGAGGCGCACGACAAAGCTGCCGGCGAAGACGACGCCTGTAAGGATCGCCAGATAGCGGGCAGGCAGCACGTCGCGAATCTGGTCGTACATCACGGCGTAGGTGGTCGAGAGCGCCACGCCCGCCGCATTGATCTGCTGCGAATACAGGCGATAGCAGCGATGCCACTCATCGATCAGCTTCATTTCGTACGTTCCTGGGTGAGACGTTCGAGAACAGAGACACGAGCAGCCAGATCACGAAAGTTCCCGTATTGCGTGGCCGCCCAGCCAAGCACACCTATGCATGCGAGCAGCGCCGTACCGATGAGCTTCCACATGCGGCTGTGAACATCCATCTGGGATGACAGCTTTCCCATCTCGGTTTTGGTTGCGTCGCTCACCTCGAAGAGCCGGTTCGTCTTGCCGTCGATGGTGTTCACTCGCTCCTGCAGTGCAGCCATCAGCACAACGCCCTGATTGACGGACGCCAACTGCCCCTTCATTTCCTTCAAATCGTCGATCGCGTGGCTGACGCGCTCGGTGAGCACCTGCACAGCGGCATCGGTTGCCATCTCTTCACTCACTGGTTGCCCCCGGGGTTGATCGAATGTTTTTTGAAGGCAACGAGTGCAATGACCGTATCGATGGCTTTTTCGCCATTACTCGCCAATAAACGGGATTAAATGATGATTTATTTCCAAATCCCATTTATCTCACTCCGATTAATTTAAAAGCAACGGAGTGATTATAGGTGAAAGAGTTTTTT
>CAJXMR010000065.1 GCA_913056305.1 uncultured Ralstonia sp.
GCTTACTTTCTTTGGCAAGACAAAGAAAGTGAGTCAGCCCCGGCAGGGGATGAAATAGGGGTGGACCACCAAGGCCCGAAACCCCCCAACAACTCCCCCTTCTCCATTGGTCTACCATGGCCGAATCACCAAGTGCCAATGGAGACCCATCATGTCCCCGGAAGCCTCAACCCACCGCGTCTTCAATCAAGTCCCCGACCTCGCGCACTTCAACCCCTTCACCTCGGATACGACTCTGCAAGCCGCGCTAGTCCGCCTGGGCGGCACCTGGCACGCAGCAGCACTCACCAACTTTGGCGAAGCACTCGGCGCCCCCGAGACACTCCAGTGGGCCGCCGACGCCAACCAGTACCTCCCCGAACTCCACACCCACACCCGCACCGGCGAGCGCATCGACCGCGTGCGCTTCGACCGCAGCTGGCACGCGCTGCTCACCCTCATGCGCAGCCAGTGCCTGCAAGCCCTGCCTTTCGCCGAGCCGCGCCCAGGCGCCTGGGCCGCCCGCACAGCAGGCTACTTCCTGCAGGCCCAGATCGAATCCGGCTCGCTATGCCCGGCAACGATGACCTTCGCCAGCATCCCCGTGCTGCAAAAGGAGACCGCGCTGTTCGCCGACCTCGCCCCGCGCCTCTACGCCCGCGAGCACGACGCACGCGACCTGCCCTGGCGTGAGAAAACCGCCATCCTCATCGGCATGGGCATGACCGAAAAGCAGGGTGGCTCCGACGTGCGCAGCAACACCACCGTGGCCATGCCCTCAGGTGGCACGGACGGCGGCGAGGGGCGCGGCGCCACCTACGCCATCACCGGGCACAAGTGGTTCTTCTCCGCGCCGATGTGCGACGCACACCTGGTGGTCGCGCGCCTGGGCGCGGAGGACGGCCCGCTGTCGTGCTTCTTCGTGCCGCGCTTTCGTGACGACGGCAGCAAGAACCCGATCCAGATCCAGCGCCTGAAGGACAAGCTCGGCAACCGCTCCAACGCCAGCACCGAAGTGGAGTTCCGCGGCGCCGAGGGCATCCTGATCGGCGAGGAAGGGCGCGGCATCCCGACCATCATCGAGATGGCGACGCACACGCGGCTCGATTGCGTGATCGGCAGCGCGGGCCTGCTGCGCCATGCGCTGATGCAGGCGCTGCACCACGCGCGCCACCGCATGGCCTTCGGCCGCTTGCTGGCCGACCAGCCGCTGATGCGCAACGTGCTGGCCGACCTCGCGCTCGAATCGCAGGCCGCAACCCTGTTGATGATGGAGCTGGGCAGCGCCTTCGAACGCGCGGAAACCGACCCGGTGGCTGCCGCCTGGAAGCGCATCGTCACGCCCGCCGCCAAGTTCTGGGTCTGCAAGCGCACCCTCGAAGCCACCGGCGAGGCGATGGAGGTCTGGGGCGGCAACGGCTACGTGGAAGCGGGCCCGATGGCGCGCCTGTACCGCGAGGCGCCGGTCAACTCGATCTGGGAAGGCTCGGGCAATGTGATGTGCCTGGACGTGCTGCGCGCCATCGGCCGCACGCCGGACGATGTATCGCGCTTGCTGCATGACATCGGCGAGCGTGCGCAGAGCCACCGCATCGTGCGCGCCGAGCTGGCCGCATTGCAGGCCCTGCTGCACCAGCCGGGCGACCTGCAGGAAACCGCCGCGCGGCGCATCGCGCAGGGCGTGGCACTGACGGCGCAAGCCGCGTTGATGGTCGCCCATGCCCACCCGGACGACGCCGAGCACTTCATCGCCAGCCGCTTCCATCACGAGCACGGCCGCGTGTTCGGCACGCTCGACGGCCATGCGCAGGCGCTGGGCGCGGTGCTGCAGCGCGCGTGGCCGGTGTGAATGTTCTGAAAGGCCGGTGAAAGGTCGGCTGCGGTAGCGTGCGCCAGCCGCACGCCCGTGTCCGGCACAAAAACAAAAATCCAAGAGGGGACTTCACCATGCCGCATCCGACCCGCGCACTGCTCGCGGTCGGCCTGGCGTTGTGTGTATCAGATGCCATGGCCGCATCCGGCACGCCCGTGCTGGACCGCATTCGCGACACCGGCACCGTCCGGCTGGCGTATCGGGAGAACTCCGTGCCGTTCTCCTATCTCGATGGCGGCGGCAAGCCGGTCGGCTATTCGATCGACCTGTGCGCGCGGGTGGTCGACGCCATCAAGGCGGCGGTCAAGCGGCCCGACCTGAAGGTGCAGTACGTGGCGGTGACGCCCGCCACGCGCATCGCCGCCATCAAGGAAGGCCGTGCCGACCTGGAATGCGGCTCCACCAACAACACGCGCGAGCGGCGCGAGCAGGTGGCCTTCACCATCCCGCACTACATCGCCAGCAGCCGCATGCTGGTGAAGACCAGCGCCGGCATCGCGCGCTGGGAAGACCTGAACGGCAAGACCGTCGTTTCCACGCGCGGCAGCACCAATGGCGGGCAGATCCGCACCATGGCCGAAGCGCGCGTGCTGAAGATCAACGTGATCGAGGCCAAGGACCACGCCGAGGCCTTCGGCATGGTGGCCGCCGGCCGCGCCGATGCCTTTGCCATGGACGACGTGCTGCTCTACGGCTTTCGCGCCACCTCGCCCAGCCCGGCGGACTACGCCGTGGTCGGCAGCAACCTGGCGGTGGCGCCGTACGCGATCATGCTCAGCAAGGATGACGCCGAGTTCAAGAAGACGGTGGACCTGGCGATGTCGCGCACGATCCTCGACGGCGACGCGGAGCGGCTCTACAAGAAGTGGTTCCAGCAGCCGATCCCGCCCAACGGGGTCAAGCTCGACATCCCGATGAGTTTCCTGCTGCGCGATTCGTTCAAGTTCCCGACCGACAAGGTCGCGGATTAGCGCGGGTTCCCTGGTCACGATCCCACCCTGACGACCTACCCGCAGGTAGCTTGAGGGTATACCCGCAATCGGCGCATAATGCGCGCACCTAAACGGTGCGTCACATTGTTCAACGGTTGGCATTTCCGGGAGCAGCGGCGCGCTGAAGCCATTTCCGCGCGTTTGCATGGACGTTTTCTTGCAAACGATTGCGTGGCATGCCGTGTCGTCAGGGCAGCGATGCGGCGGGTGTTTCCTATAAGCCCGAACTCTCTCTCCTAGGACCTTTGACGATGCTGTTCCCTGCGCGCACGTGGCGGCTGGCCACGCTTGCCGTTTCCGCCGTTGTTTCCGTTTTTGTTCCCGTCTCCCACGCGGTTGCCGCTACCCCGACGCTGGATCGCATCCGCGACTCCGGTGCCGTGCACGTGGCTTACCGTGAAGATTCCATCCCCTTCGCGTATGTCGATGGCGGCAGGCCGATCGGCTATGCGATCGACATCTGCTCGCGGCTGGTTGAGTCGGTCAGGACCTCGCTCAAGCGCCCCGACCTGAAGGTGCAGTACGTGCCGGTGACGGCCGCCACCCGCGTGGACGTCATCGCCACGGGCAAAGCGGACCTGGAATGCGGCTCGACCAACAACTCGCCGGAGCGGCGCGACAAGGTGGCCTTCACCATCCCGCACTACATCACCAAGGGCCGCATGCTGGTGAAGACCGCCTCGGGCCCGCAGCAATGGGAAGACCTGCGCGGCAAGACGGTGGCGGTCACGCGAGGCACGACCAATGCCGAGCTGCTGCACAAGCTGAACGACGCCTCGGGGCTCGGCATGCACATCACCGAGACCAACAACCTGGCGAGCGCGTTCGCGCTGCTCAGCACGGGCAAGGCGGACGCCTTTGCGGGCGACGACATCCTGCTCTCGGGCATGCGCGCCACCGCCAAGAACCCGGCCGATTACGTGCTGGCCGGCAAGACGCAACTGGTGACGTCGTACGCGATCATGCTCAGCAAGCAGGATGTGGAGTTCAAGAAGCTGATCGACCAGTCGATGACGCGCCTGATCGTCGACGGTGATGTGCCGAAGCTCTACAAGAAGTGGTTCCAGCAGCCGATCCCGCCCAACGGCGCAAACCTGGAAGTGCCGATGAGCTACCTGCTGCGGGACTCCTTCAACACGCCGACCGACAGCGCCGGCAACTAAGCGCTAGCGCACCTCCGCCAGCGCGGGCGCCGTGCTCACCATGTTGAGCGTGGTGCGCCCACCCTGGCGGATCAAATCGGCCGCGCGCTCCGCGATCATGATGATCGGCGCGTTGGTGTTGCCGCCGATCAGCGTCGGCATGACCGAGCCGTCGATCACGCGCAGGCCCTCGATGCCGCGCACGCGCAGCTCGGGGTCGACCACCGCCATCGCGTCATCGGCTGCGCCCATCTTGCAGGTGCCGACCGGGTGGTAGATGGTGTCGGCATGGCTGCGGATCAGCGCGCGCACGGCTTCGTCATCCGAGCCGTCGCCGCGCAGGCCTTCGGAATACAGCTCGCGCCCGCCCAGCTCCGCCAGCGAGCGCTGCGCGAAGATGCGCCGCACCGCGCGGAAGCCCGCGATCATGCCGGCCATGTCGGACGGATCGGACAGGAAGCGCGGGTCGATGACGGGCGCGTCGCGCATGTCGGCGCTGGCCAGGCGCACCTCGCCGCGGCTCTTCGGGCGCAGCACGCACACGTGGCACGAATAGCCGTGGCCGTAGTTGAAGGTGCGGTTGTGGTTGTCGGCCATGGCGACCACGAAGTGCAGCTGCAGGTCGGGCTCGGCCAGGTCCGACCGGCTCTTGATGAAGCCGCCGGCCTCGGCAAAGTTGGTGGCGATCATGCCGCGCCGCTCGCGGCGGTAGCGCAGGATCTCGCCCAGCATGCGCACGCTGCCGCGCAGCGAGTAGCCGATCAAATCCAGGTTGAACAGCTTCTTGTGCAGGATGATGTCGAGGTGGTCCTGCAGGTTCTGGCCGACGCCGGGCAGGTCCTGCACCACCGGAATGCCGAGCGCGCGCAATTGCTCCGCCGGGCCCACGCCCGAGGCCAGCAGCAACTGCGGCGAGTTGAACGCCCCCGACGACACGATCACCTCGCGCCGCGCGCGCAAGGTTTCGGTGCGGCCGGCACGATCCACTGTCACGCCCACCGCGCGCTTGCCTTCGAAGACGATGCGCTGCGCCAGGGTGTCCGGCAGTACCGTCAGCTCACGGCGGCCCCGGTTGAAGGTGGTGTCGGATTTGTCGCCGCCATGCAGGTAAGCGCGCGCGGCGTTCCAGCGCTCCCCGTTGTATTGCGTGACTTGGTACGCGCCCACGCCTTCCTGCTCGGGGCCGTTGAAATCTTGGTTGCGCGGGTAGCCGGCAGCGGCGGCGGCATCGACAAAGCGTCCGATGAACGGGTTGCCGGTGCGCAGGTCGCTCACGTGCAGCGGGCCGGTGCCGCCGTGCAGCGGATCATCATCGCGGCCGGCTAAGCGCTCGTTGCATTCGGCGCGCTTGAAGTAGGGCAGCACGTTGTCCCAGTTCCAGCCGGTGCAGCCGAGCGAGGCCCAGTGGTCATAGTCGTGGTGCGTGCCGCGGATATAGATCATCGCGTTGAGCGATGAGCTGCCGCCCAGGCCGCGTCCGCGCGGCTGGTAGCCCTGACGCCCGCCCAGGCCCGGTTGCGGGACGGTCTCGTAGGCGTAGTTGCGCTGGTTCTTGAACGGCAGCGACGCCGCGCACCCGGCCGGCACCCACACCGAGAAGTGATGGTCGTGCGGGCCCGCCTCCAGGAGCGCGACCGTCACGTCCGGGTCTTCGGTCAGGCGGCTGGCAAGCGCGCAGCCGGCCGAGCCGGCGCCGACGATGATGTAGTCGAAGGTGAGCGAATCGGTGGACGCAGGCGTCGCCATGGGGGTGTCTCCAGATGGGCTGTTATTGGGCGTGCGCCGCCGCCGGGCGGGCCGCCGCTTGTGATCCCATCATCGTAGGCGCCGCGCCATGTTTCAAACACAGGTGTGGATGGCATTAGAGGCACTGTTCGATGGTATGCAGCACAGGCGGGCGCGATGACGGTGCAAACGGCGCCAGTTGGGGCGAGCCGGCATGTTGCGGAGCAGAAATTCGCCGCGCATATCCATTAGCATCCGTAAGGTTTTGGCGGCAATGCATTAACGCCTAGAATGCTTCGATGGCCAGGAACCTCGACATCACCCTCGTCCGCACCTTCGTCGCCGTGGCGGAAAACGCCAGCATGACGGTGGCGGCCAACGCGCTGCACCTCACGCAGGGCGCCATCAGCCAGCAGATCAAGCGCCTCGAAGACGCCTTCGAGTGCCGCCTGTTCGAGCGCGACGGCCGCCGCCTACTGCTCACGCACGCCGGCGAGCGCTTCCTCTCCCGCGCCAAGCGGCTGCTCGCCCTCAACGACGAAGTCTGGGCTGACATGGCCGCGCGTCCGTTGCAGGGTCCCGTGCGCCTGGGCGTGCCGTACGACCTGGTCGGCACCGCCTTCCCGCCGATCTTCAAGGCGTTTGCCGAGGCGTGCCCGTCGGTGGAGCTGAGCATCGTGTGCCGCACGTCGATCGAGCTGGCGGAAGGCATCGCGCGCGGCGAGCTGGACGTCGCCGTGGTCGAAGCCCCCGCCGATGAAGCCACCGGCGAATGCCTGAGCATGGAGCGGCTGGTGTGGGTGGGCGCGCGCGGCGGCAGTGCGCACCTGAAGCGCCCGCTGCCGCTGTCGATGGTGGACGAGACCTGCGTGTTCCGCGCCAAGGTGCTGCAGGCGCTGGGCGAGCAGCGCATCGAATGGCGCACCGTGTTCGAGAGCGGCAACATCGAGGCCACCACCGCCACCGTGCGCACGGGGCTGGCGATTACCGCATGGCTCACGCCCACGGTGCCGGCCGATCTGGATATCCTCGGCGCGGAGGCCGGGCTGCCGGAGCTGCCGATGTTCGCCATCAGCCTGCTGCTGCCCGCGCAGGGCGCGAGCCCGGCGGCGCAGGCGCTGGCGCAGGTCATTCGCGAGGGGTTCATGCGGGAGCGTCCGCGGCGGGCGCTGGAGTGGCGCGTACCGGAATCAGCGGGCGCGGTGCGCGTCGGCTAGGCGCGCGGGTTCTGGCTGATCTGCTGGCATCCCCGCCCGTCTCGGGAATGTGTCAATCAATTGTTGTTATACCTCGGCCACCCGCCGCTCCAGGGCGGCCAGCACTTCCCACGTCTGCGGATCGACATCGCGCCCTCCGAGCGACATCGATACGTACGCGTCAATGGCATCGACAAAGCCCTTCACGAACGCCGGCGGAAACGCATGCGCCGAGAAGTGCGTGAGCTGCTCGCGCAGCAAGCCCGGCCGGCATTGCCCGTGCGTACGCATGTCGGTGCGCTTGCGGCAAAGAAACGCTCGCGCTGCCAATGCGCCGTCCAGGTAGATGCGGCGACTGGTCGGTCGGCCGCTTTCCGGTTGCGTGGGAGCGGGGCACGGCGAGGGTGGTGGGGAAGGGTATGACGCGGGGCGATGCCCGCTTGATGCGGTAGCCATGTGGCCTCGGAGGGTAGGTTGACGGAGGCTCGCCGCTCGCTGCTAAACGAGGGTGGCGGGCCTGACGACGGCGTTAGCAGACCGGTCCCTACCCCAGCTTACCGGCAGACCTTTCGGTCTCACCGCCCGGCCCGCCATGAAAAGCATAGACGTGCGCAAGCACCGGACACAAAAACGCCGCGCGGAGGCGGCTGTCCGTCTGGGGGAAAGGAAGGAGTGAATGGGCTGCTAAACCCGGTCACCGCCGAGGCGGTGACAGTGGGGATTATAGCGAGCGAAATATCGGGTTTCGTGAGCGTGCAGCGCTTTGAGGTCAAGTCTGATAGGGGGCGCGCTTTGCCGTGCGGCTGCTGAGGCGCTCGTTTATGCAGCGCGCCACCGTCCGCACAGAGGTACTGAATGGACCAACCTGCATGTAGGGAACGTCGTAGCTCTTCATTCCCTTTACGTAGACGAAAAGGCCGTTGCGCCCCCAATCAGCACGTTCAACGGCTTCCAGTGAAACTCGCCATGGTGCGTGCCCCATGCCTCCCCTGCCCCGAACTTCATTGGGCGATATGACGACGGTTGGTCCTCGGTAGAAAGGAGACCAACTCACGTTTCGTAAGATCAACATCAAAATGGCGAGCAGAACAAGTGCCGACGACCACCACCAGTGAAAGAACGGGAGGAAGGTGCTGGGGTGCCATAGCGCATAGATTGAATATGCCAACGGTATGACTAGCAAAGCCAACGGCCAACGGCCCAAGCCGATCTCGATCGTTTCGTCAGGGTTTCGTGCGCGCTCAATGAGTGAATTCGACATTTGTGAGCTGGGTTGGGTATGCAGTGCAACGTGCTCGCGAGTATCGCAAAAACTGCCACGTAATGATGGTTCGCGTTTCAGGTGAGCCGTTGCTGGACCATCGTCGGCAAGTGGGCAACGTCAATCACTGCCCCCCAAAACAAAACCCCGCCATCAGGCGGGGTCTCGCTCAAGCCAACCAGGCTAATCAAGCCTGCGGTGCCGCATCATCCGGAGCCGCCTGCTCGCCTTCCTTGGCTTCCTCTTCCTTCTTCTCCAGCATGCCTTCCAGCGCGCCCGCGCCCTTGAAGCCGGCCACGGCCGCGATGCCCTTGGTCAGCAGCCCTGCGTCCGGGTCGAGTTTTTCGGCAGCTTCAACAGCCGCGATCGCACCTGCGATCTTGCCGGCTTCTTCCAGAATTCCCATAGCAGCTCTCCTTCCAAGTTGAGGGGGGAGAGCCATGGTGGCACGAAGCCGCGGGCCAATGTTCAGCGAATGTAAAAAAATCCGCGCGGACGGTGATGCGCGCGTCGCGCATCACGTCGCAGCCATCACTTCGTGCTCGCGGCGTTGCCCGTAAACGTTTCCAGGCGCTCGCGCGTGCGGTCGGTCAGCGGGCTCGATTGCCGCGTGCTCGTGTCGATCTGGACGATCACGGTCTGCGCGGTGGCGGCGCAGCGGCCGTTCTGGAAGATGGCCTGGTCGAGCTTGATCGAGCTGCGGCCAATGGACGCCACGCGCGTGCCGATCTGCACCGTGCCGGGCCAGTGGATCTCGTTGCGGAAGTCCAGCACCAGCTGGGCGATGACGAACTCGGCGCCGGGCGCGGCCAGCGGGTCGTCGGCGTTGTAGATCAGCTCGACCCGCCCGCTTTCCAGGAAGGTGGCGAACACGGCGTTGTTGACGTGGCCTTGGCGGTCGGTGTCTCCGTAGCGGAGCTTGTCGGCCGTCTGCATCGGGAAATCGTCGAGCGACAGGGTGGTCATGGTGCGGTGATGGGGAGTGGTCGGGCGCGGCGCGCGCGTTGTGGAGCAGCTTGCGCTGCCTGCGCATTGTGCCGTGCTTTCGGCAGTGAGGTTGGCGCAGGCCGTGCGCCCACGTACATGACAACGCCCCGCAAGCGCGGGGCGTGTCATGCATTGCCGAGTGGGTGCCAAGTGGGTGCGTGCGGCCGCTCGGCTCAGGGCACCGCCACGATGGCAAACGCGCGTGGCAGCAGACCCGTTGCCGCGCTCGACACGGCGGTCAGCAGGCCGGTGCTGCTGTCCACGCGGTAGGCGGCGACGGTGCTGTCGACCCCGTTGACGATATAGGCGACGGTGCCCGCATCGTTGAGCGTGATCGCCAGCGGGTCATTGCCCGTGGCCATGGTGGCGACCAACGTCAGCGCGCCGGTGCTCGCGTTGATGCGGTAGATGCCGACCGTGTTGTCGAAGGTGTTGCCCACGTATGCAAAGCTGCCAGACGGATGGATGGCGATCGGGATCGGCCCGACCCCGGTGGCGATGGGCGTGCCCGAGGCGGTGAGTGCACCGGTGGTCGCGTTGATCGTGTACGGCTGCACCGTGTTGTCGCCCGTGTTGGCCACGAAGGCCAGCGTGCCGGCTGCGTTGACGGCGATGTAGAACGGCGAGGTGCCGGTGGTGACCGGGCTGCCCACGGGCGTGAGCGCGCCGGTGGCGCTGTTGATCGCGTAGACCATGGCCGTTGGCGTGCCGGCGCCGTTGGCGGCGTTCACCACGTAGGCGTACGTGCCGGCCTTGTTGATGGCGATGGTGTACGGGTTGGTGCCCGCCGCAATGGTGCCGACGGACGTGAGCGCGCCGGTGCTCGCGTTGATGGAGAACGCCGATAGGTTGTTGCTGCTGAAGTTGGTCGTGTACGCGAAGGTACTGGCCGGTGTGCGTGCGATGTTGAACGGCTGCGTGCCGGTGGCCGCCGGTGTGCCGGTGACGGACAGCAGGCCGGTCTCCGAATTGATGGCCAGGGTGGTGACGGAGTTGTCGTTGCTGTCGACCACGAAGACGAACTTGCCGGCCTTGTCGCCCACCAGCGAGAGCGGGCCGTGGCCGACCGCGAGCGGGGTGCCGATGAGGGTGGGCGCGCCGGTGGTCGGGTCCAGCGTGTAGGCCGAGACCGTGTTGTCGTTCGAGTTGGCCGCATAGGCGAAGAGCGGCCGCGCAGAACATGCCACGGCAATGTTGGTCACGCTGGCGCTGGCCACCGTGCCGCTGCCGTTGGTGATCGTGCACTGCTGGCCCGATGGCCGCGTGCCGACCGTGGCGGCATAGGGCGCGCCACTGGCAAGCGCGGTCGGGAAGTGGAAGTTGCCGTTGGCGTTGACGGTGACGGCATCGCTGCCGTTGTCCAGCAGCGTGACCGACAAGCCGGTGCCCAGGCCCGAGACCATGCCCCCGACTGTGAACGTGGGTGCAGGGGCCGGCGCGGGTGCTGGCGATGGCGCGGGGCTGGGGGTTGGCGCTGGCGTTGGCGCGGGTGTGTTCGAAGCGCTGGGCGGTGGCGCCGTCGTGGCCGCATCGTTGCCGCCGCCTCCGCCGCAGGCGGCCAGCCCGATCGACAGCGTGGCCGCTAGTGCGAGCGCCATGCCGCGCCGAGGTAGCGCGTGCGCGACAACCCTCGAACCCAAAGGATCCGGCAGTGTCGCGTCCTGCCGTGCCGTTGCTGATCGCCCATTGCGGGCATGGATTTGCTCGGTCATGGCGGCCCCCGTTCCTTGCGCCTCTTTGTCTTCGGAAGCATAGGAGCCGCCTTGCGCACGCCACATAGGCCAATTGATTCATGAAGTCCTCGGCCACACGCCCTATCGTGTGCGGCGCGCGGCGCCGCGGCAGCGTTTGCGCGGGCTGCAGGCCGCTTATGCTTGCTCGGGCACGGGGTTGCGCAGGCTGACGTTGAGCAGGTTCCAGCTGTTGATGACGACGATCACGTAGCTCAGGTCGGCGATCTCCGCATCGGAGAACTGCGTGCGCAGGCGGGCGAATTCTTCGTCGCTGGGGTCGGTGTGCGGGATGTTCGTGACGAGTTCCGCCCAGCGCAGCGCGGCACGTTCGCGATCGCTGAAGAACGGGGCTTCGCGCCAGCCGGCCACGGCGTTCACGTGGCGCGGGTCTGCACCCAGCTTGATCAGGTCGTGCCAGTGCATGTCGATGCAGAAGGCGCAGCCGTTGATCTGCGACACGCGCAGCAGCACCAGATCGATCAGCCGCTTGCCGAGCGGGCTCTTGTGCACCGTGTCGGACAGGGCGAGCAGCCCCTGGAATGCCTTGGGCGCGAGTTGGAAGTGGGGAATGCGGATGGCGTGCGTCATGAGAGCCTCGTGGGTTGGGTTGGAGGCCGCCCCTTGCGGCGCTCCATCCTCTCAAGACGCGTGGGCGATCGGCGTTGTGACAGGTCCGCCGATTTTTTTTTTATTTACTGGGCAATGTTCGCCAGCTTGTCCGGATTGCGCACCACGTAGATGGCGACGATGCGCCCATCCTCGATGACGAACGACTGCGCGGATTCGAGCCGGCCATCGACATAGCGCAGCAGGCCGGGCTCGCCGTTGACGCGTGCGTGCCGGTACTGGACGTCGGCGCCCATGCGCAGCGCGAGCACCGCGTAGATCTGGGTGACCTGGTCCGGATCGCGCACGATGTGCAGGAACGCCGGCACCTTGCCGCCGCCGTCGCCCACCAGCTGCACGTCGTCGGCCAGCAGCGCGCGGATGGCGTCTTGCTGGCCGGTGCGCGCGGCCTCCATGAACTTCTGCAGCAGGCTGCGGTGCGCGTCTTGCGAGACGTCAAAGCGCGGGCGCTCCTGCTGCACGCGGTCGGCGGCGCGGTGCACCATCTGCCGGCAGGCGGCCTCGGTCTTGCCGAGCAGCCCGGCGATCTCCGCGTAGTCGTGGTCGAACACCTGCCGCAGCAGGAAGGCCGCGCGCTCCTCCGGTGAGAGCCGCTCGAGCACCCACAGCAGCGCGACCGACAGATCGCCAGCCAGCTCGGCGGCGGCCTCTGGCGTGCGTTCGTCCAGCTCCACCAGCGGCTCGGGCAGCCACCAGCCGATGTAGGCCTCGCGCTCGGTCTTGGCCGCGCGCAGGCGGTCGATCGACAGACGCGTCACCACCGTCACGAGCCACGCTTCAGCGGATTGCAGGGCAGTCGGGTCGGTCTGGTGCCAGCGCAGCCAGGCATCCTGCAGCACGTCTTCCGCATCGGCGCGGGTGCCGAGCATGCGGTAGGCGATGGCGAACAGGCGCGGGCGCAGGGCGTCGAAGGTGGCGTCAGTCGATGCGGCGGTGGGCGAGGAGGCTGGCATGGCGGTCAGGAATGAATGGGCGTCCTTCCTAGACGTGGCGGGTGTGGGGTTTGTGACAGCGTTCGGGCAAGGTGCCGCGCTAGTTCATGGTGTGTCGGGAACGTACTCGACATTCAGGATCTGGATGCCGTACGGGCTGAGCTTCTCCGTCACACGCACGCGGCCCCGCCCGGCTTGTGCCGGAATCCCCCAGGCGTGACCGCAGCCGGTGATGTCCGCAGCAATTTCTGGTCCGGCAGAAAACTGGGCGCCGTATGGGCAACGGCTTCCGCCTTGCGTGAGGACGTAGGCGGTTTCATAGGTGCGCACGCCAGTGCTGGTGAAGCGGGGAAGTGCGGTCAGCCAGCTCCACGTCAGTGCGAAACCGATCGCACCAGTGACCAGGAAGGTCAGGGGCATGGGAACGCCCATGGGGTCCCCTTTCTGGCGCAGGTCCTTGGTCAGGACCGAGACAACCGCGCCCACGACCAGTGCCCCGATCAGGGCGAGCGGGAGGCGGGAAACCTGCGTGGTCACATAGCAACCGTCCTGCGCCCAAAAGCCGGTGGACGCCAGGGCCATGGTCGACAACAGTGCCCCATACCCGCGCCATTTGACGGCCTTGGTTTGGGGTGGACCTTGCAGAAAGATGAAGCGGTCGTTCATGTGTGTTTGGAGGTGTTGGTGTTGTTCTTATCGCCCCGGCATCTTCACCGTGCGGATCGTCGTCGCCTTGTTGACCGGGTTCGACAGCACCAGCGAGGTCTTGACCGAACCATGCGCCGCCAGGCTGTCCACCACGCGCTCCAGGTCGCTCGGCTCGGCGATCGCGCAGCGGACGATGAAGCAGTGCTCCCCCGTCACGCGGCTGGCCTCCAGCACTTCGGGCATCTCCTCGAACAGCTTGATGTACTTGCGGATGTGCGTGTGCGTGGTCGCGACGTGGATGATGGCTTGCAGCCCGATCCCGACGCTGCGCAGGTTGACGCGCGCGCCGTAGCCCTCGATCACGCCGGCGTCTTCGAGCTTGCGCACGCGCTCGCTCATGGCCGGTTGCGACAGGCCGATACGCTTGCCCAGTGCCGCCAGGCTCTGGCGCGCGTCGGTCTGCAGCGCTTCGAGGATCAGCCAGTCTTTCTTATCCAGCTCCATGCATGGCTCCTGTGGGAAAACCGATGAGTCATCGGCCAACCGGCCCGATTGGGCGGCAAAACCGCTTTCAGTGCGCGGGCGCGGCTGCCTATCATAAGTGGCGTTCCCAACCCTTGCCCAGGAGATGCAATGAAGCTGATCGGCATGCTCGATTCGCCCTACGTGCGCCGCGCCGCCATTTCGTTCAAGCTGCTCGGCCTGCCGTTCGAGCACGCGTCGGTGTCCGTCTTCCGCCACTTCGACACCTTCCGCGAGAGTAACCCGGTGGTGAAGGCGCCCACGCTGGTGTGCGACGACGGCACCGTGCTGATGGATTCGACGCTGATCATCGACTACGCCCAGGCGCTGGCCGGCCGCAGCCTGATGCCCGCCGCGTTGCCGGCCCGCACGCGCGCGCTGCGCGGTATCGGCCTGGCGCTGGCGGCGTGCGAGAAAGCCGCGCAGATCGTCTATGAATTCAACCTGCGCCCGGCCGAGAAGACGCACGCGCCGTGGGTCGACCGCGTGCACGGCCAGCTGCGTGCCGCCGTCGACGCGCTGGAGGCCGAACTCCCAACCGGCCATCTGCCCGCCGATGCCGGCGCGCTGACCCAGGCCGACCTGACCCTCGCCGTGGCGTGGGGCTTCATCCAGCTGACGGTGCCCGAGCGCGTGCCGGCCAAGGACTACCCGCGCCTGGCGGCATTTGCCGCCGCGGCCGAGCAGCTCGATGTGTTCCGCGAGACGCCGATCGAGTAAGCAGGGAGGAGGCGCTGCACTCAGGCCGCGTGCGACGGCCCGATGGTGGCCTGGCGGTACAGCCCGCCCACCAGGTCCGATTCGGTGATGATGCCGGCCAGCCGGCCGTCGGCATCGAGCACCGGAATGTGGTGGTGCCCGGCGCTGGCGAACATCGGCACCAGTTCCGACATGGGCGCGGCGGCGGCGATGGTGCGCACGCGCCGGTGCATCTGCGTGGCCACGCGCGGTGGGGTCATGGCGCCGATGCCGAACCAGTGGCGCAGCGAGTGGCCCAGCTCGCGCGGCGTGAGGCCGAGCAGGTCGGCGCGCGTGACGATGCCGACCACGCGGCGGTCGTCGTCGATCACGGGCAGGGCCTTGATGTGGTGCCGCTCCAGTAGGCGCAGCGCATGCGGCACCGTGGTCCCCTCGGTCGCGGTGATGACCGGCTGCGACATCACGTCGGCGCAGGTGAGCGCCTGGAAGGTGCGGGTGTAAGCCTGCAGCTGCATCTCGCGCAGCACGGCCTCGATGTCTTCGGGGTCGATGTCGAGCAGCTCGCTCTGGCGGCGCAGCGCGGCGACGATGTCGGCGCGGGTGAAGCCGGCGGTGGTCGGGGCGCGCTCGGCGGCGGGCAGACGGTGCGCGTGCGGATAGCGGTGGCCGGTGGCGGCGTGGTACACCAGCGCCCCCGCCAGCAGCAGCACCGACTGGATCAGGATCGGCTCCAGCACGAAGCGATACCCCAGCGCATGCACCGCCGGCCCGCCGATCACGGCGGTGAGTGCCACCGCACCCGAGGGCGGGTGCACGCAGCGCAGCGCGAACATGCCGCCGATCGCGATCGACACCGCCAGCGCGGAGGCGACCACCGGATCATCGACGAGCAGCGCGCACGTGACCCCCACGGTGGCCGCCACCAGGTTGCCGCCGAGGATCGACCACGGCTGCGCCAGCGGACTGGCCGGCACCGCAAACAGCAGCACCGCCGAGGCGCCCATCGGCGCGACCAGCAGGGGGATGTGCGCGGCCAGGGTGTCCGGCACGAAGCGCATCGTCACGCCGGTGAAGAGGATGCCGAGCAGCGCGCCCACCGCCGAGCGCACACGCTCGGTCCAGCGGACGGTGACGGGGGCAGGCACGAAGCTGGCGAACCAGCGCAGGACGGCAAGGCGGGACACGATGGGCTGCGGGGGCGACGGCGATCGCCCGGAACAGGCCTCACCTTGATTGGAATGGCGCCCGGGTGGCCCCAGGCTGCGGCGCGAATTTTATCATGTTGTGACACAAATGCCGGGGGGGGGGGCTCTCCTAGCGCAGCGGCAGCAGCACGTCCGTCACCGCCTCGTGCTCCGGCACATCCGGATAGAAGCGCACGCGCTGGAACACCAGCGGCACGTCGCGCGGTTCCTCGCCACTGGCGGGCAGCCACTCTGCGTACAGGTGGGCGACGGTCTGGTCGAGCGTGTCGTTCGAGCCGACATGCCGCAGCACCGCGTAGCGCCCGCCGGCAATGGTCTTGGCCGTCACGCCCGCCGCGTTGGGCGCAATGGGTGCGACAGGCCCGGGCGTGGCCGCGCAGATGTCCATGCGGAAGGCTTCGGGCGGCACGTCGTCGGGGTTGTCGTAGACGAGGTTATAGGTGGCGGAGACGGCCGGCGGCAGGCGGCAGGCGGTGCTCGCGGCGCCAGGCGATGAAGGTGCGGATTGTCTCGCCCAGGCGGGCCGGGCTGCCGCGGTGCTCGATGGCGGCGACGGGCACGTCTTCGCGTTCAACGATTTCGACGGTTTGGATGTGTGGTTGGGCGGGCATGTGCTGGCTCCTGAGGGCGCGTAGCGCGTGGTGATCGGCGGCCCAGGGCTCCCATTGCGGCGCCGTGCGAAAAGCCGATGGCGATTGCCCCGCCTGTTTGCGGAACGCACGCGCAAAGGCTTCCGGTCCCGCATACCCGCATGCCAGCGCAATGTCGGTGATGCGCGCAGCGTCGCGGTAGGCGAGCTGGTGCGCGGCGCGCTTGATGCGCAGCAACTGCACGTAGCGCCCAACGCTCATGCCGAACAGCAGCGTGAACTGGCGGTGGAAGTGGTACTTCGAGAACGCCGCCACGGCCGCCAACTGGTCCACGTCGATTGCCTCGTCCACGTGTGCATCGATGTAGGCGAGCACGGCGCGGAAGCGGGTGAGGTAGCGGTCAGTGGCAGTGGTCAACGGTGGGCTCCTGGGTGGCGATACGGTATCGCGCGTGACACAGGCGCGCCTGACCGGAATTGCGGAATCGGCACGCCCACGTCCAGGTGTATCACGCCTGAAACCCTTTTCGGCGAACCGAGGCGCCCGGCCTGCCTCCTTGTCTCCAGCGCCAAGCGCAGCCTCGCATGGCGCGTTCATTGCAGCAGATCGTTTCTTGCGCGTTTCGGCGGCGCGCCTGATCCCCCTCGCATCCCGCCTCGCACTTTCGCCGATCAGGAGACGCACCATGGCAACGTTCCTCGCCCTGCTCAACTTCACCGACCAGGGCATCCGCAACGTGAAAGACACCACCAAGCGGGCGGCCGCAGCCCGCGAGCTGGCCAAGGCGGCCGGCATCAACATGAAGGAGATCTACTGGACGCTGGGTCAGTACGACCTCGCGGTGATTTTCGAGGGGCCGGACGACGCCGACATGACGGCCTTCGGGCTGACGCTGGGCATGGCCGGCAATGTCCGCTCGCAGACGCTGCGGGCGTTTTCCGCAGATGAGATGGAGGCGATCATCAGCAAGATGCCGTGAGCGTGGCATCGCGCGCATGCACAATAAAAAAACCGCCCCGAGGGGCGGTTTCTCTTTTGCATCAAGCGCGCTCAGGCGAAGGCCTTGACCGGCTCGCCAGCCAGGCCGGCGGCTTCACGCAGCAGGGCGGCCTTGTCGGTGGCTTCCCAGCTGAACTCCGGCTCTTCGCGGCCGAAGTGGCCGTAGGCGGCGGTCTTGCCGTAGATCGGGCGCAGCAGGTCCAGCATCTGCACGATGCCCTTCGGGCGCAGGTCGAAGTGCTCCTGCACGAGCTTGGCGATCTGCTCGTCCGGGATCACGCCGGTGCCTTCCGTGTACACCGTGATGTTGATCGGGCGCGCCACGCCAATCGCGTAGCTCACCTGCACCTGGCACTGACGCGCCAGGCCGGCGGCCACCACGTTCTTGGCCACGTAGCGCGCAGCGTAGGCGGCCGAGCGGTCGACCTTGGACGGGTCCTTGCCCGAGAACGCACCGCCGCCGTGCGGGGCTGCGCCGCCGTACGTGTCGACGATGATCTTGCGGCCGGTCAGGCCGCAGTCGCCCTGCGGGCCGCCGATGACAAAGCGGCCGGTCGGGTTCACCAGGTACTTGGTGTCGGCCAGCATGTGCGAGGGCAGCACCGGCTTGATGATCTCTTCGATCACAGCCTCGCGGATGGCCTCTTGCGAGATGTCCGGCGCGTGCTGCGTGGAGAGCACCACGGTGTCCACGCTGTGCGGCTTGCCATCCACATAGCGCACTGTCACCTGCGACTTGGCGTCCGGACGCAGCCAGGGCAGGCGGCCGTCGCGGCGCAGCTGCGACTGGCGCTCGACCAGGCGGTGTGCGTAGTAGATCGGGAAGGGCATCAGCTCGGGCGTCTCGTCGCACGCGTAGCCGAACATCAGGCCCTGGTCGCCGGCGCCCTGGTTCAGGTAGTCGTCCGATGCGCGGTCGACGCCCTGGGCGATGTCGGGCGATTGCTTGTCGTAGGCGACCAGCACCGCGCAACCCTTGTAGTCGATGCCGTACTCGGTGTTGTCGTAGCCGATGCGCTTGATGGTCTCGCGCGCAACGTGGATGTAGTCGACGTTGGCCGACGTGGTGATCTCACCCGCCAGCACCACCAGACCGGTGTTGCACAGCGTTTCTGCTGCGACGCGCGCATATTTGTCCTCGGCCAGGATGGCATCGAGGATGGCGTCGGAAATCTGGTCGGCGACCTTGTCGGGATGGCCCTCGGAGACCGACTCCGAGGTGAAGAGGAAGTCGTTTGACACGGCTGTTAGCTCCAGATTGGCTATCACGTTGCCAATCCGTTTGTGCCACGGCCGGCGACGCTTTAGCGGTATTTAGCAACCTTGCCCAGGTTTGTGGCCGGACAAGGATTCGCCCCGCAAGTTGTCAGTTAACTCGGCGAATCGCGATATTATACGCGGCACCTCGGGGTCTTGCCGGACGGCAGTTCATGACCCTACTGCCCTGTCTCACGCGACCAACACTTCCGCGCACCCAAGCATGACCTTCCTGTTCTGGCTGTTTTCACGCTGGCCCCTGTCGTGGCTGCAGGCGCTGGGCGGCTGGCTGGGCGCGCTGGCGGCGCGAGTGCCGGGTCGTTATCACGACCGCCTGATCGCCAACTTCCAGCACGCCTATCCGGACGTCACGCCCGCCATGCTCAAGGAGGCTGGGCGATCTGCCGGCCGCATGGTGTTCGAGATGCCGTACTTCTGGATGCGCAAGAACGGGCCGGACATCACGCCCGATTTCCTCGACGAGTGCTGGCCGACTGTCGAGCAGTTGCTCGCAGGCGGGCGCGGTGTGCTCTTCATGACACCGCACCTGGGCTGCTTCGAGATCCTGCCGCAGGCCTACGCGCGCCGCCTGCCGGTCACGTCGATGTTCAAGCCACCGCACCAGGAAAGCCTGCGCGCCTGGATCGAGCGCATGCGTACGCGGCCGAACATGGCCATGGCGCCGGCCGATGCGCGCGGCGTGCGCATGGTGGTGCGCGCACTCAAGCGCGGCGAGGCGGTCGGCATCCTGCCCGACCAGGCCCCCACCGCCGGCGAGGGCGTGTGGGCGCCGTTCTTCGGCAAACCAGCCTACACGATGACGCTGGTGCACCGCCTGCATCGGCTGACCGGCGCCCCTGTGGCGGTGGTGTTCAGCGAGCGCCTGCCGCGCGGCAAGGGGTATCGCCTCCACCTGCGTGTGATTGGGGATCTACCTGAGGATGTGACGGAAGCGGCGACCCGCCTCAATGCCGAAATCGAACAATTGATTGCCCTGGCGCCGACCCAATATCTCTGGGGCTACAACCGTTACAAGCGCCCCAAGGGCGTGGACGCGCCCGAACCGGCACAACCGTCCTCGGTTGAGGCCTGACCCTTCTCTTATGGAACGTTTTTCCGCCAAACTCGGACTCGGCTTCCTGTGGCTGCTGTCCTTCTTCCCGTATGGTTTCGTCGCCCGCTTTGGCGAGGGGCTGGGCGGGCTGCTCTACCGCATCCCCAACGGCCGCCGCCGCGTGGTGCTGGCCAACCTCAAGGCCTGCTTCCCTGACAAATCCGACGCCGAGCGCGAGGCCATCGCGCACGAGGTCTTCCGCAAGGTGTTCCGCAGCTTTGCCGAACGCTCGTTCGCATGGTTCGCGTCGGAGAAGCGGCTCATGCGCGTGGTCAAGATCGACGACCAGGCCAACCTGCCGGCGATGCACGGCCAGCCGCACATCCTCGTCACGCTGCACCTGTCGGGCGTGGAGATCGGCGCGCTGGCGCTGACCGACTACCTGCGCGAGCACACCGGCAACGGCGGCTGCTCGCTCTACACGCGCATGGCCAACCCGGCGCTGGACGAGGCCATCAAGGGGCTGCGCAGCCGCTTTGGCGCGACCATGGTGTCGCGCAACGAGAACATCCGCCAGATCATGCGCACCATCAAGCGCGGCGAGGCGCTGCAGCTGATCTCCGACATGGACTTCGGCGAGCGCGACGCGGAGTTCGTGCCGTTCTTCGGCGTGCCGGCGCTCACGCTCAACGCCATCCCGCGCATGGCGTCGCTCACCGGCGCCAAGGTCGTGCCGATGTACACCGAGATCCTGCCCGACTACCAGGGCTACGCGCTGCGCATCCTGCCCGCGTGGGACAACTACCCGACCGCTGACCTGACCGCCGACACGCGCCGCATCAACGCCTTCTTTGAAGACGCGATCCGCCCGCGCATCACCGAGTACTACTGGGTGCACAAGCGCTTCAAGCATCGGCCCGAAGGCGTGCCGGGCATCTATTGACGCGCTGAGGCGGGCGCGGACGGCTCGCTCTACAATGAGCGCTTTCCGAGTTCCTGACGCCGCCACCGTGCGGCTTGCCACCGTGAAACTGCACTTCACCAAGATGCACGGCGCGGGCAACGACTTTGTCGTGCTCGACGGCATCCAGACCCCGATCGACTTCACGCCCGAGCAGTGGCGCGCCATCGCCGATCGCCACTTTGGCGTGGGCGCAGACCAGCTGCTGCTGGTCGAGCGCTCGACGCGGCCCGATGTCGATTTCCGCTATCGCATCTTCAACCACGATGGCGGCGAGGTGGAGCACTGCGGCAACGGCGCGCGCTGCTTCGTCAAGTTCGTCACCGACCGCGGCCTGACGACCAAGCGCACCGTGCGCGTCGAGGTCATGAACGGCATCGCCACGCTGACCCTGCAGCCGGACGGCCAGGTGACCGTCGATATGGGCGCGCCCGTGTTCGAGGCCGCGCGCCTGCCCTTCCTGCCCGACGGCCTGCCCACGCGCGCCGAAGGCCGCGACACGCTGCACGGCCTGCAGATCAACGGCCGCACCGAGTGGATCTCCACCGTGTCGATGGGTAACCCGCACGCGGTGCAGGTGGTGGACGACACCGAGGTTTTCCCCGTGCTGGAAGACGGCCCGCTGATCGAATCGCATGCCGTGTTCCCGCGCCGCGTGAATGCCGGTTTCATGCAGATCGTTGATCGCCACTCCATGCGCCTGCGCGTGTACGAGCGCGGCGCAGGCGAGACGCTCGCCTGCGGCACCGGCGCCTGCGCGGCCGTGGTGGCCGGCATCCGGCGCGGCCTGATCGATTCGCCCGTGAAGGTGGCCACGCATGGCGGTGACCTGACTATCGCCTGGGCCGGCGAGGGCGAGCCGGTCATGATGACCGGCCCCGCCACCACCGTCTTCGAAGGCACGCTGGACCTGGACGCACTGAAGCTGACCGCCGCCCACTGACGCGCGCCCTGATGCGCGGCCCCCCGCGCAGCCGTCAGCACAACAACAAGGAGGCTTTCGTGGCATCGAACGGCAAGACCCTGATGGACGACTGGCGTTTCGACGGCAGCACCAAGTTCAAGATCGACAAGGCGGAGGCTGCCGCCAAGCCGTTCTCCACCGGCAGCAAGGCGGAGGACACGGCGCGGCTGGCGGAGATCGCCGCCAAGCTCGACGCGCTGCAGGACGTGCTCTACGCCGAGCACCGGCGCAAGGTGCTGGTGATCCTGCAGGGCATGGACACCTCCGGCAAGGACGGCACCGTGCGTGGCGTGTTCCGCGCGATGGACCCGCTGGGCTTGCGGGTGGTTGGCTTCAAGGCGCCGACGCCGCAGGAGCTGGCGCACGACTACCTCTGGCGCGTGCACGCCCAGACGCCCGCACGCGGCGAGATCGTCATCTTCAACCGCAGCCACTACGAAGACGTGCTGATCACGCGCGTGCACGGCGACATCGACGCCGCCGAATGCAAGCGCCGCTATGGGCATATCAACGCGTTCGAGCAGATGCTCTGCGATACCGGTACGACCATCGTCAAATGCTTCCTGCACATCTCCAAGGACGAACAGCGCGCGCGGCTGCAAGAGCGTATCGACGATCCGCACAAGCACTGGAAGTTTGATCCTGCGGACATCGAGGAACGGAAGTTCTGGGGTGACTACATGCAGGCCTATGAGGCGGCGATCAATGCCACGGCCACGCCCGAGGCGCCGTGGTATGTGATTCCTGCGGATTCCAAGTCGCATCGGAATTTGATGGTGGCGGAGATTTTGTTGCGGGTGTTTGAGGGGATGAAGCCTGCTTATCCGGAGGGGAATCCGGCGTTTGAGGCTTTGAAGATCGAGTAGCTTTTTTTGGGGTTTTCTGGCCTTGGTGGTCCACCCCCGTTTCATCCCCTGCCGGGGCTGACTCACTTTCTTTGTCTTGCCAAAGAAAGTAAG
>CAJXMR010000066.1 GCA_913056305.1 uncultured Ralstonia sp.
GGGATTTTCTGCGGCGGACGCAGGCGGGGTTGAAGCTGCATCGGCACTTCGAGCCGAAGGCGCTGCGGTGGGAGTATCAGCTCTTTGTTCTGGAGAAATCGCCGGAGTATCGGGCGGGGTTTTTGGATGCGCTCGGGGTGTACGTGCTCACCACGCTGGAGGGGGTGTTGGTGGATTTGTATCGGTGGCAGTTGTTGAAGGAGTTGGAGTGAACTGAAGGGTAGGGTTCGAGTAAAAGGATGTGCAGCTTCCTCGGGACGATGGGAAGCCTGCTGGGGCCAATCTATTACACTGGCCGATTACACAGAGCCGGGTCTCTGTCAGTCACCGGGACCGACATTGCGGCCTCCAGCGTCTCTCGCCGGCATAAATTATCGCCGGCGAGAGAGACCTACTGTGCTGGAACGTTGTCGATAAATCGTGTTGCAGGACCTTCACAGCAAGCTGCACAGCCTTGAAACTCCTTGACCAGATACATGAGGCAAGCGGCCAAACAATTCACTGACCATCGCTACCACATCGCCATACCCCTCGGCACCATTCATTTGATAGCGCTTGCAAGGTCTCTATAAAAACGCGCGATGCTTTCATCTGCGCGGTCTTCCGCGAGGATTCGCTCTCTTTGGCGGATATGTACAAAAGCTGATGAACGACCAGAGGCCTGTCGCGTCTCCTCGCGCAGAAGGTCATTTTTACGAAGCACAGAGATCAGCATCGGCCAATTCAAGTCTTGGAAGACCTTGGCGCCGACAAGATCATCCTCTGCACGCAGCCAATACTGTCGAATACGGCAAACCCGTCCAAGCAGCTTGTAAACGGGATGCTTTCGCAGCGTTTCTGATGCCAACCCACGTTCGACCGTTTCCTCCTGTCGGCGTCCTCGCGAATTCAGCCACTGTTCGACCTCAGCGACTCCCGAGATTTGACGTCCGGCACCATCAGTAATAGTGCGTGGAACCGGGAACGACTCAGAAAATCGCGACCCATCATCAGCGATCAGATTGACAATGTTTACATTATCGAAATTTACCGCGGCGAGATCAGCCCCACGACAATCAAATTGATTTACAACGATATCAACTAGGTTAACAAAATTCGCCGTACCCCGGAGAACCGCCTCGTCAATCTGAGGACCACTGACAAATTTTCCGTTGTTTTCGTTAAAATACGGCAACACGGAGAAAATAAGCGCACCAACATTTCTTATTCCACGATCAACATACGTGTGGGTTTGGCAAAATCTGATCGCGCATTCAATAAATCTCTCAATTTTAATTGGCTCTGAAATTGAAACCTCTGCGGCCACATCAATGAACACAGAAAGAAACTCTGACCCCAGTAGATTTCTTCGCAAAAATTTTGGAAAATCACCACACTGAACCGCATCGATGGTAACGCGTGCCAGGAAATAGTTCATCAACTGAGAATTGATGAATCTTTGATATCCCGATCGCTCATCGGGTGCCAAAAATGCAATCACACTGGCACGATTTTTAATTAACCCAACCAATTCTGGTGGATGCCCATCCCCAAGCGCGGCCTCTGCAATCCACGCCAGAGAATTGATGTCCAAGGACTCAGTCTGAGAATCAGCCATATCACGCGCCGTCTCATACAGAAAATTAACAACAAAACTACCAATAGCATCCTGGGATAGCCTTGATTCAACTGCCTTACCAAAAAGCCTCGCCTCACGCGCAACCATGTGGCTTACAAGCATTGACGTAAGATAATTTCCCGGCTTATCTTGAAGTTGTTTTGGCTTAACGTGCTCCGCCAGCAGCGTTAGAAATACTGGCCGTAACGCAAATGATTCTTCCTCAAGCAGCACCGATATAGATGGCAAATCAAAATTTAAATCAGTCCATTGATGAATTTTTAACCAATCCTTAGCCTGGCCTGGAGTCGGTGACTTGAGCGTCAGAGCGGTGACGATGTCGACACCATCGCGAAGCGCGTGAACATCTTTCATCAGACGATCACGCCCAATGAAGGTGTCTCGCCCAGACAATATTACGGTACCCGCCCCCCTAACGTAGGTTACTAAATCGCTCAACTGCGCCCACGCCAACTCATACCCGTTTGGATCACCGAGCTCATCGAATCCATCGATCGCAATAATGACGAGACCATAGCGAACAAGGACTGGAATCTGATCGTATGTTATGGTCGAACGAAGTGTCTGAAGACTAAAAGCCATCAAATCCTGAATATTCGACAAAACTCGCCCTCGACTTTTGACATGCAACACCAGCGGTCGAGCTGTTGCTCTATAATTCTCCGCTCGAAAAAGCGCGAGCTGTTCAATTAGGTTTGTTTTACCGATTCCTGCGGGCCCATCGACAAGCAGAACCTCGACCGCATCACTCCGCTGTCGGTCTTTTCCCATGAGAGCGTCTGCTTCTTCAATACCCTGGACCACGAAGCCCTCATGTGTCCCACCATTGATCGGGATTAGTTTTTTATGTGTAACTACGCTGCGCTTTAGAAGCTCTTTCTGTGAATCAGCCCACCGCCTGAGATTCGCAAAACCCTCGGATGCCAACATCGCAGCAAACGAAGCATGACTACGAGCGGGGGCACTACCCCACGTAGTTTGCACTTTTCCCGTAGAGATATCGAAAACCACTTTGAGTGGCTTGGCATCGCGAGTCATACGTAACGTTAGCCTGCCATCCTTTTCCGTTACTTTTTGGATTGGCACTCCAATGTCGGAAAATGGGCTCAACTCTTCAACTAGTTTTTCTCGATTCATCGGAGCTCCACGGAAATATCTTCTAACTTAAGGAAATTCTTTGCTCGCCTTCGACTACTCAGCAAAAGCACTCTTGATCCGGCCCGCTTTATAATCGCCTCTGCCACAAAAATCGGCGGAACAACATCATCATCCTCTGCCGCCACCAAAATCCACGTCTCTGGCTCCTGATAGGCCGTCACAATCAAATCCGAAGCTAAGGCGGTGTCAACCATCTTCTCCTCCATCTTGCTATGCCCTTGATCTCGCAGAGTGTTCGGAAGATGAATTGCTGGCGTTGAATGCATACGATCAGGCAACGCAGAAAGAAGGCAATCACCAAACCCAATTTCCGCGGAAAACAATATTTTTGGCCTTGAAGATAGAGTCAAAAAATCCGTTTCCGCGATTACTTGTTTAATTGCCTTGCGATTCTGGGATGGCTCATAGCCTTTATGCCACCCATTATAAAGTCGAATATCGACCTTAAATTGCATCTCAGAATTTATAGCATGCAAACATGCCGCTACACGCCGAGCCGTGTTCTTGAAGGCGGCCCGCGCGGCACTCAAAGGGTGATCACTAGCATCTATCCCAGAAAGCCGAAGCTGGGAGTTCCAATCTATGAAGGCGGCTATGCGGCAGTAGGTCTTACGCATGTCGAGTAATGGTCGCGATCAGAATATTGAAATATACATCGGCACGGCCACACGACGCCCACTATCGGCCAGCACCATAACACCAACTAGAACGAGCACCACGAACTCACCCCTCCCCGGATATCCAGACGAGAACCCAAAACAAGGTGAACCAGCAGGTCAGAGTTGACGAGATTTTTCCGAGAGCGAGAGCGATGAGGCTCTGCTCTCCGGCTAACGGACTGAGAAGACTTGATAATACCCCTACACCGCCACCTCCGTCCGACTCATCACCTCCCTCAACCCCATAAACGACCGCATCTGCCGCACCCCCGGCAGACACAGCAGTTGCTCCGCATTCAGCCGCGTAAAGCTCTCTGAATCCCGCGTACGGATCAGCAGGAAGTCGTCGAGCTCCCCCGTCACCAGGTGGCACTCCATGCAGCCAGAGAGGGTCTGCGTTGCCTTTTCGAAGGCGGCGAAGGACTCCGGCGTGGAGCGGTCCAGCACCACCCCAATCAGCACCAGCTCAATGACAAGGAAGCCTTCAGGGTATTGGGCAATCCGGGTGGCGATCTTTTCCCGCGTTGCGGCTTCGCCCCCTTCATAGGCTCACGTTTCGATCTGATAGCAGCGGTCGGCATCTGAACGACCCGGGCATATCGACTCTGGCTACCAACTGACAACGCCTGCGCGAAATGCGTCGCTCTGCATGACGAGACGTTGATTGCGAATGAAGCGCATGACGATCTGCACCGGCTTCAAGCGAGCGTTGTCTGCCAATGCCACCAGTGCAAACTGGCGTTTCGCAGGAATCGGCAGATCGGCGATTCGGACGCCATCCGGCGCAGGAAAGACTGCCAGACGAGGCAGGATGGAGTATCCGATGCCTTGCCTGACCATGGCCGCGATGCCGGTGTCGGTCGCCAATGTGCGCGAAAGCTCGGGGCTGAAACCTGCCTCGCGACATTGTTCCAGTATCGCAAGTGCACCGGAGCAGTTGAGCTGGATATAAGGGACGTTGCTGAATTGCTCCCACGTGACCGGTGCGCGCAACGTTAGCGAGGCGGGTGTCACCAGCACATAAGAATCCGCTACGTAAGGGCGCGTCACCAGATCCGGCCCGACCGGCAGGTGTGCGACACCGATATCGGCGCGGCCTTCTTCAACGGCTTGCGTCACCTCTTCACGCTCTTCGCAGCTGTCATCCACGTCAACCCGTATGCCGGGATATTCGACAGCGAGCGCCTCCAATGTCCGGGGTAGCAAGTGGGTGCCGACGCTGCGAAAGCAAGCGATGCTCACTCGGCCAATCACCGCCGCATTGTCTTGCGCAACGTCGACCAGGCTGCCCGTCAGACGCAGTATCAGGCGGGCCTTGGCAAGCACGCCGTGGCCGGCATCGGTCGGCACGCAGCCCGTGCGGGAACGCACCAGCAACCGCATTGCCAGGCTGTCTTCCAACTCCGTGATCGCATGGCTGATGCGCGATTGGGTGCACCCCAGTTCCGCCGCGGCGGCGCCAAAGCTGCCGGCGTCGGCAACGGCGACCAGCATCTCAAGCTGATTGAGCTTCGGCTTTCTCATTCCGGCAATCGAAATCGTTCATGGATAAGCGCCAACTATATGGAATTTCGGTTGGCGCGGCCAGCGCGCGTCCGGAAGATGCGTTTTGTCGGTCATCTTCCATTGAAGGGAAATTCGCATGAACTCGCTGCCGCTGGATACCGTTTTGATCGTGATTGATGTGCAACAGGCGTTTAACAACCCAAGGTGGGGTCAACGAAACAATCCGGAAGCCGAGGCCAATATCGCTGCGCTGCTTGCCGGCTGGAGAAAAACGCAACGGCCGATCATTCATGTCCAGCATCGCTCCCCCCGACCCGAGAGCCTGTTCCATCCGGACCGTCCGGGTTTCAAGGTCAAGCCGGAAGCCCAACCGTTGCCCGACGAGCCGGTGATTTACAAGGATGTGAACAGCTGCTTTATCGGGACTGACCTTGAGCAACGGCTGCGATCCAGAGACGCCGCAACCCTCGTGATCGTCGGCATTACGACCGATCATTGCGTCTCGACGACGACGCGCATGGCCGGCAATTTCGGCTTCGCGACCTACATCGTGTCGGATGCCACCGCGACGTTCGAGCGCCGTGGACCAGACGGCAAGAACTTCAGCGCCGAACAGATGCACGATACCGCGCTGGCGAGCCTGCACGGAGAGTTCGCGACGGTGGTCGACACCGCCACGGTCGTCGCCGGTCTGTAGACGAGGCGGCGATGAAACTCGTTACCGGCAGCAAGAATGTCTCTTCCTGGACCATGCGCGCGTGGATCGTCATGCGCTATTTCGCGATCCCTTTCGAGGAGGTGAAGGTGGTCCTGAATCGATCCGATACAGCGCAGTGCATTGCGCGCTATTCGCCTTCTGGACGCATACCTTGCCTTGTTCTTGATGATCAGGTGGTCTGGGATTCCATGTCGATATGCGAGTACCTCGCGGAGCAATTTCCCGACAAGACCCTGTGGCCGCAGGACACAAAAGCGCGGGCACATGCGCGAAGCATTTGCGCTGAAATGCACGCCGGATTCAGCGATCTGCGACGGGTGCTGCATCTGGATATATGCGCGCGCGAGGCGGCCGCTGGGCAACACGCATTGGACATCGTTGAGGTCAGGCGCGATGTGCAGCGCATTGAGCAGATTTGGGAGGCGTGCCTGATGCAATATGAAGGACCTTTCCTCTTCGGCGGGTTCTCGATTGCGGATGCGTACTTTATTCCGGTGATGCTGCGGTTTCGGACTTACGGGTTGGCCGTTGCGTCGCAAGCCGTCGCGGACTATATGGACAGAATCGAGCGTCTGGGCCCGGTGCAGGAGTGGATTGCGGAGGCAGCGCGAGAGCAGCGACGCTGAACGTCCGCTAACCGTGTGCTAGTACGACATGAAAGCGTGCTGCAGCCTGGCCGAGTCACCTGAGCACGTCAGTGCCAGCATCGCGAGGATGCGTGCCTTGTGCGGTACCTGGTCATCTGCCACCACCCAGTCATAACGGTCGTCGGGCTGCGAGCCGTTGCGCAGCACGACGCCCCCGCCTGTGCGCGAGGCCCGGATGACGTGCACGCCCCGCCGACGCGCTTCCACCAGCGCGCCCACCACCCGATCGGCCACATTGCCATTGCCTGTTGCCGCGTAGATGATCGCGCTCACCCCCGAGTCAAGCAGCGCGTGCACGGTGGCGTCCGTCATGCCGCTGTGCGCGTAGACGATGCCGACCTCGGGAAGGCTGTGGATGCAATCGATGGACCATTCGGAGTTGACCGTGTGACTGCGTGCGGTGAGCCGATAGAAGCGCGGCACCCCTTCCACGATGTAGCCAAGCGGCCCGTAAGGCGAGCGAAAAGCCTCCTGCTTGAAGGTGTTGGACTTCACGACGTCACGGGCGGTGTGGATCTCGTCGTTGGTCACGACCAGCGTGCCCTTACCATGAGCATCGGGGCTCGCGGCCACAACGATCGCGTTGTACAGGTTGAGGGGCCCGTCAGCGCTCAGCGCTGAAGGCGGCCGCATCGCGCCCACAACCACCACCGGCTTGGTGCTTTTGATCGTCAGGTGCAGGAAGTAGGCGGTCTCATCGATCGTGTCGGTGCCATGTGTGATCACGACCCCATCCACGTTGTCGTCCGAGAGCAGCGCCGCCACGCGCCGCCCCAGTGTGAGCAGGTGATCGTTGGCGAAGTTCTCCGACCCGATCTGGAATAGCTGTTCTGTGCGGATGTGTGCAACGCAGGCCGCCGTCGGCAAGTTGGCCAGGATTTCATCCACGCGCAGCACCGAGCAGTCATAGGTGGACGTGTTGACGGCCGATTCGCCTTTCCCGGCGATCGTGCCGCCGGTGCCGATCAGCACGAGGCGAGGCAATGCACGATCTGCCGTGCGCAGGCTTGCCGTGGATGCGGCCATGAAACGACTCCTCCGTGAGACCGTGCCGACAGGCTCTCGATCATGAAAGAAAAAAAGGCGTGTGGTAGCAAGCCACACGCAACCCTTGCACCGGAGGGGTCGCCCCGGACATGACTGGATCCGCTGCAGCTTGTGGCGACCAGCGGATCCACGCTTACATCTTCACGACATCAAGCAGCGACTGTTTGCCGTTCTTGTAGTTGTAGAGCGAGATCGCGCGCTGCTTCACATCACCCTTGTCATCAAACTGGATCTGGCCCAGCACACCGGTGTAGTTCGTGGCAGGCAATGCCGCCAGAACGTCGGCCGCCTTTGTCGATTGAGCGCGCTTCATCGCCTCCACGATGATGTAGACCGCGTCGTAGGCAAACGGCGCGTTGAGCTGCACGCGTTGGCCGAAACGCGCCTCGTAGCGCTTGGAGAACGCCGGGCCGTTGGGCATCTTTTCCAGCGGCATGCCGGCGATGGAACAGACCACGTTATCCGCCGCTGCGCCCGCCAGTTGCGCGAGCGAATCGGCGCAAAGCCCGTCGCCACCCAAAACGCGTGCATTGATGGCGAGCTCTCGCGCCTGCTTGGCAAATGGGCCGCCCGTGGCATCCATACCGCCGTACATGATGATGTCCGGGCGCTTGCCCTTGATCTTGGTGAGGATGGCGCGAAAGTCCACGGCTTTGTCGCTGGTGGCGTCGTGCGACAGGACCGTCAGGCCGTTGGCTTTGGCGTACTTTTCAAACTCGTTGGCCAGGCCTTGGCCGTAGGCTGTTGCATCGTCGACGATGGCGACCGTCTTGGCATTCAGCGCGGTCTTTGCATAGCTGGCCAGCGCCGGGCCTTGCTGGGCATCGGTTGCCACGACACGGTAGGTGGTCTTGAAGCCCTGCTGGGTATAGGCCGGGTTCGTGGCCGAAGGCGAGATTTGTACGATGCCTGCATCGCTGTAGATCTTGGCCGCGGGAATGCTGGTGCCCGAGTTCATATGGCCGACGACTGCGGCCACCTGATCGTCCACCAGTTTCTGAGCAACCTGGGTGCCCTGACGCGGGTCGGAGGCGTCATCCTGACCATCCAGCTCGAGCCGGACCTTGCGCCCCTTGATGATGAGTCCTTGGGCGTTGATCTCCTCAACGGCCAGCCGTGCGCCGTTTTCAGTGTCTTTGCCCAAGTGGGCATTCACGCCCGTCAGCGGGGCAGCATGGCCGATTTTCACTACATCGTCCGCCAAGGCGCCGGACGCACCCAGCACCATCAGACTGCTGCCGAAGCTGATGCTCAGCGCTCGGGAAAACGTGGTTGTCATGAGCCTCTCCTCTTCCGTGATTGCTATCGTTGTCTAGGTCTGCGGCGTGCAGCCTTGGCACCGGCTGCACGTGTTCGACATGCGTAAATCTAGTGACATGCGACGCGACGGAATTGCACCGATCCGAAAAAAAATAGAAGAAATGCGACATCGCCGGATTGACGTGCGGCACCCCTATACTTGACGCCAACCCGACGACTCCGAGGCTGCCATGGCAAATGCCGACAAGACCGGTCAGCAGGAAAATGCGCAGCTTGGGCGTGAATTGGTTGCACAACTGGATGCGGTCAGCCATGCCGGCACCACTGCGGATGCGCCTGCCGGCATCGAATTGCGTGTCGGCTTTCTTCTGTGGCCGACCTTTCCGTTGCTATCGCTGGCGGGCTTTTGCGACGCGCTGCGCCATGCCGCGGACGTGGGCGACCAAAGCCGCCCGCTCCGGTGCACCTGGACCCTGCTTGGCGCGGGTGAAACGGTCGAGGCAAGCTGCGGTGTCGGCGTACCGGTGCAAGGGCTGCATGGTTCACCAGAGCAATTCGACTATCTGGTGGTGATCGGCGGCCTGCTGCCCCAGTTGGATAGTGTTGACCGGCGCCACTGGACCTACCTGCAAGGCGCGAGCGCGGCTGGGGTGCCCCTGATCGGCTTGTGCACGGGTAGCTTCGTGCTGGCGCGCGCGGGCTTGATGCAAGATCGCGTCGCCTGCGTGCATGCCTTCCACTACGAAGACTACAAGGCGATGTTCCCCGGCCTGCGCGCCGTCACCCACCGCGACTACGAGGCGGACGGCGACCGCATCACGTGTGCGGGTGGCGTATCGGTGCTCGAATTGGCGGCGCACTTGATTGGCCTGCACTGCGGAGCAGACCGGGCCTCCAAAGTGATCCACCAGATGACCGTCAGCAGGCGGGGCGGCCGCTCATTTGTCGAGCGGCGCAAGGCGTTGGGTTACTTGGCGGTTGGCGATCGTGCCGTTCGGCATGCCATTGTGCTGATGGAAGAGAACATCGAAGCCCCGCTCAGCATCGCGGTGGTCGCGCGCATGACGGGCACCAGCGCGCGTCAGTTGCAACGCAGCTTCCTGGCCGAGACGGGTCTGTCGCCCAAGGAGTTCTACCGGCTGATGCGGCTGCGCTATGCCCGATGGCTGTTGCTGAATAGCGATCGGCGCGTGACCGTCATCGCCTACGAGTGTGGCTTTGCCGATGCCGCCCATTTCATTCGCGATTTCAAAGCGATGTACGGCATGACCCCAGGGCAGACTCGTGCATCGATGCCGGCGCACGCCAAAACCGCCGAGTCCAGCTGACGGACCCCGACGGAGTGCAATCACCGCTTTCGCTTGATGATGAATGCATTGTCCGCAGGCGAAAAATTCAAGCCTGGGTAGTACGACATGGCCCCAGGCGCTGAGAGCAGGACGACGCTCACCTCCTCGCCCACCGTATCGCGCGTGCGCTGGACGAGCTCCTTGCCGATGCCGTGGCCCTGGTATTCCTTGTCGACGGCCAGGTCCGACAAGTAACAGCAGTACGCATAGTCCGTGAGCGAACGGGACAGCCCGACCAAGCGATCCTGATGCCACGCGGAGATCGTCAGTGCAGGCGCGGCAAACATGCGTGCGATACGCGCCAGATCGTTCACCGGGCGGGTAATGCCCGACGCCTGAAACACCCGAACCACGTCCTGGGGATCGAGCGGAAGGTTGTGCTTGTACGTAATCTCAATGCTGCTCATGATTTTTGCTCCGGATCGCTTGCTCAAAGGAACCCTGCCCGTTCAGACCGCTGCCTGCAAGGTGGCTTGCGGTCTATTAGAGGCGGACATGCAAATGCGGTCAAGGCACATGTCTTCATAAACAGATTCCTCCACCTCATACCCCATCCGGACCTGTTGCGGCATGGATCAGCGAGCGCACTCCGCGACTACTGCGCTTGCTGGTCAGCGCCGACGAGCTTCAACTTGACGAGGTGCCGCTGAACGGCCTGGATGAACGCGTCAACCAGCGCGTTGGCAGGTGCCCCCTGCGGACGCAGGACCGCGAATGCGTAGTCGATCGGCGGCGAGAAGGGGCGCACGACGCATCCGCATTGCTTCGCGACCTGTGCGGTAAAGGGATCGATGACCGACACTCCGAGGCCACTCGACACCATGGAGCTGACGGCGATGGACCAGCTGGCGTCCATCTCGGTCTTGCGATGGATGTTTGCCGACCGGAACACGCTATCGATGGCCAGCCGGGTCGTATTGCCAGACCCAAGGGAGATGAAGTTTTCATCCTGGAGATCTGCCGGCGTGACGGTGCGCTTCTTCGCCAGACGATGCTCAGGCGGCAGGATGCAAACGCACCGGACTTTCCAGAGTGATTCTGCGACGACCTTGTCGGTGTCCACCGGGCTGGTCGCAAAACCCAGGTCGAACAGCCCTGAAGCCACCAGGTTGATCACTTCGTGCGAGTTGTAGGTCTCGATCGAGACGCTGACCTGCGGATGCTGCTCCCGAAACGCTGCGATCACGGACTGCAGGAAGCCGCACGACACGGTCGACATCGCCACGATCCGCAGCCGGCCTTCCTGCCCGAGGCGAATGCGCTCCGCAGTGCGCACCACCTGATCGAGCCCCACGAACACGCGCTCGACTTCCACGTACAGCGCCTTCGCCGCAGCCGTCGGCAGCAGCCCCCCTTTGCGACGCGAGAACAGCTCGAAGCCGATTGCCTCCTCGAATTCCCGCATGATCTTGCTCACCGCAGACTGCGTCACGAAGAGCATCTTGGCGGCCTCGGTCATGCTGTTGCCGAGCATCACGGCGCGAAACGCCTCGATCTGCTTGAGCGTGATCATCATGAGCTCCTGGACTGTACAGAGTCAAAAATGTAGCTTGATCTCATACCCTTGAACAGCCCTAATACCCATCATCGTCATTCTTCCGATGGGGGCTCTTATGGAATCCAAAGTCAGCGGTCTCCTGCACGAGGCGCTGTCCCGCGAGGCACAAACAGCGATCTTCCTGCCGTGGATCGCGCAATCCTTCGCGCCGTCGCTTCCCTTGCTCACGCAGATCAACCAGGCCCATGTCGTGATGCTGCACGACACCGGGCTGCTGGAGCGTGAAACGGCATCCAGCCTGCTGGCCGTCATTGATGAGCTGGCCATGGCCGGACCGGCCGCCTTCACGTTGGACGCGTCGCTGGAAGACGTCTACTTCAACTACGAAGCCGAGGTCATTCGTCGCCTGGGTCAGGACATTGGTGGGCGCCTGCACACGGCGCGCAGCAGGAACGACCTCCAGTCGACGCTGGACTGCATGAGAGCGCGCGAGGTTGCCTTGTCACTCATCGCCGGAACCCTGTCGTTACGGCGCTCGCTCCTCCACCAGGCAGCGAAGTACACGGACTGCGTGATGCCCGGTTATACGCACCTTCAGCATGCGCAGCCGATCACTTACGGCTTCTATCTGTCCGGCGTTGAGCGCGGTCTGAAACGCGACTTCGATCGGCTGCTGGGCGCATTTCATCGATTGAATCAGTGTCCGCTCGGCGCTGGCGCGATGGCCGGCACGACCTTTCCCATCGATCGCCACGCTGTGGCTGCGCTGCTTGGATTTTCCGCGCCCGTTGCCCACGCGCTGGATGCAGTCGCAAGCAAGGACCCGCTTCTTGAACTGCTGTGCGCCGCGCTGTTTGTGGCGACCACCTTCGGGCGCCTTGCGCAAGACTTCTACCTGATGTCGACGTTCGAGTTTTCGACGCTGACCCTGCCGGACTCGTTGGCGATTACGTCCAGCATCATGCCGCAGAAGAAGAACCAGGCCGTGCAGGAGTTTCTCAAGGGGCGCCAGTCTCATGTGCTCGGCGCGCTGGTCACGGGCTTTGCGTCGTTCCGAGCTGCGCCCTACTCGCACGCGCTCGATTCCAACGCCGACAGCCTGCATTGGCTTTGGCAAGCCGTTGACGAGCTGGTCGATACGATTCCGGTGGTGGACCAGGTCATCAACCGGGCCATGCCAAACACCCAACGCATGGCAGAACTGGCCGGCGTGAATTTTTCAACGGCAACGGATCTGGCCGACTTGCTCGTGCAGAAGAAGGGGCTTTCGTTCAAGGAAGCGCATCACATCACGGGGCGTGTTGTCAGGTTGGCGATCGATGCGGGATTGGGCGTCGCAGACATTCCACCGGATCTCGTATCGCGCGCCGCCCAGGAAACGACGGGGCGGGCGCTATCACTGTCTCGGGAGGAGATCGCACAAGCGCTCGACCCGCGCGCTGCGGTTGAGCGCAGAACGAACGGCGGCGGCCCGTCGGGCCACGACATGGCATCGCTGCTCACGCAGTCGGAGCGGCAGCTTGCTACAGATGTGGAAGCGCACCAAAGCATCTGCGCGTCGATCGAGCAAGCCAGTGACGGGCTTCGCGCTCGCGTTGCGGAGTTTCACCGGCCAGTCATGCCGATGAAGGGGATCTAGCGAATGTCCGACACGATTCAAATACGCGATGCGTTGCCGGCGGATCAGGACGACTGGCATCGGCTGTGGGCGAACGGCCTCACGCGCCAGCGACCTCAATCTTCGGCTCACACCGCACAGGAAAATTGACCGAGTTCGCCACATAGCATTGCGCGTGCGCTTCGTGATGCAGCTTGGCGGCCAGCGCAGGGTCGTCGCCTGAGCGAATGGTCACCTGGGGGTGCAAGACCACTCCCGTGAAGCGTCCACCGTCGGGGCTGTCGATCATCGTCCCTTCTGCGTGGTCGACGTAGCCGACGACACAGATGCCTGCATTGGCACACAGATGCAGGTACCAAAGCTTGTGGCAAGCCGAGACCGAAGCCAGCAGCAGATCCTCCGGGTTCCAGCGCGCGGCATCGCCGAGGAACGCCGCATCTGACGAACCCAGAATGTCCGGCTTGGACCCCGCGCGGATCACGTGATCGCGGCCGTACTGGCGGTACCCAGATGTGCCGGTGCCCTTGTTGCCGATCCACTGCACTGAAACGCGGTATTGGTGTTCGCCGTGTGCCATGGTGCTCTCCTTCGCTATCGAAACGTTGAACGTAGACGATGAACCCGCCGCGCTGGCGCTCACCCGTCGCCCTGACCTGCCGGCCGCATTCTGGCATGGGAACTCAACTTGGTATACCATTATTCCACTTGAACGAGCACGCGATCATGGAAGCAAAATTCGACTCCACGGCAGACACGGTGGCCGCATCGTTGCGGGAGATGATTACCAACGGCGAGCTGCAGGGCGGCGAGCGGCTGGTCGAGCGCGACCTGGCCGACCGGTTCGGGATCAGCCGGATTCCGATGCGCGAGGCCATTCAACAACTGGCGCGCGAAGGCTTGCTCGACATCTTCAGAAACCGCGGCGCAGTCGTGCGCACGCTGACGGCGGCAGACGTGAAGGAGATCTACGACTTGCGGACGCTGCTTGAAGGAGATGCGATCTTCCGCAGCGTGAAGCAACTCGATGACGAGACGCTGGCACGCGCCGAGCTTGTCCACCGCTTGCTGGGCGATGCGGGCTCCGCGCAGCGGCAGGGAGAGCTCAACCGGGAATTCCACACGCTGCTGTATTCGTGCTGCGGCAATGCCCGTCAACTGAACGCGATCGAAGAACTGCGCGGCCAGGTCGAACGTTATGAGCGACTGCAGAGCACCTTGCTTGCGGATACGCCTTCCTTCCAGATCGAGCACGAGAACATCCTGCAGGCGTGCCGGGACGGTAACGCGCGCGGCGCCCGCGCGATGACCGTCGCCCATCTCGATTCGGCCAGGGCCATCGTCATGCAGCTTGTCGAAAGCGACTGAAGAGAGACTGCGCGCGGGTTGCCTCCCGCACTGACAGACCGTCTCCAATCGGCCAGTTGACACGTTCAACAGTGCCGCATAGATCGTCGACAATGCAATGTCTGTCTGGACGCCAACGCTTGCATTCGACTTGGGCGTCGATCACCCCAGTGTCGATATCAGGATTCACGTATGACCCGCTCCGAACGTCTCCTTCGTCTCTTGCAACTGTTGCGGCGTTATCGACGTCCCGTGAGCGGTCAAATATTGGCCGAGGAGCTCGGCGTGAGCATCCGCACGCTATACCGGGACATCGCCAGTTTGCAGGCGCAAGGCGCCACGATCGAGGGGGAGCCGGGCGTTGGTTACGTGATGAAACCGGGCTTCATGCTGCCGCCCATGATGTTCAGTTCGGAGGAACTCGACGCGCTGGTTCTTGGCATGCGCTGGGTAGCCGATCGCTGCGACAAGACGCTGTCGGCCGGTGCGCTGAGCACGCTTGCGAAGGTCGCCGCCGTACTGCCCACAGAACTGCGTCGCGAGCTGGAGGAATCGTCGCTGCTGGTGGGCGCGCCGTTGAAAGGACCTGCCCACACGGTCTCGTCTGATCTTCTACGTGCCGCAGTCCGAGCAGAGCAAAAGCTCAAGATGACTTATGTGGACGGCAGTGGCGTTCATTCGCAGCGTGTCGTTTGGCCCTTTGCCCTGGTCTATTTCGACCAGGCGCGGGTGCTGATGTGCTGGTGCGAGCTTCGAGCAGACTTTCGGAATTTCCGCTCGGACCGGATCTCGGACGTCGAGCGAATGGAGGAGCGCTACCCGAAAAGACGAGCAACGCTGCTTCGCGAGTGGAGGAAGGCCAACGACGCGGCGAGCCGCAGGATACTGCCAGAATCTGACAGGGTCCGCCATTAGACTGAGCTTCCTTTCTTAGCCAGGAGCTCAAAATGAAGTTCGCCTCTGTTCGTGTAGTCACCCGGAATTTCGAAGGGCTGGTCGAGTTTTACCAAAGGCTTTCCGGTATCGAGGCTGCACGGCTGGCGGATGGATTTGCCGAAATGCGATTCGAAGGGGCGGTGCTTGCGATTTCGTCCGAGCATCTGATCCAGCTCTTCAATGTCGGTGCTGCTACCGCGGCTGCGAATCAGTCGGCGATCCTGGAGCTCGAAGTGGAGGACGTCGACGCAGTATTCGAACGGATGAATGCGTCGGGGACGCCCATCGTGATGCCGACGACCTTGATGCCGTGGGGAAATCGCTCGCTACTGTTGCGTGACCCGGATGGAAATCTCGTCAACATATTTTCTCGACCCGCGCGTGGAGTGTCCCCGGACTAAGGTGAGCTTCCCTGACTTCAGGCCCTTATCACGGCCGCCGGTAGCTTAGCTGTTCGTCCATTCGCGAATGGCCGGTTTGGGATGACACGAATGTTGCTTGTGGGTCGGAAGCTGCCGGCCGCAGGTAGTGCAATCACCGGCCACCAGCGGTCGTTGAGCGTTGCTTCTGGCCTGTCTCCAAACCGGGCAATGATGCGGATTTACTGCCCTCACTGGTGTCCGGTACATTGACCGTGGTGTCGAGACAGCTTGGACGCGACTCGCCGTGAAGACAAAAGCTTGCGCACGACACCATCTTTCCCTACCAATAGCCATGTCCGGACGCCAGCGTCCGTTGATTGTCTGTTAAGCGTCTAAACGGAGGCAAACGATGGCACGCGTACGCGTTAACGGCTTCACCATCTCGCTCGACGGATACGGAGCAGGTCCGAATCAAGACATCAACAATCCGCTCGGCGTGGGCGGGACGGAGCTGCACCAGTGGCTAGTCCCAACACGCACGTTCCAGCGGGCCTTGTTCGGCAAGGATGGCGGCACAACCGGAATTGACGATGATTTCGCCGCCCGTGGCTTCCAGAATGTTGGGGCCTGGATTCTTGGGCGGAACATGTTCGGCCCCATTCGTGGAGACTGGCCGGACACCAACTGGAAAGGCTGGTGGGGAGATAACCCACCGTATCACGCTCCCGTCTTCGTCTTGACCCATCAGGCGCGTCCCCCCATCGAGATGGACGGCGGCACGACGTTCCACTTCATCACAGGGGGCATTCACGAGGCGCTCGACCGTGCACGCGAGGCCGCTGCCGGCATGGACGTGCGGATCGGCGGTGGGCCAAACACAGTCCGGCAGTATCTTCGTGAGGGCCTCATTGATGAACTGCACATTGCGATCTCGCCGGTCCTGCTCGGCCAGGGAGAGTCACTGTTCGAAGGGGTTGACTTGCGGGCGCTGGGATACGAATGCGTTGAATCGGTAGCGTCGGAGAAGGCCACGCATGTCATCCTGCGGCGCCAAGGGCACACGGGCGCCTAACCACGCGCTCAAGGCCCACGGCTCTGACAGGCTGCGGCCTTAGCGCTCGGACAGCGAATCCCCGGCACCCGCGTTGACTAGTTCCGAGCGGCAAACCTTCGGGCCGCCTCACGGACGGGGGCCACGAGCGGCTCGAGGCGCGTGACTGCGGCGGCGAGCACCTCCGGGGCCACCCTATCCGGATCGCCCGCGTCGAATGGCGGCTTCGGGTCATACTCGAAGACGAGCTGAATCATCTTGGCCACGTCACTCCCCCGCAGGATCGCCGCGAGATGGAGCCCGAAATCGACCCCGGCGGTCACGCCGCCACCGGTCACGCGATTTCGGTCCACCACGAACCGCGCCTTGTCCGGGATCGCTCCGTAGTCGGCCAGGATGTCGCGATACGCCCAATGCGAAGTCGCGCGATAGCCCTTGAGCAACCCCGCAGCCGCAAGGATCACGGATCCCGTACACACGCTGGTGACATAGGCTGCCTTCTCGCCAATCCTCGCCAGGAATGCCAGTGTCTCGGCGTCTTCGACCATCAAATGGGTGCTGATGCCGCCCGGGACCAAGAGGATGTCGTAGTCGGCTTCACACGCTGAGAAGGACTTCGCCGGCGTGATCGAGATCTGCCGGTCGGTCACGACGGGCTCGGTGGTTTTGGCAACCAGGTCGACCTGCATGCCGGGGAGACTGGCAAGAATCTGATGCGGGCCGATCAGGTCCAACGCCGTGAACTTCGGGTAAGCCAGCATCGCAACGCGCGTTGGAGCAGCCATCGTCGTAGACATGTCATTTACCTTTAATTTTGAATCGATCTCTCTTAGCCGGCATCAGCGCACGGCGATACCGAGCTGCATTGCGATCTCGCGTGCGGTGAATTCCCGCTGGGCGGTGAGGTCGGCAAATGCTGCGCGCGCCGCCGCCAGCACATCGGCGGGCGCTGTTTCAGGCGTGCCACTGTTGAAAGGCGGCTCGGGCGCGTAGGCCATGTTGAGCTGGATGCGTTGCGCGACCGCGTCGCCAAACATCTCGGCCGCGAGCCGCAGTGCTCCGTCAATTCCGGACGTCACACCTGCGGCGAATATCCAGTCGCCGTCCACCACGACACGTTCATCGACCGGCGTCGCACCGAACAGTGGCAGAAGATGCAACGAGTTCCAGTGTGTCGTCGCGTGCCGGCCGCGCAGCAACCCGGCCGCGCCAAGCAGCAGCGCGCCAGTACACACCGAGAAGACCTTTCGCGCGCCCGCCGCCTGCGCACGCAGCCAGTCGAGCACGACCGCGTCGTGCATCAATGCCTGCTGCCCAGGGCCGCCCGGCACGTGCAAGATATCGAGCGGCGGCGCGTCGTGCAGAGCGGCGTCCGGGACCAGGCGCAACCCCTGCACGTCGCGTACGGGCTCGGTCGTGCGCGCGTAAAGCCGGTGCGTGGCGCCCGGCAGCCGCGATAGGACCTCGAAGGGCCCGGTCAAATCGATCTGGTCGAGACCATCAAATACGAGCGAACCGATAGTGAGAGGCGTGTCTTCGTGGGCCATGGGTGAGTCTCCTTGCGGCGGCGGGTGGGCGAGGTCGCTTCGAGCACGGCGGCGTCCGAATCGGCGCGGCTTGGATGGCCGGATCGCCCGTGATGATCAAGCTCGACAGGGCCAATGTATTGCTCTATCGTTTGGCGATGCCGCCAATGAACCCACAAATCCCGCCATCGCGTCCGCCACGGCCGATGCGCATCGAACTGCTGGCTTTCCCGGACGTCCAGATGCTCGACATCGCCGGCCCGGCGCAGGTTTTCACGGCGGCAAATGAGCATGCCGCGGAGCGCGGTAACGCGATGCCCTATGAAGTTCGGGTTGTCGCACCAGCGGGCACGCAGGTGAAGACCACGTCCGGGCTCTCGTTCGTGACCGAGGGCTTGACCGACAGCGCCACCCCGCTCGACACGCTGATCGTTGCCGGCGGCCGAGGCGTTGTGAGGGCCGCGCAGGACGAGGCGCTGCGTGACTGGCTGCGCACGCGTGCCGCCGGCGCACGACGCGTGGCGTCGGTCTGCACCGGCGCGTTTCTACTGGCTGCTGCCGGCTTGCTCGATGGACGGCGCGCGGTCACGCACTGGCGGTATTGCGATCAGCTATCGCGCGAGTATCCGCAGGTGCAAGTCGATGCCGATCCGATCTTTGTGCGCGACGGGAGCATCTGGACGTCCGCCGGCGTGACGGCGGGCATTGACCTGTCGCTCGCGCTGGTCGAGGCGGATCTCGGTCGCGCGGTGGGGCTCGACGTTGCGCGCAACCTCGTGGTGTTCCTCAAACGACCCGGCGGCCAGGCGCAATTCAGCGCCGCGCTGGCGCTGCAGTCGGCGGACGAGCATTTCGCACAGCTACATGCGTGGCTGGCGGAGCATCTGGCTGACGATCTATCGTTGCCCCGCCTCGCGCATGAAGCCGGCATGAGTGAGCGCACGTTTTTACGTCGCTATCGCGAGGCCACCGGTCTGACGCCGCAACGTGCCGTGGAGCGGCTGCGCGTCGAGGCGGCGCGACAGATGCTGATCGAGACGCAACTGCCAATCAAGCGCATTGCGGCGCGTTGCGGCTTTGGGACGGAAGAAACCATGCGGCGCACGTTCATCCGCGTTCAGCAAGTCGGCCCGAACGAGTATCGGGAACGGTTTGGGCGTGTGTCGTGAGCCCCCGATGGGCCGGCGCTAACGAAGATTATTTTAGGAGTGATCAATGGCAAGTATCCCATTCAAGCAAGTCGATGTTTTTACCAGTGTCCGATTTAAAGGCAATCCGGTTGCAGTCGTCTTACGTGCGGATGGACTCACTACGGAACAGATGCAGCAAATCGCAAACTGGACCAACCTGTCAGAAACGACCTTTGTCGTAGCGAAAACAAGCCCGGAAGCGGATTATCGGGTTCGTATCTTTACTCCGGGTGCCGAGCTGCCTTTTGCAGGCCATCCCACCATCGGTACGGCCCATGCGCTGCTGGAGGCCGGCCTTATCGCGCCAAAAAACGGTGAGCTGGTGCAAGAGTGCGAGGCCGGTCTGATCAGGCTCAAGGTCGAGCGCACCCAAGATGGCGAGCAGTGGATCTCATTTGCACTACCAGAACCGTCTGTGTTCCCGTTGGACGAGGCCCAAGTCAGCGAGCTTGAAGGCATTTTGGGCAGCCCGCTTCTGCGTGAGTTCACTCCGAGCCTGATCGATGTTGGCACGCGCTGGATCGTTGCGCAGTTGCCAAGTGCTCAGGCAGTACTGTCAACCCAGCCGGATCTGCCGCGCATGAAGGTACTGGACACCAAGGCCAAGGCCACAGGCGTGGTCATCTTTGGTGAGTATGACCAGCCTGCGCCTGCACGTATTGAAGTCCGTGCGTTTGCCCCTTCGCTTGGCGTTAATGAAGATCCTGTCTGCGGCAGCGGCAATGGCAGTGTGGGCGTTTTCATCCGTCACACCGGGCAAACCTCTCATTTCGGCAGTGCGTTCTTGTCATCTCAAGGCGCTGTCTTGGGGCGTGCGGGAGTGTTGCGCCTGGCCGTGAGCGAGGAAGGTATTCAGGTTGGCGGCGTTGCAGTGACCTGCGTGGATGGTCAGTTGTCGATCTGACGACTTGCCTGCTGCCTGATCGGACTTGCTATGCGCAGGTCCGAATCGACGCTTCTAATCGTGAGTCATACGAAGCCCTCGTTTGCAGCCATGCTGTTTGGTCCCCTTTAGGGGGCTTCAGCCCTTAACGTGCTTCTCGCCGAACCTCTGGACTGCAAAGTCTAAAAAGCTTCGCAGCTTCGGCGTCATTTGTCTGTCTGAAGCGTACAGCGCATGCAATGCGCGAGCAGGTGGTTCGTACTCTGGCAGGAGTCGTATTAGCCGACCGGCTTCTATCTCGTATGTCACAAGCTCATATGGCTGAAGCAGGATGCCCATGCCCGCCACTGCGGCCGCACGAAGCGCTTCTCCAGTGTTGGTGGAAAAACGGCCATTGATCGGCACAGACACTCGCCCCCCAGGACCGTCAAATGACCATTGGGTGCGCAGCGAGGTGTGAGAGAAAACGAGACATTCGTGCTCGGGCAGATCCTGAGGTGTTCGCAACTGGTCTGCAGACTCTATGTAGCTGGGTGCCGCACACAGGACCAATCGAAGGGGGGCCAGGCGTCTTGCAATCAGGCTGCTGTCGGGGAGGTCTCCCGTGCGAAAAACAACGTCGAAGCCTTCCTCCACCAGATCGACGGTGCGATTGGTCAGGCTGAGGTCCACGGAAACCTCAGGATGTTGTCTCAAGTATTCCGGCAGCTCTGGTGCAAGCCCGTGACTGCCGAATGTGATCGGCGCGCTGATGCGAAGTCTTCCCCTGGGTTCTGACCTCGTTTCTGCCATGAGGGCCTCGGCAGCTTCCATCTCCGCCAGGATATTTTTCGCGCGCTCGTAAAACAGCCGACCGCTGTCTGTCAGGCTTTGCCGGCGGGTTGTTCTGTTCAGCAGCTTGATGCCTAGCCCGTCTTCCAGCATGCGTATGTGTTTGCCGGCCAACTGCGACGACAAATTCAGTTCGGTAGCCGCTGAAGAGATGGAGCCTAGCTCTGCAGCTCTAACGAACACCTTCATGCATGCCAGTCGGTCCATTGGAAATTTTACGTTTCAAGTGATGAAAACATAGGCGCATTGTAGGTGTTTTTTTTCAAATATACAGTGTGACATCGCAATCGGCACAACGCCTTCCGCCGACCTCCGTCAGCTCTATTTTTGAAAGGAAATCACATGTCATCCAGCGCAAAAACAGCCATCATCGCTGCCGCTCTCGGGACCGCAGCAGCGGTCTCGGCCTCCACGCCTGCCGCCGCTGCCGAGATTCAGAAGCCCACAGTTGTCCTTGTGCATGGGGCGTTTGCCGACGGCTCGACGTGGAACCAAGTCATTCCCTTGCTCGAAGAAAAGGGGCTGAAGGTGGTGGCCGTGCAGAACCCGTTGAGCTCGCTGGCCGATGACGTTGCGGCCACTCGACGCGTTCTGGATAGGCAGACCGGGCCCGTCGTTCTCGTGGGCCATTCGTGGGGCGGCGTTGCCGTTACCGAAGCAGGCAAGCAGGAGAACGTCAAAGCCCTGGTGTACGTTGCCGCTTTCGCGCCGTCCGAAGGACAGTCGGTCGTTGATGTATCCAAGGACTACCTTCTCGCGGAGAAACGCGAACTGGTCGAACAAGTTGCGTCTACTG
>CAJXMR010000067.1 GCA_913056305.1 uncultured Ralstonia sp.
CCACGCGCAGGCCCGGCGCCACCACCTTCGACAGGCTGCCCAGGTAGATCACGCGGCCTTGCGCGCCTTCGGTCTGCTGGCTGAGCGCATACAGCGACGGCGGCGGCGGCGCGTCGAAATACAGCTCGCCGTAGGGATCGTCCTCGACGATCAGCAGGTTGTGGCGCACGGCGATCTCCAGCAGGCGCTGGCGGCGCGCGAGGCTCATCAGCGCGCCGTTCGGGTTGCCGAAGTTGGGGATCACGTAGAGGAATTTCGGGCGGCTGGTGGCGAGCGTCTTCTCCAGCGCATCGACATCCAGGCCGTCCGCATCGGTCGGCACACCGGCCACCTTGGCGCCGTACAGCTTGAAGGCCTGGATGGCGGCGAGGAAGGTGGGCGCCTCGGTCAGCACGGTGTCGCCCTCGCCGATCAGCACCTTGCCAAGCAGGTCCAGGCCCTGCTGCGAGCCGGTGGTGACGAGCAGGTCGGTATTGACGATCTTCACGCCGCGCGCCTGCATGAGCGTGACGATGGCTTCGCGCAGCGGCTCGAAGCCCTCGGTGGCGCCATATTGCAGCGCGCGGGCGGCGTCGGTGGTGAGCGCGGTATCGGCGGCGGCCTTCAGGCCTTCGACGTCGAACAGCGCGGCATCGGGAAAGCCGCCGGCAAACGAGATCAGGCCCGGCTTGCCGAGCACCTTGAAGAGCTCACGGATGGCGGAGGTTTCGACGTTTTGCAGGCGGGGGGCCAGCAGCGATTGCAGGAAATCCATGGCGTGCGGGAAGTTGAGTTCGAGTGCACGCACTTTACGTGATGTCGGGCGTGGATGCATGCAAACGGCCCGTGGCTGCCATGGCTACAATGCCGCAGCCCCATTCTGCCCAGGAGCGCCGCATGGCCGTCCGACGCATCGTCCCGAACCTGCACGCCACCGATCCGGCGCGCGCCCGCGCGTTCTATGCCGATTTCCTCGGCCTGGAGGTGGCGATGGACCACGGCTGGATCGTCACCTTTGCCGACGCGGACGCCAGAATGGCCCCGCAGGTCAGCATTGCCACCGAGGGCGGTTCAGGCACGCCGGTGCCGGCGCTGTCCATCGAGGTGGACGACGTGGATGCGGTGCACGCGCGCGCCCAGGCGCTTGGCCTGGAGATCGTCTACCCGCTGGCCGACGAGCCGTGGGGCGTGCGGCGGTTCTATGTGCGCGATCCGTTCGGCAACGTGGTCAACATCCTCGCGCACAACTAGCGCCCCAACAGCAACGCCCGCAGGTCGACGGGCAGTGCGGGCGCGGCATTACTTCGCTTTGCGCTTTTGCGCGTGTTTGCCGTGGTGCGCCTTCGGCTTCTTGTCGACCACACGGGTGATGCCGCCAATGGCCGGCGGATCACTGGCCGGGAACGTGTCCTCCACGGCCTTTTCGACGAGCGCATCGCGCTTGTGCGCGTGCGGGTGCTTTTCTCGCTTCCCTTTTTCCATGACCGGCTCCGGTGTGCGGTGGTCCCTCACCCCACGCGAATGCCGTGCCTGCCCGGCGTGCTACTGCACGCGCACGCGTACCGGTGCGCCCCGCCCCAGGGTCTCCACGTCGAAGCTCACCGGCAGGAACTTCTCGATCACGCCGATGTTGGTCAGGAGATGCGACGACGCGGCCACTGCCGTGAAGCTGCCGGCACCGGCCAGCGCCATCGGCAGCACGAGTTGGTCGGCCAGATGTTCATCGACCGCCGCCGTGCTCTGCAGGTAACGCAGCGCCGCGCGGGCGACGTCCTGGCCGATGGATTCCGCCGTCACGCCACGCTCACCAAAGCCCGTGAAGACCTCGGTGACATGCTCATGCACGATGTCGAACACCAGCGCGTTGCCGGGGCCCGCTTCGTTGCCGAGATCGCGCACGGTGCCTTCCACGCCGGGCACGAGGCGGGCCAGCATGTCCAGCTCGCGCCGCGCCACGCCGCCGCGCACGCCCGCGACGATGCCGTCCGCGCGCAGTGCCTGTTGCGCGCCGCGCTCCACCAGGTGCAGCGTACCCAGGGCACCGGCGCACGGCGTGACGGTGGCCAGCACCTCGCCGCCGCCCGCCGGATAGAAGCCGTGGCGCTTGAGCGCGAGCGTCTGCAGCACGCCCATGCGCGCCACCAGCGGCAGCCACGCGCGGATCAGGAAATCGACCGGCGGCGCGGCGCGGTTGTGCGTGCCGCCGCTCACCGACACGGTGCTCGGCGCATCGGCAAACCACAGCGCGGGCAGGATGGTCTGCAGCACCAGCGTGCAGCTGCCGGCCGTGCCGATGGCAAAGCGGTAATCACCGCCGCGGATGGGGCCGGGCGCGAAGCGCAGCGTCTGCGAGCCGGCCTCGGCGCCTTCGACCGTGGCGCCGCTGATCTCGGTGGCGGCCTGCACTGCCGTCAGGTGCTGGCGCAGCAGGCCCGGCTTGGAGCGTCCGGCGCGGATGTGCTCGATCTGGAACGGCGTACCGGTCAGCATCGACAGCGTGAGCGCGGTGCGCAGGATCTGGCCGCCGCCTTCGCCCTGCGCGCCATCGAGTTCGATGCAGGCGGCGGGTTGCGATAGGGTGTTCATGGTTTCTTTTTCTTGTTGGTAGGCACACCCGCCAGGCAGGCGTGCGTCAGGTTGTGCAGGTTGCGCGAGAGAGGACTGTGTCGAACAGGAAGGCATCCAGCGCGGCTGGGTTTCCCGTGGGCTGCCGGAAATCGGCAGGCACAGCCTCCTGCGCCAAGGTCTGCTCGATGAAGGCATGGATGCGCGGAAAACGCGCGCCGTATTCGGCCTCGCCGGATTCCATCTTGATCGCGAGCAGCTGGTTGATCTCGTCACGCAGCGCGGCGTCCGTCACCATCGTGTCGGCCAGGTCGGCAAAGCGCATCGGCGGGACGCCGCGCCCGGCGTCGATCCACTGTGCGGCCAGCAACGGGCGCAGCACGTAGAGGTACTTTTTCATGCGCACGGTCTCGCCCTGCAGGTAGCCGCGAAAGTTCTTCGCCGCCATCGAGACGTAGTGCCAGCGGCCCTTGCGCTCGGAGAAGAACGTCGGCGCAAGGGTGCGCATGCGCTCGGCCAGCGCCGCGTCCTGGCGATACACCACGGGCGAGGCCAGCCACTCCAGCAAGGTCGGGTTGGAGCGGTGCATCAGCTGCAGCGCCTTGCGCAGCTCCCAGCCGGACATGTCCAGCTCGTCGCTGATGGGCACCTCGATCACGTCGCGCTGCGGCTCGACGCGCAGGTACCACTCGGGCGCGTGCACGTAGACGAAGCGCACGTCGTAGTCGCTGTCGGGCGAGGCGAAGCCCCAGCCGCGGCTGCCAGATTCGCACGCGAACAGCACGCGCACGTCGTGGCGCTGCTCGATGCTGGCGAGTTCCGCCAGCACGCGTTCACGGATGGCGTCGGAGACGGGATGCGAATACAGGAAGGTCATGGCAATCGGTTGTTCTTGTTGATTGTGGAAGCCGCCGGGCGCGGCACAAACGCACCGCGCCCGGACAGGCTCAAAGGCGAAGCGCGAACTTACCCCTTCACACACACCACCTGCCGCAGCGTGTGGACGATCTCCACCAGCTCCGCCTGGGCGGCCATCACCTGGTCGATGTCCTTGTACGCCATCGGGATCTCGTCGATCACGTCCTTGTCCTTGCGGCATTCCACGTGGGCCGTCGCGCGAATCTGGTCGTCGACCGTGAAACGCTTCTTGGCCTGCGTGCGGCTCATGGTGCGGCCGGCGCCGTGGCTGCACGAGCAGAAGGCCTCTTCGTTCCCCAGCCCGCGCACGATGAAGCTCTTCGCCCCCATCGAACCCGGGATGATGCCGAGCTGCCCCTTCTGCGCCGACACCGCGCCCTTGCGCGTCACCAGCACCTCACGCCCGAAGTGGGTCTCGCGCTGCACGTAGTTGTGGTGGCAGTTCACGGCTTCCACATCCGCCGCGAACGGCTTGGTGATGACCTTGCGCGCGGCGGCGATCACGTTCTGCATCATCGTCGCGCGGTTGCGGCGCGCGTAGTCCTGCGCCCAGCCCACGGCTTCGACGTAATCATCGAAGTGCTGGCTGCCTTCTTCGAAGTAGGCCAGGTCGCGGTCCGGCAGGTTGGCGATGTGCTGTCGCATATCGGCCTGCGCCAGTTCGATGAACAGGTTGCCGATCGCGTTGCCCACCCCACGCGAACCCGAGTGCAGCATGAACCAGACGCGGTTCTCTTCATCCAGGCAGACCTCGATGAAGTGGTTACCGGTGCCCAGCGTTCCCAGGTGCTTGTAGTTGTTGGTGTTTTTCAGCTTCGGATACTTGTCGGTGATGCGCTTGAAGCCGTCGGCCAGCTCACCCCACATCGCGTCGACCGCTTCCGGCGGCGTGTTCCAGGCGCCCTTATCGCGCGGGCCCTGCGTACGGCCGTGCGGCACCGCCGCCTCGATGGCGCTGCGCAGGCCATGCAGGTTGTCCGGCAGGTCGGCCGCCGTGAGCGTGGTGCGCGCGGCCATCATGCCGCAGCCGATATCCACACCGACGGCCGCCGGGATGATCGCGCCCTGCGTCGGGATCACGCTGCCGATGGTCGACCCCTTACCCAGGTGCACGTCCGGCATCACCGCCAGGTGCTTGAAGATGAACGGCATCTTGGCCGTGTTCATCAACTGCTTGCGGGCATCGTCTTCCACCGGCACGCCGTTGGTCCACAGCTTGATGTCGGCGCCGTCTTCGACGTGGAGGGTGTTGTAGGTACTCATGATGCTTTGATTCCGTTGTTGTTGTCGTTGTTCTTCTTGCTGATCGTGCGTCCGCTGCGGCGTATCAAGCGACACGACTTGCAGCGGATGGCGATCGAATCGATATAGCCCTTGGCGGTTTCATACCACCATTTCTGCTGCGCAGCGGTCCAGACTTCATGCTTTCCGCAATCGACGCAGGCGTACCACGTATCAACGTAGTAACCGTGCTGCGCGAAGCGGGGCAGACCGGGGCCGTAGCTGTTGTGCGGTGCCAGTTGCGACACATCCACCGGCAAACTACCGCGCGGCGGCGGCAGCACGGGGGCCGGGGGCGGCAGGCGCGCGATCCGCGCCAGCTCTCGCCGCTCGTGGCGCCGCGCCATGATGAGCGCACGTTTTTGCTTTCCACTGCACATGATGCGCTCCCGGTTGATCGATGGACGCACTCACTAGTGCAATGGACATGCCAGGCCATTCCCACCTCAACCAATCGCCGCCTAACACCATGATTTCATTGGCATTTCGCATCAATATCGCAGATGTAGGCACGCCCAACTTCCAGAAAATACGATCCATTGATATATTGATTTATCTTTTTGGATAGTGACCTGGAATGCGCAAGACCGTCGCCATCGGCTTCGTCGGCACCACGCTCGACTACGTGGGCAAGGGCGCCCAGCGCTGGGAGCGCTGGCGGCCGTCGGTCGGCCTGTGCCAGCAGGACGACATCGTCATCCACCGGCTGGAGCTGCTGCACGACGCGCGCAGCCGCGGCCTGTTCGAGCGCCTGCGCACCGACATCGCGGCCGTCTCGCCCGAGACCGAGGTGCGCAGCGTCGAGATCACGCTGCGCGACCCATGGGATTTCGAAGAGGTCTACAGCACGCTGCACGACTTCACACGCGGCTACGCCTTCGATACCGAGGCCGAGGACTACCTCATCCACATCACCACCGGCACGCACGTCGCGCAGATCTGCTGGTTCCTGCTGGCCGAGGCGCGCTACCTGCCGGCCAAGCTGATCCAGACCGCCCCGCCGCGCAAGAAAGCACTCGGCAACACGGCGGGCAGCTATAGCGTCATCGACCTGGACCTCTCGCGCTACGACAAGATCGCCACGCGCTTTGCGCGCGAGCGCGAAGACACCGTGTCGCTGCTCAAGTCGGGCATTGCCACGCGCAACCCGGCGTTCAACCGCATGATCGAACAGATCGAGCGCGTGGCCTCGCGCTCGAAGGCGCCGATGCTGCTGTTCGGGCCGACGGGCGCGGGCAAGTCGTTCCTGGCGCGCCGCGTGTATGAGATGAAGAAGGCGCGGCACCAGTTGGGCGGCCGCTTTGTCGAGGTGAACTGCGCCACGCTGCGCGGCGACAGCGCCATGTCCGCCCTCTTTGGCCATGTGAAGGGCGCCTTCACCGGCGCGCAGACCGAACGCGCGGGCCTCTTGCGCAGCGCCGACGGCGGCCTGCTCTTCCTCGACGAGATCGGCGAGCTTGGCCTGGACGAACAGGCCATGCTGCTCAAGGCCATCGAAGAGAAGCGCTTCCTGCCCTTCGGCAGCGACCGCGAGGTCGAGAGCGATTTCCAGCTGATCGCCGGCACCGTGCGCGACCTGCGCCAGTGGGTGGCCGAGGGGCGCTTCCGCGAAGACCTCTATGCGCGGATCAACCTGTGGACCTTCGACCTGCCCGGCCTGGCCGACCGCCCGGAAGACCTGGAGCCGAACCTCGACTTCGAGCTGGCGCGCTTTGCCCGCGAGCATGGCGAGCAGGTGCGCTTCCACACCGAGGCGCGACGCATCTACCTGAAGTTCGTCACCTCGCCGCAGGCGCGCTGGACGGGCAACTTCCGCGAGCTGTCGGCGTCCGTCACGCGGCTCGCGACGCTGGCCGAAGGCGGGCGCATCACCGAAGCCGACGTGGCCGACGAGATCGCGCGCCTGCAGCGCACGTGGGCCGAACCCGATTCGGCGGGCAGTGACGGTGCGCTTGCCGATCTGCTCGGCGACGAGGCCGCTTCGCTCGACCTGTTCGACCGCATGCAGCTGGAGAACGTGGTGGCGGTGTGCCGGGAATCGGCGTCACTGTCGGATGCCGGGCGCCGCCTGTTCGACGTGTCGCGCACCGAGAAGGCCAAGGTGAACGATGCGGATCGGCTGCGCAAGTACCTTGCACGCTTCGGTCTGAATTGGGCGCGCGTGCGCGCGAGCTAGCCGCTCGGTAACATGCGGCCCATCCCTGCACACCTCAATCGACACCCCCCGCGATGATCCGCCTCGACGACCTCTCCATCTTCGTGCTGGCCGTAGACAACGGCAGCCTGTCGGCGGCGGCGCGCGTGCTGAACATCGCGCCGGCGGCGGCCAGCGCGGCGGTCAAGCGGCTGGAGGCAGAGCTAGGCGTGCGGCTGCTGGCGCGCTCCACGCGCAGCCTCGCGCTCACGCAGGAGGGCGAGCGCTACCTGGAGCACGCGCGCCGCGCGCTGGCCGATCTGCAGGCCGGGCAGGATGCGCTTGCGCTCGGGCGGCAAGCGATCGGCGGCGAGGTGTCGCTGTCGATCCCGTCCGACCTGGGGCGTAGCGTGCTGGCCGGCTGGCTCGATGATTTCCTCGGCGAGCATCCGGCAGTGGCGCTGCAGGTGCGCGCATCATGGGCGACGGCGCGCCCGGCAAACAGCCGCGTGGCGCAGACCCAGTTTCAATGCCACGCAGAAAATCCGCGCCGGCAGCGCCCCTAGCGCGGCGCCGGCAGCGAGGCCGCCAGGCTCTTGAGGTTGAGCGGCTCGACGTGGATGAAGCCGCCGCGCGGGCTGTCGATGTCGGCAATCAGCATGAACGACAGCGCGATCACCAGCGGCAGCAGCACATGCAAGGTGCCGAGGATGCGCCTGCCGTGCATGGCGTAGCCGACCATCAGGTTGCCGCAGGCGGCGATCATGAACAGCAGCACCCACGCCGCGCCCGGTATGCGGTTGCGCCAGGCGGCCTGCGTATAGCCCTGGGCGTTGATCACGTCGTTCATGCCGCTCACGGCCAGGGCGACCACCGGGGTGGGCTGCGCGGCGGCCGGCGTCTGCACGGCGGCCCACAGGGCGGCCTGCAGGCGCGCGGTCTCGGCCTCGATCTCGCGCAGGTGCATGGCGTCGTGCGTGCGGTAGAGCTGGATGCGCTGGTCCAGGTAGCGCGCCAGCAGGCCGCGCACCTGGTCCGCATCGGTGGCCGGCAGCAGGCCCGCGCGCAGGTATTCGGTGCCGATGGCGTTGGCCTCTTCCTCCTCGTAGGTCTTGCGCGCGTCGTAGCGGCTGATGGCCATCGAGAAGCTGAAGCCGATGATCAGGCCGAGCAGCGTGAGCGTGGCGGCCTGGATGACGGCGAAGTCTTCGCGCGTGCCCGTGTCCATCGCGCGCCGCTTCGAGATCGCCACGCCCGCGCGCGACGCGATGGCCAGCGCGATCAGCGCCAGCACGAACACCTCGATCGGATGATCGATCACCACCCCCATGCGTCCCCCGTCAAAGTGATGTGAAAGCCGTGAGGATACGGCAGCAGCATCCGATGCGGAATGCAGCGCTAGGGCGCGGGCATCGCGTGCACGTCGGTGCTGCAGCTCGCGTGTTCGTCATCGTGCCGATGCGGGCGCAGGGCGCCGGGCACGTCATAGTGGGAGAGGCCGTGGTCTGCCAACCACGCGGCGGTGGAGGCGGCGGCGCGGTCGATCAGCTCGCCGCAGCGGGTGTAGTCGTAGGGCGACACATCGAGCGGGCACAGCGGCGGCACCACGGCGATGGGCACCTGGCCGGCCCACCGCTCCAGGTCCTGCACCAGTTGCCGCGCCACCAGCAGCGACAGCGCATTCAGCGCGTGCTCGATGGCGCCGCGCGGTTCACGCCGTTCGGCACAGGCAAACCCGGCCGGCAGCACCACCACGCGCGTGGCACCCAGGCGGACGGCGGCAGAGATGGGCGTGTTGTTGGCGACGCCACCGTCGATCAGTTGGCGGCCATCGATGCGCACCGGCGGAAACACCCCCGGGATGGCCGCGCTGGCCAGCACCGCCTGCACCAGATCGCCGGAGGACAGCACGACCTCGGCACCGGTGTGCATGTCGGTCGCCACCACGTGCAGGGGCAAGGCGGCGCCTTCCAACCGGGTCTGCCCGAAATGCCGGCTGAGCAGGCGCTGCAGCCCGCCAGCGTCGACGAGATGCCCGCGCCGGCCACCCAGCATGCCGAGCATGGTGCGCCACGACCACGGCATCACCTCGGCCCGGCGCACGCCGCGCCACAGCGCTTCGAGCTGCGCGGTACCCGCCGCATGCGGGTTACAGGCAAAGAACGCCGCGTTGATCGCCCCGGCCGAGGCGCCAACCACCAGGTCGGGAATCACGCCCGAGGCCACCAGCTCGCGCAGCATCCCGGCCTCGATGGCACCCAGGCTGCCACCGCCGGCAAAGACGAAGGCCGTTCTGTCCGCTCTGTCCATGACGATTGATGCGCCGCAGTATGAGAGATGGAGGGATCGCTCAACCTAGAGTACATCCGGGCTGCCGTGGCGGCTAGGCATAGGCATGGCTGGGTCGCAAGGTGTGCGGCGCCTATCCTGAGAGGGAGACGATCCACGCATCGGGAGGCGCCATGCACACGGAGTCGACACCAGACTGGCGCGAGCACGGCGTCAAAGTCATCCCCGGTTCACAGCTCGACCTGAACACGCCGCAAACCCCCGGCATGACAAGAGCGGCGGCCATCACGCACGCCCGCACTGGCGCCAGCAAGCTGTGGGCGGGCGCGGTCGTCATCGACGCCAATGCCAAGACCGGCGCCCACCATCACGGCGCGCTGGAAAGCGTGATCTACGTGGTGAGCGGCCGGGCGCGCATGCGCTGGGGCGAGCACCTGGAGTTCACCGCGGAAGCCGGCCCCGGCGATTTCATCTATGTGCCGCCGTTCGTGCCGCACCAGGAGATCAACGCGAGCCCAACCGAGGCGCTCAGTTGCGTGATCGTGCGCAGCGGGCAGGAGCCGGTGGTGGTGAACCTGGATATCGCCCCGATCGAGCCGCCCGAAGAGGTGTATTGGGTGGACCCGATCCATCCGCACCCGTGAGGCCCGCTCGCGTGCGCATGGCTGGCGTCAGAGGGTAGGCAAGCGCTCGAAGCGGTCGAAGCGCGGGAACGGCGGGGGCACCTCGGTGACCTCCATCGCGTCGACCAGCGCAGCGGGCATGCCCTCGCGCATCCAGGTGCACATGGCGGCGAGTTGCTGCGCCGTGCCCTGCAGCATCGCCTCGACCGAATCGTCCATCCGGTTGCGGACCCAGCCCGTCACGCCCAGCGCCTGCGCCTGATGTACGCAGGCCTCCCGGTAGCCGATACCCTGTACGCGGCCGCGCACGCGCACCAGCCGCGTGGCAAGCGGCGCATCGGTTGGAGCCGTGTCCATGACCGCGTCAGCGCGTGCGGCTGGCGGCGTCGGCCATCGGCTTCCAATGCAGGAAGCCGAACAGCAACGTCAGCAGCACGCTGTCGAACAACGGCCCCCGGTGCAGGGCCACCTTCTTGAAGAACACCACCACCTCCAGCAGGTGCACGGCCATCAGCACCAGCGCCGCAATGCGCACCCAATGGATCACCTCGTGCGACAGCGGCAGTGCCGTCAGGAAGCTGGCCACGGCCACGCCATACACAGCAAGCAGCAGGATCTTGTTGAGGAAGGTGAACACGCCGAGGTCTCCCGGAAGGTTGGTATGAGTGCGGACCGCCGGGGGCAGGATACACAGCGCCCGCCCTGCCGGGTGCGCTTTAAACGGCCCACCTTCCCGACGCCCGCGTCCACCCGCATGCATCTGCAGGGCGACGTCAACGTATGCGTACAGAGAGCACGACATCGAGAAAAACCGCATGCGGCTTTTTTACTTCACGCCTGCGCAGATAGAAGAAAACTTCACCGCCCGGCGCGTTGAAGATTCGGAGGCGCTGGCCTACGCTGAAGCTCGAACAGGAACCCAGCCTCGGCATGAAAACTGCCTCCAGCCGGCTCCCAGCAAGGCTTTGCATGTCATTCAGCAATGGCAGCGCTTCACGCATTTGCAACCAACAACACAGGGGGGGACGATCGATTCGCAATCATCCATGCGCCCACCGCGGCTCAGCCGGGCGCATGGCATCCACTCACGCGCATCTACAGGTGTTTTATGGCCTTCAACAATGTTGGACCACTAACGCTACTCAATCCGGGGCAGACGGCTCACTGGTGGTACATCCGCAATGGCGGAGAGGATTTCGGTACGCAGTTCGCCAGCGCCGATGTGAAGACGCCGAACTCCGGGGCGGTGCACCTGGCCAGCGATCAACGCAAGGAGAAGGACAACAACGGTCACACCACGTATTTCGTGAACATCACGAACCAAGGGCCGGGGGTCGCCTGGCATAACTTGCAAGGAGGGGGGGTGGTATGAAGCTCACCGTGGTTGTGGACGACAAGGGCACGTTTGTCGCCGCGCAGGAACGAAGCACCGTTAGCGAGAAGGAAGCCGGGCTCGTGGCCGGCCCGGGGCAGAAGCTGCATGAAATCGACGTGCCGGAGGATCTGCGCGCCGTCCAGGATCCGAAGCAGTTCCTGACCAAGGTGTCGCCGCTGGTGCCGGGCATGCGGGCACACTGACGCCGCACCGTTGCAGGCAGGCGGGCGCGAAGCACGCCCAAAAGAAAGGGCCGCCAGTTGGCGGCCTTTCTTATTGGCATGACGATCGAGCGCGCGCCTTGGATCGCAACACGTGCCATGGCGCAACAACCCTAGGGCCCGTACGGACGGACTTCCCGTCGATCCTGTCGTATCGTGGGCGGCTGACCCCAGACCGACGTGCCAACCGCCCACACAACACATGAAGCAGCCTGGATCGAACTCGAATCGCCCGACCGCCATCCGCTCGATCGCGCTTGCCGCGCTCAGCACCGTCTTGCTTGCCACGCCAGTACACGCTGCCGCACCGCTCGACGGCGCACGCCTGCAAGAGAGCGCCGACCGTGCCGCCGCCGGAAGCTACCGCGAATGGGTCGACCTGCTAGCCCTGCCCAACGACGCCACCGTTCCGGCCGATATCCAGAAGAACGCCAGCTGGCTGGTCAACGCCTTCACCCGGCACGGCTTTGCCGCGCGCGAACTGGCCAACGGCAACAAGCCGATGGTCTATGCAGAGTATTCGGCGCCCGCAGCCAGCGGCGGTACGCCGCGCAAGACCGTGCTGTTCTACATGCACTTCGACGGGCAATCGGTCACGCCCTCGCAGTGGGCGCAGCGCAGCCCGTGGGAGGCCACGCTCAAGTCGCGCGCGGCCGACGGCAAGTGGCAGACCCTGCCGATCGACAAGCTGTACGCCGGGCCGGTCGATCCGGAATGGCGACTCTTTGCACGGTCGTCGTCGGACGACAAGGCGCCGATCGTCATGTTCCTGGCTGCCTTCGACGCGCTCAGGGCGGCCGGTGTCGAGCCGGCGGTGAATATCAAGGTGATCCTGGACTCGGAGGAGGAGAAAGGCTCGCCCTCGCTGGGCAAGGTGATTGGCGACAACCTCGCCCTGCTGCGCAACGACGGGATGGTGATCTTCGATGGCCCGATGCACCAGAGCAACCGGCCGACCCTCATCTTTGGCAATCGCGGCGTGCTGGCGGTGCAGCTCAAGGTGTTCGGCGCCAGCCAGGGGCTGCATAGCGGGCACTACGGCAACTACGCGGCCAACCCGGCGCAGCGGCTCGCCAGCCTGCTGGCCACGATGAAGGACGACGAGGGCCGCGTCACCATCCCGGGCTATTACACACCCGTCAAGCTCGACGACCAGGCCCGCCGCATCATGGCCGCGGTGCCCGACGACGAAGCCGCGCTGCGCAAGCGCCTGGGCATTGCCAAGGCTGAGCGGGTCGGTGCCAACTACCAGGAGGCGATGCAATATCCGTCGCTGAACATTCGCGGCATCGCGTCCGGCGACGTGGGCGAAAAGGCCCGCACCATCGTTCCCGAGGTGGCCATCGCCGACATCGACATCCGCACGGTGCCCGAAACCAGCCCTGAATACCTGTTCGGCCTGCTCAAGCAGCACGTTGAAAAGCAGGGCTATCACCTGGTCAGCGGCGAACCCACCGCGGAAGAACGCGCACGCTACCCCAAGCTGGCAGCGCTCACCGCCGGCGAGGTGTCGGCCTCCAGCTCCGCCGCGCGCACCGACCTCAACGCGCCCGTCAGCCGGTGGCTCCAGCATGCAATGCAAGACACCTACGGCGAGGCCCCCGTGCAGATCCGCATGATGGGCGGCACCGTGCCAACCGGCGCCGCCGTGCAAGCCCTGCGCGCGCCCTTCGTGATCGTGCCGCTGGTCAACGCGGACAACAACCAGCACAGCTACGACGAGAACATGCGGCTGGGCAACTACCGCGATGGCATCCGCACGGTGATGGGGATTCTGGAGACGCCGCTCGATTGAGCTGTCACGAGTGGACGTCTCACGCTGCACCAGACAACCTGGCCAACGCGATGACGTCCCGACTGTTCCGGAGCGTGATTGTTTGAGCCGATCGCCACGGGGAGTGCCGAGCTCCTACATCAGCACATACCGCAAAGAGCACTTAACCCAGCCTCCACGCAAAGTATGCGCATCCGCGAAAAACCGAAGCGCGTGAGCCCTTCCTGTGGGGCGGCGTCTCGCAACTGATACGTTTGAGAGGCGGGCACGAGCTTCATTGTCGCGCGTCGCACACACCGCAAAATCGAACTGGCCGAGCATGCGCCCCCCTGCCTTGCACCCGTAACACACACGCCGCTATAATCGCGCCACTCTTCGGGGAGTAGCCGCACCAGGCGCAATGCCTGGTGGTGCACGTCAACATACTTGACTGGTCGCAGACCGTCATGGCGTGTGCAGCTCAAAGCCTGGCAAGACCGATGACGCTCATTCCCACCAAGCCGGGTCGCGGGGATGTGTGTCATCGCGTATTGACCGTGCGGCCCGGTGACAACGATCCCCATGGAATCCTTCCTCGTATCGACCAGCATTGTTGGCCTCGCCGAAATTGGCGACAAGACTCAACTGCTCTCGCTCGTCCTTGCCGCACGCTATCGCAAGCCCATCCCCATCGTGCTGGGCGTGTTTGTCGCAACGCTGATCAACCACGCTTGCTCTGGCGCACTTGGCGCATGGCTGGCCAGCGTCATCAGCCCGAACATCATGAACTGGGCGGTGGTCGCTTCATTCGCGCTGATGGCCGTCTGGATTCTCATCCCGGACAAGCTCGACGAAGCGGAGACGGCTTCCACGAAACACCCAATGGGGGTCTTCGGGACCACGGCCGTGACATTCTTTCTCGCCGAAATGGGGGACAAAACGCAAATCGTCACGGTTGCTCTTGCGGCGCGCTTCCACGAATTCTTTGGCGTTGTCGCTGGCACCACGCTGGGGATGATGCTCGCGAATGTGCCCGTCATTTATCTCGGGCACAAATTTGCCGACCGGCTCCCGACCAAGCTGGTTCACGTCCTCGCGGCGCTCATCTTCGTGGTGCTGGGCGGCCTTGCGCTCCGAACGGCGCTGTACCCCCAGGCACATCCGATGTTTTGAAACGGCTGCTCGCATGGCACTGCGCCGTTGCAATGCAGCGTGCGCGGGGTGCATGCGAAAAGAAAAGGCCGCCAGTTGGCGGCCTTTCTTGTTGTCACGATCCGGCGGGCGATTCGAGAAAGCGTCCTTGATGCTCCGGCGCGGGCAGGAAGCAGGTCTCCCGCCGGCCGAAGATGCGATAGCGATGTCGCGCACAAAAGCGATACGCAGCATCCCGCAGGGACCCCGGCACGAGCCAGCCAATCCAGAACAGCCGCCACCCCCACCCCAGCTGGTGCAGCACCCGCAGGATGGCCGCCGTGTGCTGGAACGACCGCTCGCCATCCACCAGCAGCAACGTCTCCAGCCCGTCAACTGGCAGCCCCGCCTTCGCCAACAGTTCCGCGCCGGCGTGCGTCTGGATGGAGGCGAAGCGGAACACCCGCTTGCGGTCCCGCTTCAGCAGAAATTGGACCCAGCCGCTGCAGAGCAGGCACTTGGCGTCGAAGACGACGATCATGGCGCGGCGCCTCTCGTTACTCCACCGTCACCGACTTGGCCAGGTTGCGCGGCTTGTCCACGTCGGTGCCGCGCGCCAGGGCGGTGTGGTACGCCAGCAGCTGCAGCGGTACCACGTGCAGGATCGGCGAGAGCTGCCCGTAGTGCTCCGGCATGCGGATCACCTGGATGCCGTCGGTCGACTGGATATGCGTGTCGGCATCGGCAAACACGTACAGCTTGCCGCCGCGCGCGCGCACTTCCTGGATGTTGGACTTGAGCTTCTCAAGCAGCGTGTCGTTGGGCGCGACCGTCACCACCGGCATCTGGTCGGTCACCAGGGCCAGCGGGCCGTGCTTGAGTTCGCCGGCCGGGTAGGCCTCGGCGTGGATGTAGGAGATTTCCTTGAGCTTGAGCGCACCTTCCATGGCGATCGGGAAGTGCAGGCCACGGCCGAGGAACAGTGCGTTCTCGCGGCGGGCGAACTCTTCCGACCACGCGATGATCTGCGGCTCCAGCGCCAGCACGGCGTTCAGCGCCGACGGCAGGTGGCGCAGGTGGCGCAGCGCATCGTCTTCCTGCTGGGCATTCAGGTGGCCGCGCAACTTGGCGAACGTCAGCGCCAGCATGTACAGCGCCGCCAGCTGCGTGGTGAACGCCTTGGTGGACGCCACGCCGATCTCGGTGCCGGCGCGCGTGAGGAATTTCAGCTCGGTCTCGCGCACCATGGCGCTGGTCGCCACGTTGCAGATGGCCAGCGTGTGGGTGTGGCCCAGCTCGCGCGCGTGGCGCAGCGCGGCCAGCGTGTCGGCGGTCTCGCCCGATTGCGAGATCACGACCACCAGCGCGTTCGGGTTGGGCACCGTCTCGCGATAGCGGTATTCGCTGGCGACCTCGACCTGGGTCGGGATCCTGGCAATCGATTCGAGCCAGTACTTGGCGGTGCAGCCCGAGTAGTAACTGGTGCCGCAGGCCAGGATCAGCACGCTGTCGATCTTGGGCAGGATCTCAGCCGCACGCGGGCCGAACAGATCGGGCGCGAAGCCCTGCACGCCTTCCAGCGTGTCGCCCAGGGCGCGCGGCTGCTCGAAGATTTCCTTCTGCATGAAGTGGCGGAACGGTCCGAGCTCCACCGCTGCAGCGTACGTCCCGACTTCCTTGACCTCGCGCGTGACGATGTGGTCGTGCGCGTCGGCCACGGTAAAGCCCTCGCGCGTGATCTCCACCACATCGCCTTCTTCCAGATAGGCCATGCGGCTGGCGGTGCCGGCCACGGCCAGCGCGTCGGAGGCGAGGAACGACTCGTTCGCGCCCAGCGCCACTACCAGCGGCGAGCCCGCGCGCGCGCCCACCACCACGTCGGGGTTGTCGCGCGCGAACACGGCAATCGCGTAGGCGCCGTGCAGGCGCTTGACCGCTGCGCGCACCGAGGCAAACAGGTCGCCGCGCGTGGTGCCGCTCGGGTAGGTGTAGGCCTGGTGGATCAGGTGGGCGACCACCTCGGTATCGGTCTGCGATTCAAAGCCGTAGCCGACGGCCTTCAACTCTTCACGCAGGGCTTCGTAGTTCTCGATGATGCCGTTGTGCACCAGGGCAATGGTGTCGCCCGAGAAGTGCGGGTGGGCATTGACCGTGTCCGGCCGGCCGTGCGTGGCCCAGCGCGTGTGGGCGATGCCGATGGCACCGTCCAGGTGGCTGGCGTGCGTCTGCGAATCCAGGTCGGCCACGCGCGACACGGTGCGGGCGCGCTCCAGTTGGCCGTCGCGCTGCACGGCCACGCCGCACGAGTCGTAGCCGCGGTATTCCAGGCGGCGCAGGCCTTCGATCAGGACGGGAACGATGTTGCGCGTGGAAACCGCGCCAACGATGCCGCACATGTTGATTTCTCCGGTTGGAGCGCGGTGGCTTCGTGCACCGCGCTCGGTATTCACTCAGTATCGATGCTCACGCGCCGCAGCGGCATCCGCTGTTCGACGCAAGAAAACCTCTGTCAGGCGCCCTTTTTCTGCCCGGTGTTCTGCTTAAGCGGACGCTGCCAGCCGCTGATGGTGGTCTGGCGCGCACGCGAGACCGTCAGCTGGCCTTCCGGCGCGTCCTTGGTCAGCGTGGTGCCGGCGCCCAGCGTGGCGCCCTTGCCCACGCGCACCGGGGCCACCAGCTGCGTATCCGAGCCGATGAAGGCGTCGTCCTCGATGATGGTGCGGAACTTGTTCGCGCCGTCGTAGTTGCAGGTGATGGTGCCCGCACCGATGTTCACGCGCGAGCCCACCGTGGCGTCGCCCACATAGGCGAGGTGGTTGGCCTTGCTGTGCGCGGCAATCTGGCTGTTCTTGACCTCGACGAAGTTGCCGATGTGCACGTCTTCAGCCAACTCGGTGCCCGGGCGCAGGCGCGCGTACGGGCCGATGCGCGATTCAGCGCCCACCTTGGCTTGCTCGATATGGCAGAACGGCAGGATCTCGGCGCCGGCCTCGATGGCGGCTGCGCGGATCACGCAATTCGCGCCCACATGCACGCCGTCGCCCAACGTCACGTTGCCTTCGAAGATGCAGTTGACGTCGATGACCACGTCGCGCCCGCAGGTGAGCTTGCCGCGGATGTCGATGCGCGCCGGGTCGATCAGCGTCACGCCGTCTTCCAGCAGCTGCTGTGCGAGGTTGCGCTGGTGGGTGCGCTCCAGCTCGGCCAGTTGCACCTTGCTGTTCACGCCCAGCGTCTCCCACTCGGCCAGCGGGTGGGCGGAGGTGATCGGCACGCCCTCGTTGGCGGCGCGCTCGATCACGTCGGTCAGGTAGTACTCGCCCTGGGCGTTGTTGTTGGACAGCGTGGCGAGCCAGGTCTTGAGCTTGGCCGTCGGGCAAACCAGGATGCCGGTATTGACCTCGTGGATGGCAAGCTGGGTCTCGTTGGCGTCTTTCTGCTCGACGATGCGGGTGATGCGGCCGGCGGCGTCGCGCACGATGCGGCCGTAGCCGGTCGGGTCGTCCAGGTGCACGGTCAGCACGCCCAGGTGGTCGCCGCCAGCGGCGCCGACCAGCGCGTTGAGCGTCTCGGCGCGGGTGAGCGGCACGTCGCCGTAGAGCACCAGGGTCGGCACGCTGGCGTCGAGCTGGTCGAGCGCCTGCATGACGGCGTGGCCGGTGCCGAGTTGCTGCTCCTGCGTCGCGAAGGTGACATCCGGCGCGCCGACCATCTCTCGCACGCGCTCGCCGCCGTGGCCAACCACGACGACTAGCCGGGTCGGCGACAATGAGCGAGCGGTTTCGATGACATGGGCCAGGAGCGGCTTGCCGGCCAGCGGATGCAGGACTTTGGGCAGCGCGGAGCGCATGCGTTTGCCAAGCCCTGCGGCAAGAATGACGATGTTCACGGAGATCCCTACAGTGACTCGAAGCGATAGCCTGCGGCCTGCGTCCATGCACCGGAACACCGGCCATGGAGCCTTCGCCCGCCACCGCCCCTCAGGGTGGCTGGACCGCCTGGGAGGCCTTCTGCGAGGCGCGTTTGCGGCGTATCAGACACAGGCCAAAAATTTTAACATGCGCCCCCGCCCCCCACGGAACCCACCAAACGGTGGCCAGGTTGCGCAAATGCGCTGGTCGGGCAGGCTGGCGCGTTGGCTGATCGTGGGCTCGGTGGCGGTCCTCGCCGCCTGCAGCACCATGAAGCTCGGCTACCAGCAGGGCAACCGGCTGGTCTACTGGTGGGTCGACCGCTACTTCGACATGCAGGACGCGCAGGTCGACGCCACGCGCGGCGCCATCACCCGCTTCTTTGCGTGGCACCGGCGCGAGCAGTTGCCACGCATCGCCGTCCTGCTCGAACGCGCCCAAAACGAGCTGCAGCAACCGGTGAGCGCCGAGCAGATGCGCGCCTACCAGGCCGCCTACTACGCGCTGGGCCGTGACGCCTTCGAGCACGCCAAGCCCGACATCGCCGACATCCTGCTGACCGTTACGCCGGCGCAGATCGCGCACGTGCGCAAGCAGTTTGGCGAGGCCAACGAGAAATACCAGCAGCGCTACCTGCAAAGCGATGCCGACGAGCGCCTGCAAGCCCGCCTCAAGCAGGTGATGGCGAATGCGCGCCTGATCTACGGGCGCTTCACAAACGCACAGGAAGAGGTCGTCCGCGCGGCCATCGCGCCGCTGGTGGCCGGCGCCCCCGCGCGCTACGAAGAGCGGCTCAAGCGCCAGCAGGCGTGGCTCGCCATGCTCGACCGCGTGCAGGCCGAACACCCCGACAAGGCCTCCGTCATGCAGTGGCTGACCACCTATGCGGACCAATGGCAGCACCCGCCCGGCGAGCGCGGCACCCGCCACGATGCCTACCTCGATGCGGATATCGATGTGTCCGTGACCATCGCCAACCTGACCACGCCGCAGCAGAAGCAGCACGCACGCGAGCGTCTGCAGGGCTGGATCGACGACGCGCACGACCTGATACGCGACGGCGCCGGCCAGACCGCCACCGCCGGCAGGCCGGTCGACGCCGCCAGCCTGCGCCAGCTCGACGATTGATGAACGCTTTTAGTTGGCGGCCTGCTCGGCCGGCGCCTGCGGCTCGCCCGGCTTGCGCTCAAACCGCACGAACTCGATGCGGTCGTCGTGCGAGCCGGCAAACACCAGCGGCGCCTGGTCGTACGCGGTCTGGCCGAACATCGCGTCTTCGCTGATCTTCGCCAGGCCGGTGGTCAGGCCGTTGAAGTCGAACAGGTCGGTATCGGCCAAGTGCGCGGGCACCACGTTCTGCAGCGCCGCGAAGATGTTGTCGATGCGCCCCGGCGTCTGGCGCTCCCACTCCAGCAGCATCTCCTTGACCTTCTTGCGCTGCAGGTTCTCCTGCGAGCCGCACAGGTTGCACGGGATGATGGGGAACTCCATCGCACGGGCGTACGACGCGATTTCCTTCTCCGCGCAATAGGCCAGCGGGCGGATCACGATGTGGTCGCCGTTGTCGGTGGCCAGCTTGGGCGGCATCGCCTTCATCTTGCCGCCGAAGAACATGTTCAGGAAGAACGTGTTGACGATGTCGTCGCGGTGGTGGCCCAACGCGATCTTGTTGGCGCCCAGCTCCTTGGCCGTGCGGTAGATCACGCCGCGGCGCAGGCGCGAGCATAGCGAGCACGTGGTCTTGCCCTCCGGCACCTTCTCCTTGACGATCGAATACGTGTCCGCCTCGACGATCACGTACTCCACACCCACCTTCTTCAGGTAGTTGGGCAGCACGTCTTCCGGAAAGCCCGGCTGCTTCTGGTCGAGGTTCATCGCGATCAGCTTGAAGTCGACCGGCGCGCGCTTCTGCAGCGCCATCAGCACCGACAGCATGGTGTACGAGTCCTTGCCGCCGGACAGGCACACGAGCACGGTATCGCCGTCCTCGATCATCTTGAAGTCGCCGATGGCGCGGCCGACTTGCGACTGCAGGCGGGTTTCGAGGCGGTGGAAATTATTGGAGAACGTCATGGCATACCGACCCTGCCGGCGCTGAATAATGGCCGAACAGGCGTCAAATTGTCTGGAAAATCAGCATTTTAGCGCGCTCCAGTGCCGTGCGGGGCCGCCGCCAGCAGGCGCGGGCGAACGCGCCTAGAATCGTGCGCTTCCCCTTCTTTCTCGGAGACGGCAATGCGGATTCTGGTACTGGGCGCCGGCGGCACCGGCGGCTATTTCGGTGGACGGCTCACCCAAGCCGGCGCGGACGTGACCTTCCTGGTGCGCCCCGCGCGCGCGGCGCGGCTGCGCGAGCACGGGCTGGATATCCGCAGCCCGCTGGGCGACGTGCGCTTCCCGATCCAGGTCATCACCGCCGACGAGGCCACCGCCTGGGGCCATGCCGACCTGGTGCTGCTGAGCTGCAAGGCCTACGACCTGGACGATGCCATCGCCGCCATCCGCCCGGTGGTGGGCGAGCGCACCGTGGTGCTGCCGGTGCTCAACGGGCTAGCGCACCTGGAGAAGCTCGACGCCGCCTTCGGCGAATCGCGCGTGCTGGGCGGGCTGTGCCACATCAGCGCGGCCAGCGCGCCGGACGGTGCCGTGCTGCACCTGAATCCGCTGCATTCCATCACCTTCGGCGAGCGCACGCCGCATGCGCCGCGCGAACGCACCCAGGCCATCCAGGACGTCTTCGCCACCGCGCAGTTCGACTCGGTGCTGGCCGAGAACGTGATGCAGGACATGTGGGAGAAGTTCGTCTTCATCACCTCGCTCGCCTCGATGACGTGCCTGATGCGTGCGTCGGTGGGCGAGATCGTTGCCACCGATGAAGGCAAGGCACTGAACGAAGCGATGTTTGCGAGCTGCGGGACCGTCTCGGCTGCGTCGGGCTACCCGATCCGGCCGCAGGCGCGCACGCGCGGGCTGGAATTCCTCACCAAGGCCGGCTCGCCGATGACGGCGTCGATGCTGCGCGATCTGGAGTCGGGCGGGCGCGTGGAGGCTGATCAGATCGTCGGGGACATGCTGCGGCGTGGGCGGGCGTTGGGCGTGGATGTGGCGCTGCTGCGTGTGGCGTATGCGCATTTGCAGGCGTATCAGCAGCGGTTGTTGCGGGCTGTTGTTTGAGTGGGGGGGATTTGTTCGCCGGGTTTTTGCGGTTGGTGGTGCATCCCTGGTTTCATCCCCTGCCGGGGCTGACTCACTTTCTTTGTCTTGCCAAAGAAAGTAAG
>CAJXMR010000068.1 GCA_913056305.1 uncultured Ralstonia sp.
TGCTCGTGCACGTGGACGGCGACGGCTTTGCCTCGCGCGCCGAGTTTCCCGGCCCGGAGTATTCCGGCGAGGTGCTGCTGCAGGACATCTGGGAGAAATACCGCATCCCGACCACGCTGTCGGTCATCGAAGGGGAGGTGGGCGCGAGCGGCCTGTACCCGAAGCTGAGCCCGCGTCTGGAGGCCATCGCCCGCAAGATGTTCGCGCTGCCCTACGTCGAGCTGGGCACGCATACCTACTCGCACCCGTTCGACTGGAGCCGAACGGTGCAGGGCAAGGCGTCGGCCGACCCTACCAAGGATGACAAGGGCGGCGGGGATACCGCATTCGCGTTATCCATCCCCGGTTACCAGTTCAGTCTGGACCGGGAGATCGGCGGTTCGATCCGCTATATCAACGAACATCTCGCGCCGCCGGGCAAACGTGTGAAAATCGTGCAATGGTCGGGCGACTGCCAGCCGCCCGACGTGGCGGTGCGCATGGCCTGGCAGGCGGGCGTGGTCAACATCAATGGGGGCGACACCACCATCACGCGCAGCTCGCCGTCGTGGACGGACATCGCGCCGCTGGGCATCGACAAGGGGCCGGGCGCCTACCAGGTGTTCGCGCCCAACCAGAACGAAAACGTCTATACCAATGACTGGACCGGACCGTTTTACGGCTTCGATCGCCTGATTGAAACACTGCAGATGACCGAAAACCCGTATCGATTCAAGCCGATCAACCTCTACTACCACATGTACTCGGGCACCAAGCTTGCTGCGCTCAAGGCCTTGAAGAAGGTCTACGACTACGCGCTGTCGCAGCCGGTGTTCCCGATCTACTCGACCGAATACGTGGCCAAGGTGCTCGACTTCCGCGACATGGCGGTCGCCCGGGATGTTGATGCGGGCGACGCCTGGGTTGTGCGCGGCAACGGCGACCTGCGCGAGCTGCGCTGGATGGCGCCCGGCGCCCCCCGGCTGGCGGATGCGCAGGGCGTGGTCGGCTATGACCGCGCGGCCGGTGGCACCTACATCCACCTCGATGGCGGTGCGGCGCGCTTTGCGCTGGCGCCCGAGACACCGTCCGTGCAGCCCGCCCAACCGGCCTACGTGGCGGAAGCGGCCGCCTTCGTGCAGAACTTCGAGCGCAGCGGCAACGCGGTCAGCTTCGACGCCGGCGGCTACTACAAGCCATTCGTCCGGCTGGCCAACGCCGGGGCGTGCCGGGTGCGCGTCAACGGCAGCCCGGCGCGCACCGCCCGTGCGCAAGACAACACGGTGCGCGTGGACCTGAGCGGCGGCGCCGCCCAGACCGTCACCTACCAGCGTATCGATGTGGTCTGCTGACCTGACGCCGCGCGAGCGTCTGCTGCCTCCCTGGCTGATCGGCACGCTTGGCGCGCTGGTCGGGCTGGCGCTCGCCTCGATGTTCCCGCGCGAGCGCCTGGAGGCCCGCCTGCTGGAGGGCGGCAAGGTCGATGCGCTGTCGGTGGCCTATCTGGAGGCCTGGCTGCGCGTGCGCCCGAATGACGGCGATTTTCTGAGCGTATTGGCCGCCCAGTACGTGCGCACCGGCCGCCTGGAAGACGCCGAGGCGATGGTGGCCCGCATGCGCGCACTGCACGACAAGGCGGTCGACCGCGAGGCCCTGCTGCTCGACATCGCCATCCGCGAGCAGCGGGCCTATGCGCTGCAGCCGAACGATCCGCGCCGCGCGGCCTACCTGACCGAACTGCGCAGCCTGCTGACCCAGGCACTCGACTACCGCTGGAGCGCATCGGAACTCGAAATCCTGGCCACCAAGGCGCGTGGGCTCGACTCCGGCGCGGTGGCCGCCAAGTTCTACCAGCGCCTGGCCAAGCAGGACGTGGCGCGCGCCGCCCAGTGGCAGTCCCGCACCGCCGAGATCGCGCTGGGCGTGGGCGAATACCGCGCCGCCGCCGCCGCCAACTTTGCCGCGCAGACGGCGGCTACCTCGCTGGACGAACAACGCCATTACTTCATCGCCGGGGTCAAGGCACTGCAGTCCGGCAACCTGCTCGACGAGGCGGTGGCCGAGGCGCAGCGCCGCGTCGGCCCGCTCGCCGACGATCCGGAAACCCTGCGCTTCCTCACCCGGCTGGCGATGGCCTGCAACCGGCCCGACCTGGCCGACCAGTACGCGCGCCGGCTGCTGCACCTGTCGTGGCAGCAGACGGGTGAGGAGGGCATCGTGCTGGCCGCTGGCGCGCTCCGGCATGACTGGATGTTTGCTGGCCGGCCCGAACCGCTGCCATCGCCAGCTGACGTGTTGTACATGGACGGTCCGGAGGGCGTGGCGCGTCGCCAACGCGGTGCCGCCCGCATTCGGCGCGTGGCCGACGCTGCCAGCGCGCCGGCCACACCGGCCGCACCGCCGACCGGCGCCGAGGCCATCAAGGGCGGCATCGCGCCATTCAACGCCGAGGACTACGACCTTGCCTACCGCGTCTTCATGGGCAGCGGCAACCTGAACGACGCCATGCGCGTGGCCGAGGCCGCCGTGCGCCAGCGCCCCGACCTGAAGCTCTGGACCGAGCGCGCCGCCCAGGTGGCCGAGTGGAACCGCCAGCCGATGGTGGCGCTGCAATACTGGCTGGCCTATGCGCAGTCCACCGGCGATGACGCCGCCTGGCAGCACGTGCTGCGCCTGGCCCCCGCGCTCAACGAAGACCACGCCTACCTGGCCGCCTTGCGCTACCAGGCCAGCCGCCAGCCGGGCGACATGAAGCTGCTCGACCAGGTGATCGCCGCCTACGAGCGCCTGGGCGAACCGGTGGAAGGCCTGGCCTACCTGAGCAGCATCGCGCACGGGCCGCATCGGCAAGCCGTGCTGGAGCGCACCGCCATGCTGGCCGAGCGCGCCGGCAAGGACGACCAGGCCTACGACACCTACGTCCACCTGCAGCAGGAGTTCGGCCCCAACGCGCGCTACGCGCTCAAGCTGGCCAACATCCTGTACGTGCGCGGCAATTTCGAGCAGGCGCTCGCCGCCATCCAGGTGGCCGAGCGCGCCGCCGCGCCCACGGACGACCTCTACTGGCGCACTTTCGCCCAGCTCGCCCGCCTGAACCAACGCGACGACCTGGCGCGCGAGGCGTATCGGCAGCTCTTGATCGGCGGCGGGGCCCAGGCCGACGACCTGTCGGCGATGATCGACTTCTACGACGCCAGCCCGATCGACGCCGGCCGCCTGGCCGAGGCGGCCTATCGCAAGGACGGCAGCACCACGCACCTGCAGCAGGCGATCTACTACTACACGCGGGCGCGCGCCTTCCGCCGCATCGAGGGGCTGCTGGCCTCGCTCACGCCCGCGCAGCGCAAGGCCGCCGAGCAATCCGCCGGCGTGCTCGCCGCGCGCGCCGAGTACTACCGCCAGAGCGGCCAGTGGGACGCCGCCATGCGCGACCTGCGCCGCGCTGTCTCGCTGCCCGACGCCGGCAGCGACGTGAAGGCCACCTTCCTGTGGGGCCTGCTCGATTCCGGCCAGAACGCCGAGCTCAAGCGTGCCCTGGCTCTGTGGCGCGGCGAGGCCGAGAACGATTCCGCCTACTGGGGTGCCTACGCCGCCGCCGGGCTGCAGCTGTTCGACGCCAACCTCGCGCTGCGCTTCCTCGGCCGCCAGGGCAAGTCGATGCAGAACGACCCGCTGTGGCTGCTGGCCTATGCCGACGCGCGCGAGATGGCCGGCCAGGCCGACGCCGCCTGGGGCCTGCGCCGTGAGGCGTGGCGCCTGCTGTGGCGAGAGGATGCGCCCGGCAACAAGGGCCGCGCCCCAGCCGGCCGCCGCGCCGGCGTGCGTGTCGCCCCCGGTGATGCCGACACCGTGCCGCTGGAAGACGACGCCCGCGCCGACCTGCGCGCCCGCCGCGCGACGCTGGCGCAGACCTTCGGCTCGGGCGACCTGGCCCAGCGGCTGCTGATCGAGCTGCTGCGCGACGACCGCCGCGAAACCAAGCAGGCGCGCGAAGGCGGCCGGGACGAACTGGCCAAGTCCGAGCTGGGCGACATCGACACGCTGCCGCCGGAGCCGCCGCCAGCACCGGATCTGTCGGCATCCAAGCGCGCGCAGCATCGGGTGAGCGACCAGCTGGTCTCCGCCGTGGCCAAGGAGGCCGCGCTGGGCTGGGCGCTGTCGCAGGAAGCGAACGACCTGGCGCGCGCGTGGCTGCTGCAGCAATACACGCGCCGCATGAGCCGGCCGGCCTATGCCGACATCTCTATCGCCCTGGCCGAGCACGACCTGCAGACGCTCAACCGCCTGCTGGACGACACGGCGGACCGCATCCCGCTCTACAACCGCATCGACGCGAACACGATGACGGACCGCCTGGGCGAGGCGCAGCGCCTGGCCTTCGAGGGCCTGAGCACCGCGCCCGACGATCCGCAGCTGCATGAGCGTGTGCAGGAATCGCTGCTGACCAACGCGCAGGCGCTGGAGCCGCGCGAGACGTGGTTCAAGCAGGCGCCGCTGACGTACTTCGAGTCCAGCGCCGCCGCCGGCATGCGACTCACCGATCACTACAGCATGCTGCTGCGCGCCACCCAGCGCAACCAGCGTTCCACCGACGACACGCAGCTGACCGGGGTGCCGGCGCAGGACCGCAGCGTCGACTGGATCTCGCAATACCAGACCCAGGACACGCAGTGGAAGGGCACGGTCGGCTGGCGCCAGGGGCTGGCGTCGTTCACGGCGTTCCGGCTGGATGGCCTGCTGGGGCAGACCGGGCCGCTGGGCACCGAGCTGTCGGCCGGGCGCAACCAGCCGGCCAATGAGACGCCGCAACTGCGCATCGGCGGCGTCAAGGATCTGGTGTCGGTGGGCGGCAACTGGCGCCTTTCGCAGCGTGAATACGTGCGTGCGCGGGTGGAGGGCGATCGCTTCTACGGCCAGGACCGTTCGTTCCTGGGCAGCGGCATGGTGTTCGACGGCGAGATCGGCCACCGCTTCCGCGTGGAGTATCCGGACTATACGATCCGCATGATCGGCACGGTTGCGCGGTATAACGCTTCCGGCACGCCCAGTGCGTTGCTGGGGCGCCTGCTGCCAGCGGGGGTGCCGCTGTCGGTCGACCAGTTCATGCCGCGCTCGTTCACGCAGTATGGTGTGCTGTTCGGCTTCGGCACCGATTATCTGGACCGCTACACCCGCGCCTGGCGCCCGTTCCTGGATGTCGGCATGCTGCGCGACAATCGCGAAGGGTGGGGCAGCCAGGTGCAGTTGGGGGTGGCCGGCAGCGTGTTCGGCAACGACCACCTGGCGCTGTACATCGAACACCAGTCCATCACGCGGTCGGGGACCTCGCCGCTGACGGAAATCGGCCTGCGCTATCGCTGGCTGTACTGAACAGAGCAACAGAAAAGAACACACGAAATGCACATGGAGAAACCGATGACATCCCTCCTCGACACGATGCAGGTCGGCCGCCGCCGCTGGCTGGCGATGGCCGCGGGCGTCGGTGCGGCGCTGGCGCTGTCCGCCTGCGCGGTGGTCGACAGCAGCAGCGCGCCTGCGGCCAGCGCCACCGACGCCTGGGTCGTGCTGCCGATCGTCAACTACACCGAGACGCCGCAGGCCGGCCTGCGCGCCGAGAGCATCGCCGCCAGCCTGCTGAAGGCGCGCGGCTTCACCAATCTCAAGCAGTATCCGGCCAGCCTGAACGGTGAATCGCTGTTCGAGCCGGCCGAGCGCGAGGCCGTGACGCGTGCGCTGGAATGGGCGCGCGGCGAGCGCGCGCGCTATGCGCTCACCGGCACCGTGGATGAATGGCGCTACAAAGTGGGCGTGGACGGCGAGCCCGCTGTCGGCATCACCCTGCAGGTGATCGAAGTGCAGAGCGGCAACGTGATCTGGAGCGCTGCCGGCAGCCGCACCGGCTGGAGCCGGGACGCCGTGTCGGCCGTGGCGCAGAAGCTGCTGCGCCAACTGCTGTCGCCGCTGGGCCGGAGTTGATGAAGACGCAAGGCGCGCAAGCCGACCGCGCCGCCCCGGGCAAGAGCGCGACCGCTGCCACCGACGCGCGGCAGCGTGATCGCCGGCGCAACGCGCAGGGCATCGGTGCGTCCACCTGGTACGGCAAGCTGCTCGCGCCCACGCTGTCGAGCCCGACCGCCGTGCTCGAGACGATCGGCACCATGGTGGTCACCATCGCCATCGTCTGGTTGTTCGTGCCGAACAACCCGCTGCTGCTCGGCTATGGGTTCCCGTGGATCTGGCTGGTGCCGCTGATCCTGGCGCTGCGCTACGGCACGCTGCTGGGCGCGGCCGCCGCGCTGGTGGTGCTGGGCGCGTGGTGGCTGTTCTACGCCCCGACCGCGGCGGCGGGCGCCTTCCCACGCATGACCTTCCTCGGCGGCCTGATGCTGGTGCTGGTGGGCGGCCAGTTTGGCGATATCTGGAGCGCGCGGCTGTCGCGCGCCCGCACCGTCAACGGCTACCTGAACGACCGCCTGGCCGCGCTCACCAAGAACCACTTCCTGCTGCGCCTCTCGCACGAGCGGCTGGAGAACGACCTGCTGGCCAAGCCGACCACGCTGCGCGACACGCTCACGCAGCTGCGCAATCTGGCGCTGGCCGGGCGTGAACACGCCATGGGCGACAACCTGCCCGACGTGGCCCAACTGCCCGGCGCCATGCAGTTTCTGCAATGGACCGCCCAGGCCTGCCAGCTGGAGGTGGCGGCCATGGTGCGCGTGACCGGCAACCAGGTCGACACCGAACCGGTGGCGCGCGTTGGCACGCCGTTCGATATCGCCGCCGACGATCCGCTCATCCGCCACTGCATCGACACCCACACGCTCGGCCACCCGCAGGCGCCTGAGCTGCGCCACGAAGAGGGCTCGCGCTACGTCGCCTGCGCGCCGGTGCTGTCGGGTGCCGACGAGCTGATCGGCATCGTGGTCGTGCAGCAGATGCCGTTCCTGTCGCTGTCGTACGAGAACCTGCAGTTCCTGCTGGTGCTGCTGGGCTACTACGCCGACGGCGTGCGCCACCTGACGGTCAGCTCGGAGATCCTGGACCTCGTGCCGGACGCGCCGTACGAATTCGCGCTCGACCTCGGCCGCCTGGCGCGCCTGCACCGCGATACCGGCATCGATACCTCGGTGGTGGCACTGATCTTCGATCTGGACGAAGCCAGCGACGCGCTGTTCGAGCACGTGGTGCGCAGCCGCCGTGCGCTGGACGTGGTCTGGCAGGCGCGCGGCAAGGGCCGCCGCGCCATCGTCACACTGATGCCGCTGTCGGGCGCGGGCGCCGTGTCGGCCTATCTGGTGCGCATCGAAGACAGCCTGCGCGCGCAGTTCGGCGTCGATTTCGAAGAGGCCCACATCAGCGCGCAGACCCTGCACGTGACTGGCGAGCACCCGGGCGAGGCGCTGCAGCGCTTCCTCACGCGCTGCCACCTGGACGGCTAGGGGCGCGGCCATGTTCAAGCTCACGCTCAGCGGCATCTCGGCGCAGATCGCAGCAGTGGTGATGGTGCTGCACGCCGGCAACAGCCTGGCGCTGCTGCTGTCGTGCCTGCTGCTGCAGGGCACCGCTGCCGCGCTGATCGGGCTGGCCGCGTGGCGTCTGCTGCCGTTCCACTACCGCGTGCCGTTCATCTGGACGTATGGCTACCTGGTGGCGCTGTGCTTCTTCGTGCCGGTGGCCGGCTGCCTGCTAGTGCTGGGCAGCCTGGTGCTGGGCAAGCTGTTTCCCAAGCCCGAGGGCGACAAGGACATCGCCGAGGTGGGGTTGCCGGTGTTTGTCGCGCACCTGATCTCGCGCGTGACGCACGGCGGCGGGGCGCGGCTGCGCGCGCAGCTCAGCAATGAACGCGCGCCGGTGCAGAGCCGCATGACTGCGCTGGTGGCCATGCAGTCCATGCCCACGCGCACCGCCAGCCCCGTGCTGCGCGACCTGCTGGCCGACCCCGTGGACGACATCCGCCTGCTGGCCTACGGCATGCTCGACAACGCCGAGAAGGTGCTCACGCAGAAGATCCTGGCCGAGCTGCCGCGCCTGGAAGAGGCCACCACGCGCGAAGCCCGCTACGACATCAACAAGCGCCTGGCCGACCTGTACTGGGAGCTGATCTACCAGAACCTGGTGCAGGGCGACGTCTACCGCTACACCGCCGAGCAGGTCGAGCGCTATGCCAGCGCGGCGCTGGCCATCCAGCCCGACAACGCCGCGCTGTGGTACATGCGCGGGCGCCTGGCCCTGTCACGCCGCGAGCCCGACGTGGCCGAGGCCCATCTGCGCCAGGCCGAGGCGTTGGGCTTCCCGCGCGACCGCCTGCTGCCGCCGCTGGCCGAAGCCTGCTACCTGCGCCGCGACTACGCCGGCGCGCGCGCGGCGCTGGCGCAGTTCTCCAGCCGCTCGCCGCTGCCGCTGCTGCGCCCGCTGCTGCGCTACTGGACATCATGAGCGACCAATTCCCACGCGCCCAGTCCGCCGACGTCGCGCTGCTGCTCGAAGGGACGTTCCCCTACGTGAGCGGCGGGGTGTCGAGCTGGGTCAACCAGATGATCCGGGCATTTCCGGACATCCGCTTTGCCATCGTCTTCATCGGCAGCCGCCGGGAGGACTACGGCAAGCCCGTCTACGCCATCCCCGACAACGTGGTGCACGTCGAGTGCCACTACCTGTATGACTTTCCGGCGCCGCCGCTGGTGCAGGCCAGCGGCGGTGACGCCGCGGCGTTCGAGCGCTCGCGCCAACTGCACGAAGCACTGCGTAACCCCGCGCACCGTGATGACACGGCCCACCTGATCCGCGCTGCTATCGACGACCTGCGCGACGACGGGCCGCTGGCAGAGGAACAATTCCTCTACAGCCACCGCGCCTGGGACATGATGACGGACTACTACCGGCGCTATTGCACCGACCCATCGTTCACCGATTACTTCTGGACCGTGCGCATCATGCACAAGCCGCTCTGGCAGCTGGTGCGCATTGCCGAGAACCTGATCCCGGTGAAGGTGTTCCACACCATCTCGACCGGCTATGCGGGCTTCCTGGGCGCGCTGCTGCGCTACCGGCGCGGGCGGCCGCTGCTGGTGTCGGAGCACGGCATCTACACCAAGGAACGCAAGATCGATCTGTTCCAGAGCCAGTGGATCCGCGACAACCGCAGCATCTTCGAGAAGGACATCGCGCAGATCAGCTACTTCCGTGATCTGTGGGTGCGCTTCTTCGAGACCATGGGCAAGGTCTGCTACGACGCCGCCGAAGAGATCGTCGCGCTGTACGAGGGCAACCGCCTGCGCCAGGTGATCGACGGCGCGCCGGCCGAGAAGACGCGCAACATCCCCAACGGCATCAACCTGCCGCGCCTGGCGCCGCTGCGCGATAAGCGCCCGGCCACGGTGCCGCACGTGATGTGCCTGATCGGCCGGGTGGTGCCGATCAAGGACGTGAAGACCTTCATCCGCGCCATGCTGACCATCACGCGCGAGATGCCCGACGCCGAAGGCTGGATCGCCGGCCCGGAAGATGAAGACCCCGACTACGCGCAGGAATGCCACAGCCTGGCCGAGAGCCTGGGCCTGGGCGACCGCATCAAGTTCCTCGGCTTCCAGAAGATCGACGACGTGCTGCCCAAGGTGGGCGTGCTGGTGCTGAGTTCCATCAGCGAGGCGCTGCCGCTGGTGGTGCTGGAAGGGTTTGCCGCAGGCGTGCCGTCGGTCACCACCGATGTGGGCTCGTGCCGCCAGTTGCTGTTCGGCCTGGAAGGGGACGACGCGGCGCTGGGTGCGGCGGGCGCCGTGGTGCGCATCGCCGACCCGGCCGCGCTGGCCGCCGAGGTGCTCACGCTGCTACGGGACGAGGCGCGCTGGCATGAAGCGCAGGCCGCCGGCGTTGCCCGCGTCGAGCGCTACTACACGCAGGAGATGATGGTCGGCAGCTACCGCGAGCTGTACGAGCGCCTGCGCACGCTGCCCGACCTGACCACCGAGGCCGGCGCCACGGCGGCCGCCGCAGCCTGCCCGCACCACGCCGGGCAGAACGGCAAGAAGGGAGCGCGCTGATGGCCGGCATCGGTTTCGAGCTGCGCAAGATGCTCAAGCGCGACAGCCTGCTCGGGCTGCTGCGCGCCTACACCTACGCCGGCATCATCAGTTCCGGGCCGTGGATTCTCTCCATCGTCGGCATCTTGCTGATCGGTATCCTGAGCCTGCCGTTCGTGATTCCGGGCTCGCTCATCACGCAGTTCCAGGTGTCCGTTACTTACCTGATTGCGGTGAGCCTGATCCTGACCGGGCCGATGCAGCTGGCTTTCACACGCTTCACCTCCGACCGCCTGTTCGAGAAGCGCGATGACCTCGTGCTGCCCAACTACCACGCGGTGTCGCTCGTCATCACGCTGCTCTCGGGCGGGCTGGGGCTGCTGGTGGTGCTGTTCGGGTTTCCGCAGCAGTCGGCCATTTATCGGATCTTGATGCTGGCCGGCTTCGTGGTCATGGCCAACATCTGGATCGCGGTGATCTTCCTGTCGGGCATGAAGCAGTACAAGGCCGTCGTCTGGACGTTCCTGATCGGCTACACCCTGACCGTGCTGCTGGCGCTGCTGTTCAACCGCATCGGGCTGGAGGGGCTGCTGCTGGGCTTCGTGCTGGGCCAGCTGTGCCTGCTGATCAGCATGGCGGGGCTGATCTACCGCAACTTCAGCGCGCGGCGCTTCCTGTCGTTCGAGGTGTTCGACAAGCGGTATGCGTATCCATCGCTGATGGTGATCGGGCTGCTCTACAACCTCGGCATCTGGCTCGACAAGTTCATGTTCTGGTACGCGCCGGGCACGGGGCAGCAGGTGGTCGGGCCGCTGCACGCGTCGGTCATCTATGACATTCCGGTGTTCCTGGCGTACCTCGGCATCATCCCGGGGATGGCGGTGTTCTTGGTGCGGATCGAGACGGATTTTGTCGAGTACTACGATGCGTTCTACGACGCGGTGCGGGGTGGGGCGTCGCTGGAGCATATCGAGGATATGCGTAACACGATGGTGCAGACCATTCGGGCCGGGCTGTACGAGATCGTGAAGATCCAGGCCATGGCGGCGCTGGTGTTGTTTGCCGTGGGCGCCTCGGTGCTGCGTGTGCTGCAGATTTCCGAGCTGTATTTGCCCTTGCTGTATGTCGACACGATTGCTGCGAGCCTGCAGGTGGTGTTTCTGGGGGTGCTGAATATCTTCTTTTACCTGGATCGGCGGCGGGTTGTGCTGGGGCTGACGGCTGCGTTTGTGGTGTTGAACGGGGTGCTGACCTGGATCACGCTGCAGTTGGGGCCGGCTTGGTATGGGTATGGGTTTGCGGTGTCGCTGTTGCTGGTTGTGATGGCCAGCCTGACCATTCTGGATCGGAAGTTGGATCGGTTGGAGTACGAGACGTTTATGTTGCAGTGATTGCTGTTGTGTGGGTTTTGGACTTGGTGGTCTGCTGCTGTTTCGTCCCCTGCCGGGGCTGACCTACTTTTCTTTGTCTTGCCAAAGAAAGTAGGCAAAGAAAGGCGCGCCGAGATGGCGACCCCCTCCTTGAATTTCTGTCGCAGGGAGGGAGAGCGGGCAAACTCGCTGCGCTCAGACAGGCCCGCTCTCTTTTTCCTCCCCGCAACAGAAATTCAAGGCGCCATCTAGGCTCAACGTCCAAAGACAAAAAGACACGGCCAAGGAAAACGGCCACACCGTCGGGACACTGGCCTTGGTGCCATTGCCCGGGGGTGTGGCCGCTTGCCGGCCCGTCTGGCGCCTTGCGGACGCCGCGGTCAGGAAGCTTGGTTGCTTAGTTGCCGATCTGGCGGCTGACCTTGTTTTCCTGCTGGTTCAGGGTGCGCTGTTCTTGCTTGGTGATGTGGCCACCGTTCTGGGAAGCCATGTCGCGTTCTTCCTGGCGGATCTGACGGTCTTCCTTGTGCAGCCTCGCAGCTTGGCCCTTGGACATCTCGCCTTCCTTCACCTCGTTGTGGATGCGCTTGTTCTGGTTGGCCAGGCGATGGTTCACTTCTGCGCGGCGCGGGTGATCCTTCTGCCACTGCGTTTGCGCGAAAGCGCCGGTGGTGGCGGACAGGGCGACGGCGGTAACAGCCAGGACTTTGACGATGCGGTTCATGAAACGCTCCCCTCGGTTGAGCGGCTGACCGATTCAGCCGCTGTCCTGCCTATAACGGCGCGTATCGGCCAGGAGCTTACGGTTGTCGTGTAACCGGGCGTAAGCCGTGTAACGCCCGAAAGTAAAGCGAGGGGTGCAAACGAATGCGCAAAGCGACACCGCCAGCACACCGACAGTTTGGCCGTGCCTGCCCTAGATGGCGCCTTGAATTTCTGTTGCGGGGAGGAAAAAGAGGGGAGGCTGTCTGAGCGCAGCGAGTTTGCCTCCCCTCCCTCCCTGCGACTGAAATTCAAGGAGGGGGTCGCCGCATCGGGCGCGCCTTTCTTTGCTTACTTTCTTTGGCAAGACAAAGAAAGTGAGTCGGCCCCGGCAGGGGACGAAACAGCAGCAGACCACCAACAACAAAACAAAAAGGGCGCACCAGCCAAAGCCAATGCGCCCCAGTACCGCTACTTCAGCAACTCAGCCACTTACCAACCGTAGCCCGCGCCCACGCCCACGTTGTACTCCGTGCCGCCGGCAGTCGAGCCACCAATCGTCACGGTGGCGCGCGAGCCCACCTTGCGCTGGTAACCGATTGCCAGCGCGGTTTGGCCGCGATACAGGCCAGTGCCGACCGCCATGCGGTTGTCGGTCTGCAGGCCTGCCGCACTGGCCACCATCGTCGACATGGCCGCGTTCATCGCGCCGAGGCGGTTCATGCGGTTGTCCATCTGGTCGAAACGCTGGTTGACCTGGTTCTGCAGGGTATCAACGCTTTGCTGGATGCCCGCCACCTGCGACTTCACGCCGTTGAGCTGTTGCACGTTGACCGCATCGGTGTCCTGCGTGCCCGCCATGACGTTGGTGATGGCGCGCTGCTGCGCTTGCGAACCGACCGACACGGTGTTGGCCCGGTCGGCCACCGAGTTGGCGCCCAGCGCGACGCTGTTGTCCGCCGAGGCGACAGCGTTGGCGCCCGTTGCCGTGGCGTTGCTGCCGCTGGCAACCGCGTTGGCGCCGGAAGCCGTGGCGTACGTGCCGGTCGCCTGGGCGGCTTCCTTGCTGCCGCTGCCGCTGCCATTGCCGTTGAACATGGCGCTGGCCTGACTGCTGCCGCCCGTCTCAAGCTTGTTCACACGCGTGTCCAAGTATGAGAACGCCTCACCTACGTTCTTCGCGATCTGGCCATCGGAGAACGCATACGTCGGGGCCATCCAGACGCCGTTGGTGAAGGAAGCGCCTCCACCCAGCGCCGCCGCGACGTTCTCGGTAGCCGTGCTCAACGTGCTGTCGATCTGGTTGGCAATCTGCTTGACCTGCTTGACGTTAGCTGCATCGGAATCCTCCGTGCCATCGGCCACGTTCTTGACCTGCACCGCCGAGCCACCCTTGTTCAGCGTGACCGACGTCTTGTCCGCATCGTCGTACTGCACGGCGTTGGCAGTGAGCGTGCCGATCTTGCCTTCAACGTCCTTGACCTGCTTGACATTGGCGGCATCGGTGTCATCCGTGCCGTCGGCGACGTTCTTGATCTGCACAGCCTTGCCGCCGCTGTTCAGCGTGATCGAGGTCTTGGCGTCGCTGTCGTACCGCACCGCGCTCGCGCTCAGGGTTGTGACGCGCTGGTCCACGGCCTTGACCTGACCGTAGTTGGCCGCGTCGGCATCGGCCGACCCATCGGATACGCCCGTCAGCTTGCGGTTGATGGCCTTGCCGTCGGCATCCTTGCCAGCGACGCTGATCTCAGTGCCCGCGACATCCTTGCCGATGGTCAAGTTCTTGGTGGTCGCGTCCTGCTGCACCAGGCCGGTTGCGCCGGAATCGATGTCCGTCTTCAACTGGGCGATGTTGTCGGTGTTGGTCTTGATGTTGCCTTCGGCAGTCGTCACGCGGCCATCGAGCTTGGTGACGCTGCTGTCGAGTGCGGTCACGTTGTCGTTGGTCGTCTTCAGTTGCCTGCCGGTGACGGCGTCGGTGCTGGTGTCGGTCAGGTCCGCATCCGCCAAGCCGGTCAGCTTGCGGTTGATGGCCTTGCCGTTAGCATCCTTGCCCGCCACGCTGATTTCCGTGCCCGCGACTTCCTTGCCGATGGTCAGGTTCTTGGTGGTCGCGTCTTGCTGCACCAGACCAGTCGTGCCGGAGCTGATGTCGGACTTGAGCTGGGTGATGTCGCTGGTGTTGGTCTTGATGTTGCTTTCAGCTGTGGTCATGCGGCCATCGAGCTTGGTGACGTTGCCATCGAGGGTCGTCACGCTGTCGTTGGTCGTCTTCAGTTGCTTGCCGGTGACGGCGTCGGTGCTGTCGTCCGTCAGCGAGCCATCGGCCAGGCCGGTCAGCTTGCGGTTGACGGCCTTGCCGTCGGCATCCTTGCCCGCGACGCTGATCTCCGTACCGGCAACATCCTTGCCGATAGTCAGGTTCTTGGTGGTCGCATCCTGCCGCACCAGGCCGGTCGCGCCGGCGTTGATGTCGGACTTGAGCGAGGCGATGTCGCTGGTGTTGGTCTTCGTACGCGTATCCAGGTTGCCCAGGGCGCCGCGCACGTTATCGAACGCTTCACCGCCCACCGTATAGCTGGGCGCGGCGATCTTGCCATCGTCGCCCACAGTGGTGCCCAGCGCCTTGGCCGTAGCAGCGGTGTTGTTGGTGGCCAACGTGTTGGCGGCGTTGATGGCCGTCGTGTTGGCGTCGGCAGCGGACTTGGCGGCATCGGCCGTGGTCTGGATCTTGTTCACCTGGCCCACGTTGGCCGCGTCGGTGTCGGCGGTGCCATCGGCGACGTTCTTGACCTGCACGGCGGTGCCGCCGTTGTTCAGCGTCAGCGCGTTCTTGCTGGCGCTGTCGTACTGCACGGTCGTGGCTTCCAGTGTGCCGGTGCGGGTGTTCAGGTTGCCGAGCGCCGAGCCGACGTCGTTGAACGTGCGGCCGCTGCCGAAATCGTAGGTCGGCTGCGTGATGGTGCCGTCGTTGGCCACGGCAGCGCCGCCGCCCAGCGCGGTGGCGATCGAGTCGGCCGTCGCATGCAATTGCGCGCCGTTGATGGCGTCCGAGCTGCTATCGGACACCGTGCCGGCGGTCACGCCGGTCAGCTTGCGCGTGATGCGCGCGCCGCCAGTGGCTGCCGTGCCCATGATGTTGACCGTATCACCGGCGTTGGCCGCGCCGATCGTAATGGAGGCCGTGTTGTTGGCCTGCCGCACGAGGCCGGCCGTACCGTTGCTCAGTGCCGTGATGCTGGTGTTATTGGCCGTTACGCGCGTATCCAGGTTGCCCAGCGCGTCACCCACGTTGGTGAACGTGTTGGCCTTGTTGTTGAGCACGTAGCTCGGCGCAGTGATCTTGCCGTCGGTGCCGACGGTCGAGCCGCCGCCCAGCGCAGTGGCCGTGGCCGTGGCATTGGCATCCACCACCGCCTTCACGTTCTTGACCTGGCCGACGTTGGCCGCGTCCGTATCTGCCGTGCCTGCGGCCACGTTGATGATCTGACGCTGCGCCGTCGACGAGCCGACCGACGCCGCGCCCTGCGTGGTGGTGACCGTGCTGGTGCCGTAAGCGAGCGGGTTGGCGGTGGCGGTGATGGCGCCGCGGTCGGCGACAGCGTTGGCGCCCAGGGCCGCGGCACCGGCGGCGCTGCTGCGCGCACCCGCACCGACCGCCAGGGCATCCGTTGCAGAGGCGAGCGCACCCGAGCCGAGTGCCGTGCTGCGCACGCCGGTGGCGGAGGTGCCGCAGCTGCCAACGGCGACACTGCGCTCGGCGGCTGCCGTGGTGTGCTCGCCGAGGGCCGTGCTGTAAGTGGCGTTAGCGACCGTGTTCTTCCCCATGGCGGTAGCGGATTCTTTGGCCGCGTAGCTGCAGTCGCCAATGGCAATGGAGCCAGCCCCCGACTCGGCCTTCGCGCCGTTGGATGGCGTAAAGCCGGCATCGGAGTTAATGCACGCACCCGTATCCTGAACGCTGACGTTGCTGATATTGGTGGCTGCGAAGCCAGGCGATGAAATCCCGCCCAGCACGACGGCCACCCCTGCCAGCGCGGCCAGCCCCGGCAAAGGGCTGAGATTGTTTGTGGCGCGGCTCGCGCCCTTGCCGCGTGCAATTTCCGACGCCACCGTCCACAGCCCGGTCGCCTTGTTGCGAATAATCCGATATGCCTTGTTCATGTCGATGCCTGATTGGAGAAGTTGAAAACGTTGCGCGATGATTTTTTTGTTTCTTTTTGCGCGGGCGCTAGTGTGGAGAGAATTAAAAAAATGTTTCGTGCCTTCTTGTTTAGATAATGGCGTTTTGATAAATCAAAGAAAATCAGAAACCTCCTAAAGCACGGGCGGAATTCCTGCGGCCTCTCCGGAGGCACCAAAAAAAAATGCCGACCCGTGGGCCGGCAAACAACCTATCGACGGAGGAAATTCAGGAGGGCACAGGCGGCGCTCAGAACTCGCAGCCGGCCTGCACACGGCTACCCACATCGCCCGTGGAGGTGACGGAGGCGGCCACGTTGACCATCCAGCGGCTGTTGCGCGCGCGGTGCGTGACGCCCACGCCGACGGCGCTGCCGCCCGCGTAGTTGGCGACACCGCCAGCCACAACGGTCTTGCCCGGCCCGGACGGCGTCATGTTCGGCATCGCCATGGCTGCGGCCACGCCGGCGTAGGCTTTGCGGGCCACATCGTGGATGGCGCGGTTCGTGTCGGCAAAGCGCTGGTCGGTGTAGTCGTTGGCCTGCTTCAGCGTTTGCGCGTTGCCCTCGCGCACGGCCGTGTTGAGCTGCCGCATGTTGGCCGCATCGGTATCGGCGGTGCCGTCCATCACGTTGGCGATCTGGCGTTCGTTGCCAATGGCGCCGACGGACACCGTGCTTTGGCGGTCGGCCACCGAATCCTTGCCGAGCGCAACGCTGTTGTCGGCGTTGGCCTGCGCGTTGGAACCGACGGCCGTCGAGTTGTCACCGTTGGCGACCGAGTTCGGCCCGGCAGACGTCGTGTTGTTGCCGTTGGCTGCGGCGTCCGTTTTGGCGCCGCTGCCGTTGCCCTTGCCGTCAAACATGCCGTTGTTTTGCGTGCCGCTGCCGCCGCCGCTTTGCTCCAGCGTATTGACGCGGCCATCCAGGTTCTTCAACGCATCGCCCACGTTGTTGTAGTTGTTGCCGTTGATGAACGCGTAGGAGGGCGGGGTCCAGACGCCGTTGTTGAAGCCTGCGCCGCCGCCCAGCGTGTCCGCCATGTTCTGGTAGGCGGTTTTCAGCTGGCTGAAATTGACCGCGTCCGTGTCCTGCGCGCCGGCGGCGACGTTGGTGATCTGGCGTTGCAGCGTGGCCGAGCCGACCGAGATGGCGTTGGCTCGATCCGCGACCGAGTTGGCACCGAGCGCAACCGAGCCACTCTGCGTTGCTTGGGCATTGCGGCCGAGGGCCGTGGCGTCGTCAGCGGTCGCTTTGGACAAGGCGCCGACAGCGGTCGCGGCTGCACCCGAGGCGACGGTCGCTTCACCAAGTGCGGTGGCCGAATTCGCGCTGGCAGTTGCACTTGCACCAAGAGCGGCCGAGCCAATGCCGCTGGCCGTCGCGACTGCGCCGAGGGCTGTTGCGGAGCGGGCAGTTGCTGCTGCACCCACGCCCATTGCAGTCTGGTTATAGTTTCCGGCGGTCATGCCGCTGGCCGACGTTCCGGTACCGGCGCCACTGGCTTTACCGGATGCGCCGATCGCAATGGAACTAGTGCCTCCGGCGTCCGTGCAGTATCGCGAGTTGGTTCCGTTGATTGCAATGTTGGTGATGTCAGGGGCTGACGCGCAGGTGCCGATTTCCGTGCCGGCTGCGTGGGCGATTGCTGTCAGGCTGAATGCGCTCAAGGCCAGCGCAGTTCGCGCGGCAAGGCGCGGGTAGCGCGTGAGCGTTGTTGATTGGGTGGATTGGATGCGGGCCATGATGAACTCCAGAATGTCGTTGGTCGGTTTGTCGTGACACTTTGTTGTGCCTTTCCATGACTTCATTCTGGAATTCCCTAGGTGTTTTCAGAATGAGAAAACTCCTATTTCCCGCGCCGCCAACGTGCACCGGATTCACGCCCGCGATGCACGCCGCGCACCGTCCAGGCCCGGCCGCAGGCCCGTGCTACCATCGCCGTCCGCCGTACATTCCCGCCTGCTTGCCCCCATGTCTTCCGGTCTCGCCCACGGGCTCAATGCTGCCCAATCCGAAGGTGTGCACTACCTCGACGGCCCGTGCCTGGTGCTGGCCGGGGCCGGCTCCGGCAAGACCCGTGTGATCACGCAAAAGATCGCGCACCTGATCCTCGACAAGGGGTTCGAGCCGCGTCACATCGCCGCCGTCACATTTACCAATAAGGCGGCCAAGGAGATGCAGGAGCGCGTGGCCAAGCTGATGGACGGCAAGACGCGCGAAGACGGCAAGCGCATCCCGATCAAGCAGCTGACGGTGTGTACTTTCCACTCGCTGGGCGTGCAGATCCTGCGCGCCGAGGCCGAGCACGTGGGCCTGAAGCCGCGCTTCTCGATCATGGATTCGGATGACTGCTTCGGGATGATCCAAGAGCAGTTGGCGACCACCGACAAGCAACTGATCCGCCGCGTGCAGAGCACGATCTCTTTGTGGAAGAACGGCCTGGTCGATCCGGAAGCCGCCATTGCCGAGGCGCTGGCCAACAACAACGTCGACGACCACCAGGCCGCGCTGGTCTACCGCAACTACGTCGCCACGCTGCATGCGTACCAGGCGGTGGATTTCGACGACCTGATCCGCATTCCCGCCGAGCTGTTCGCGCGCAATGAAGAGGTGCGCCTGAAGTGGCAGAACCGCCTGCGCTACTTCCTCGTCGACGAATACCAAGACACCAACGCCTGCCAGTACCAGCTGCTGAAGCTGCTGGCCGGCGGCTCGCACCTGCGCGCGCCGGCCTTCACGGCGGTGGGCGACGACGACCAGGCCATCTACGGCTGGCGCGGCGCCACGCTCGACAACCTCAAGCTGCTGCAGACGGATTTCCCGAACCTGAAGGTGATCAAGCTGGAGCAGAACTACCGCTCCACCGTGCGCATCCTGAACGCCGCCAACGCGGTGATCGCGCAGAACCCGAAGCTGTTCGAGAAGACGCTGTGGAGCGAGCACGGCATGGGCGACGCCATCAACGTGAGCGGCGCCAATGACGAGGAGCACGAGGCCGAGAGCGTGGTCTTCAAGCTCTCCGCGCACAAGTTCGAGCGCCGCGCGCAGTTCCGGGATTACGCGATCCTGTATCGCGGCAACTTCCAGGCGCGCCTGTTCGAGCAGATCCTGCGCCGCGAGCGCATTCCGTATGTGCTGTCGGGCGGCCAGAGCTTCTTCGACAAGGCCGAGATCAAGGACCTGTGCGCGTATTTGCGGCTGATCGCCAACGCCGATGACGACCCTGCGTTCATCCGCGCCATCACCACGCCCAAGCGCGGCGTGGGCAATGCGACGCTGGAGGTGCTGGGGTCATTCGCGGGGCAGGCCAAGGTGTCGCTGTTCGAGGCGGCGATGATGGGTGGCATCGAGGCGTCGCTGGCACCGCGCCAGCTGGAGCCGCTGCGGGTGTTCTGCGAGTTCATCGTGCGGCTGTCGGACCGCGCCGCCAAGGAGCCCGCCAGCACGCTGCTCGACGAGATGATGGGCGGCATCCACTACGAGGCCTATCTGTACGACACCTACGACGAGCGCCAGGCCCAGAACAAGTGGACCACCGTGCTGGAGTTTCTGGAGTGGCTCAAGCGCAAGGGCACCAAGCCCGAAAACGTCGAAGCCGAGGACGCCACCAACTTCGACAATGCCGATGGCCTGGCGGACACCGGCAAGAACCTGCTGGAGCTGACGCAGACCATTGCGCTCATCAGCATGCTCGAAGGCAAGGAAGAGGACCCGGATGCGGTGCGCTTGTCGACCCTGCATGCGAGCAAGGGGCTGGAGTATCCGCACGTGTTCCTGGTGGGCGTGGAGGAGGGGATCCTGCCGCACTGCCGTGAAGACGATGACCTGACCGACGAGAAGATCGAGGAAGAACGGCGGTTGATGTATGTGGGGATTACGCGGGCGCAGCGGAGCTTGCATATCAGCTGGTGCAAGAAGCGCAAGCGGGCGCGGGAAACGGTGGTGTGTGAGCCTTCTCGCTACATCGCGGAGATGAAGCTTGGGGAGGATGCGGGGCCTACTCCTGAGGACAGCATGCCTGCCATGTCGCCTAAGGATCGGCTTGGGGCGTTGAAGGGGCTGTTGGCGGCTAAGAAACCGGTGGCGGGGTGACGGGGTTGTTTGCTGTGTAGGCTTCTGCCGGGGTTTTTTGTTAGTGGTCTGCTGCTGTTTCGTCCCCTGCCGGGGCCGACTCACTTTCTTTGTCTTGC